>JBIKJV010000408.1:0-51665 GCA_044360755.1 Phycisphaerales bacterium
TCATCTTGCAGGCAAATATATGTCTTACGTCATCTACGTCTTACAAGATACTACCTCGTAGCTGTCCTACATCCTCTTATCGTGTCTTACAAGCTATTATACCACGCTTGCGGTAACAGGTAAGACAAAGTCACTCAGGCCTGCCTGTAAGACGTTCACATTCAACGTGGGCTTGTCGCTGTCACTTCCTATCCCGAAGATTGTCTTACCAGCGTTTGCCAAGTCCACCATCTTCCTACTAGCCTCCAGCGCACTCATGTTGTCCAACTCTGTAAGACAAGAGGCGGCGTTGGATAAACCGATTGCCATCGATGAGTGAAAAGCCTTCTTTCGCTCATCTAAAGAACTCAACAAAGCATCCGAAGTGTGACAAGTAGTGACAGCGTCACGATGTCCGTTCTCTCTTTTAATCTCCTGAATCTCCTCAGCCTTTTTAATCAGCTTCAGAGCATTTGATGAAGTCTCCCATTGTTGACGCTTTGCCCATTGCCTGACTGTAGCTGGTTTCAGCCCGTGAAGCTTTGCCGTCTCTGTAAGACAGCCTGTTGCTAGGTATGTTGCCCTGACTTGTTTCTTGTCAACTGTGAGAGGGGAAGGCATGTGTAAGACGTAAGAAAACAAACGTGTGACAATGAAACTAGATCAAGTGACAGAGAAAAGGCAAGAATTTTGTTGGGAATTATTTTTCAAATCGTGATTTTTTTTCTTGGAATGCTCGTGGAATCTGAGATTCTTTTCTTGTGAGCAACGCCACAACAACAACAACAACAAAAAACAACATGAAAAACACTACGAACAACGAAATTGAAGAGCAGGGTTACGAGGTAGACGACTACTATGCCGAAATGGGTTTCACCGATTCCGACCTCTATTATAGGAGGCAGGAATGGGACAGACTACGGCATGAACAAAAGACCCCACCTGCAAAAAGATTCTTCAGCCTCACCGAATGCGGCCTCTAATCACCAACAACCAACCACAACATACACCCTACGACCTATGCACACTTACACTTGCCAAGGAGATATCAGAGACGCTTTTTGGGATGCTTTCCCTGACCATTGGGAAAACGAGAAGAAGCGAAAAAGCATCACCAAGGGACACAACGCAAAAACCGCAGAATGCCTATATGATTTTTGCAATTTTATCGACCAACTAGAAAGAAATGGGGGAATCTCTGAAGCACTCGCCCAAAATGTCACCCCATAAATCGATGAAAAACCTACTTCATAACATCGCCGGAATTCTTTTCCTTGAAGCAATAATTTTGGCAATTTTCTTTGCCATTTTTTGGAATTAGTAGCAACAAAAAACACAACAAACCACATATGAGCAAACACACAGAACAAAAGAGGGATTGCAGGATCAAGGCCGCTCGCATCATGGCTGAATGCCATTATGGCCACGCCGTCATCTTTGAAGGCTCTTACAATCATGCTACGCATGGTTATGAAGTATTTGTTTTTAGCAACAAGGAAAACATTTCGGGAAGTGTTAAAATTGGATTGCCAGAACTAATTGACGTATAAAAACACAACAAAAAACACAACAAAGCATATGAAAATCACAATGAGAGACTTAGAGGGTGCCGTGAAAAGGCTAAATGCGCTAGTGAAGGCAAATCCTGAGCCCTACACCAAAAGCGGAGAAGTGCCAAATCAAACGTATTCAGCCAATGTAGGCACCTATTTTATCAGCGGTGCCTATGGAGGGCACAAGTTGGAAAGGATGGCAACGTCAGGCGGTGGAACGTGCGATCCTTTGCGAAGCGGTTTCACCACTAAAAAGGATCTTTATAGCCTTATTTGGGCGTATATTTATGGAATAGAAGAGGGCGAATTTCAGGCAACAAAGAGATACAATGAGACGGGAAAAGCAAACTAGAAACACAACAAAAAACACAACAAAAAAATGACAACTAAACTACTATCAATTGACACTAATGCCAAGACTGTCAAGGGACAAGCTAAGGGATTTTTGACAGGCATTTTGTATCTAGCACCAAGTGACGCAAGCGGCCTGACCAATACCTGCAAATGGGCGTCTAAAGGGTGCCGCATGGCTTGCCTTTATTCTGCGGGCCGTGGCAAGTTCAATAGCGTTAAACAAGCGAGGATAAGAAAAACGATTGATTTCGTGCAAAATCAGGCCGCTTTTTTGCTTCAATTATCAAAGGATATTGACGCCCTAAAAAAGAAGGCTGACAAGCTAGGCTTGATTCCATGCGTTCGCTTAAATGGCACGAGCGATATCAATTGGCATGATATTAAGATGGGAGATTATGAGTCAATTTTCCATGCTCATCCTGACATTAGCTTTTATGATTACACGAAAAATATCGGGAAGGTGCAATTTCTTTCACGAAATCCTATTGCTAATTATCACCTGACATTCTCACGAAGTGAAAGCAACAATGAAGCTTGCAATGCCGCTCTGTCAGCTGGCGTGAACGTGGCCGCTGTATTCAAGGAGATTCCCGAAAGGTGGCAGGGTTTTCCTGTCATTAACGGCGATGAGAATGACCTCCGTTTTCTTGATCCTTCAGGCGTGATAGTGGGACTGAAGGCAAAGGGCGACGCAAAGAAAGACACATCCGGATTTGTTATATGAGTGAATTCAAAGAAATAGATAAAATGCTTTCCCCTGCCCTTGTTAAGGGTGGCAAGGTGGCAAGGCATGAACTGGCAAGGCAATTTTGGAAAAATCGACACAATAGAGCTTGCCTAATTTTCATCAAAAAACTGTCTTCATGGACAGGCTACCCTGTTAAATAATATGATAGCAGAAATAGCTCTGTTTCTTGGATTGTTTCCCCTCGCCCTGTTCCTATGGGAATTGGCACGGGGAAGATAAATCCCAAACAGTCCAAGCCCCTCCCCTAATCGGGAGGGGCTTTTTTGTGCCCTTGTCCTATCCCCTCCCAAAATCGCAACGCGCAAGGATGGCCTATAAATCACTTTGATTTTCCGTGCGACATTCTATCAGCCAACAATTCCCGACGATTCCACGGCCTTTTATGCCTTGTCTTACAGCCTTATACAAACGCTTGCAATTGCTTACAATGTGGTTTGTCAGACAAGTGCTAACTTTGAAGGACGTAAGACAATTGCTAACGATTGCTAACTTTTACGCACATTGTGGTTTGTAAGACGAATGCTAACAATTACACACATTGCTGGACGATGCCGCCGCCGCTGGGTTCCGTCGGGCGATTTCCCGTCGGGCGATTCCGTCGGGCGATTCCGTCGGGCGTTATAGCAGGTTGTCAATCTCGTGGTGCTTGGCTGACTGTAGGACAAACTCCCTCACCATGTGCAGGGTGATGGGATCTCCGCTTTTCAGTTGACCAGAATCGTGCTTGTCGCTCAATCGGATCTCTGCCAGCAAGCCCTTGATCACCTCTAGGATGTCAATGGATTTGAATGCCACCTCGTGTTCAAAGGATTCCAATCCGTCAAACTCTATTTTGTATTTCATGGATTGAGTCTTTCTATTTCCTGCTCCAGTTTTTTGATAAGTCGATCACGGATGTCGATCTCGTTGGAGAAGTATAACGCACGATCAATTGCCTCTAGCCTCTCACGTTCTGCAATGGCTAGATCGTTCTCAAGACGCTCTGCGTATTCTGATCTTACCCATTTTCCGAATAGTGTTTTCATTTGATGCGTTCAGTTAATATGTCAAGTGCCCGATTGATTCTATCGTTGAGGATTACAATTTTGTCTCCGTAATATACGTTGCCATCAAGGCAAGCATTCTTCTCGGATCGTAATGCCGCAACCTGTTTTTTAAGCACCAAGACCTCAGCCCCTAACTTTGCGACCTCGGCCTGTGATGCGGCGAGTTCTCGTTCAAGTTGTCTGGCGTGAACGATTGAGACGCAATTCTCCCTTTCTGCTGAGTCCCAATAGGATTTAGCGGCATCCGTGCGCGGTGTGTCGTTCTGCTCCATCCATCCATCTTTGGATGAACCATGTTGGTATTTTGGGTCGGTCATTTGATGTTCAGGTGCTTGGTCTTCGCTTCCTGCATCCGCTTGTAATCTAGTCTGGCTAGGCAGAGGGCTTGCTTCTCAATGCAGTCCCTCCTATAGGATTCAAACTTCTCTACAGGCACCCACCGCTGACGCTTCTCGCCAGTCTTTTTAGATAGCTCTGCCTGATAAGCCCAGAACCTCTTTGTCCCACATGGTGAGAGATCACCCCTCTTTAGTTTGGTTGTTTCCATTTTTGTTAGAGTAGAATTTATAGTTGTTGTATGTTGTTTGCTCATTCGGGTTGATGCCCCTACGTTCCCAAAACTTATCAATTGCTCGTGAAACAATAGACGACAATGCGTATTCACTACCTCCCAACCCATCTGTTGATTGAGAGATACGCAATACATTGCCATTCATTTTGGACTGGCAATCATTCATGCCAGCTTTGCGATAGCTTTCTCCACCCTGTTTAGTAGGTTGCCTTCCTCGTCAACATAGCCGTCCGTGTTTGCGGCAACAAGCTTCAATGTGATGTAGCACTCGCCCAATAGCTGGAACATTTCAGGAGCGAGCGAGAACAGCTTTGAGAATTTCAATGCCTCCGCTGGTGCGATTGATTCGTCGATTGTCAGGACAACTCGTCCGTTATAATCCAGAACTGTGTCTGCGTCCGCTCGTAGAGGGAACTGCATTGGAACCCTGACGCTATCCTCGTCAACTCCTGCTGGGATGATGATGCTCATATTTGTGTTTGTTTGTTAGTTGATTTTTCCGTGCCATGCCTTTTGCGTCTGGATCAAACGACTCTGCATTTTCTTGATGCGTGATCGAAACCCTCGCTCCCATTCAGCAAACTCCGTTGGGCTTGTCTTGGATGTAAGACGATAACCCTTGTCGCTACCAATGATTTTACCATCGCTGGCTTCAGCGATAAAGCGGCAGGTTCTGGGGCAATAGCCGAGGCTATCCCGAATGTCGCTTGCTGTGGCGATTTTATGCTTTCGCAGGTATGCCATGAGAAATGGCAGTTCCTTGATTGACTTCCGTTTCTTTACGATCAGTTCTTTTTGCATGATGTTGGTTTGGTGGTTAGTTGAGTGGAGTGTTCTGCAATGTTGCGTCTGCGATGTCTGACAGTTGTTTGGTTTTTCCGTAGGTGTTGCAACGCTTGAGTTCGTCAATGACGGAAACAAGGTGGTTAATGATTGCCTTCTGGTCAATGATTTTATCTTCCATGAGGCGAAGCCGTAGCTCGTAACGATCAAGCTCGTGAGAATCAATCTTCAATGTCATCTTCTTGTCGGGCGGCGATTTCCTGCTTGGTGATGTCAATCGCTATATTGTAAAAATACAGATTGAACTTTTCTTGGTTCTCCCTAAAGAGGAGTGCTAGTTCCCGAAGTTGCTTTTGTCTTACGAAGTTTCCGTAGAACAAAAGCCCAAGGACGTATGAGGCGACGAGGCCGATTGACCCAGTTACAATTACGAGGATGTTCATAGTTCTTCGCTTAGGCGTTCGATGTCGTACTCCAAGCTGGCGATTTCATCCTCGATAACGGCTTGACGATCATCGTCGGCTGTTGCCATTTCCCTCTCAAGCTCCCTGATCTCGCACTCCTTGTCTGCGATGATTCGTAGCGTTGTGTTGCGGTCGTCTGTGTCGTGAATGCTCATTTTACAACCTCCACTTTGATTTCGATTGGCTCCTGCCTTTTCGAGAACAGGTCTTTGTACATTTCGTACACCATCACATCACTAGCCTCTACATTCCTGCGTGGAGACTCCACGGAGAGAACACGAGTCCTGAATGGGACGGCTTCGTTGCATGGTACTGGAACCTCATAGGCTCCAGCGGTTCCGATCATTGCCGCAACTGCGGCGGCATATGACATTTTGTAGTATTGTGTGTCTTTCATTTTAATCACGGAGGTTGTTCCGCTTGAAGCCATCCTTTCAGATTTTTTATTCCACGCAAGATTTTTTTTCAAAAAATTTCATCGCCTCTTCAGCCGCATGGATACTTGATCCGCAGTCATGTCAACAAAAAAATTCCCCCCAACACCTGCTGACAATCAGGCATTGAGGGGATTCTTATCGGGAGTGGTTCAACCCCCACTACCGCTTAAAATGGGATGTCTTCGTCCCGATCCTTCGGGGCGAAGCCGTTGCTCTTATCCTTGTTGTGTGAGTCAAGCCCTTTCTTGAAAGGCTCCTTGATTGATCCAGAGATGAACGAGCCGCCCCGCTTGTCCACCTTGTTCCATGCGCTCATCTCCCACTCCTTACCGTCAATGGTGATGGTGCCATTCCAGTTCGGAGCCTTGGGGTTGACGTTGTCTTTTGTGAAGAGGACAAACCTCTTTTCGTTATCGTATTGCATTATGTTTTATTTTATTTGTTACTTCTCGTCAAAGCGCATATAGCTTTCACGAAAGGCTAGAGGAATGCTAGCACGACCGCAAGCTCGTGCAAGCTTTATGTTCAGGTACCAGTTACCCTGATCGTCACGTTCGATGACCAGAAATAGATCGCAGTCATGTTCGATTGCCCTTGACTCACGGCTGGCACCCTCCGCATTGAGTTGCGTCAAGGCGATGATGGTAATGCCTAGCTCCTTGGCTAGTTGCTTGAGCGTTCTGGAGGCCTCTGCAACTTGCCGCTCCCTGCTGTCCTTGCGGTCGGTAGGGGAAAGCAACTGAATGTAATCCACGACGATGATGCGTGTTTTATGAACGGCACACATACGACGCATTGCGGCTCGCAGTTGAAGAGGATTCACATCTCCCTCATCCCGAATGTAGATTGGCAGAAGGGAGGCTTGATGAGCGGCCCTACCAATGTTGCCGATGTCGTGCGCTGTTGGAGCCTTGGATAGAACGCTCACATCGACTCCTCCGTAGGAGGAAACGAAACGATCAAACAACTCGCCGCTACTCATCTCAAGGCTGATAAAGCCAACAGGATGTCCAGCATTAGCGGCACGGGTAGCCATATTGACTGCCATGCTGGTCTTGCCTCCCTTGGTTGCCGCCCCGATAACGATCAGTTGCCCCTCCCTGAATCCACCCGTCAAATCGTCAAGCGGCTTGAAGCCAGTAGTGACTCCAATCAGCTTCCCCTTGTTTTTATAAATCTCCTCATAGGCAGAGATTCGTGCAAGAGCAACTTCCTTCAGCGACTCAATCCTTCCCTTGCTCTCTGCATCGGCGGCTACTGCAACCAATGCTTTCTGGACAACCTCGCTCAATTCTCCTGCCTCGGCTGGATTCTGTGCGGAAGCGATGATCCGTTCTGCGGCACTAACGGCAAGTCTCCTCGTGTGGTTCTGGCGCAGGATCTCTAGGTACTCACGCCAGTTGCTCGTCACGGCTGGCGACATGAAGCACTCGGTAATGAATGCCGCCCCGCCAGAAAGCTCAAGCGTTCCGGCGTTCGACATCAAGTCAGTTAGCGTGACCAGATCGCAATCCTTGCCTTCCTTCCAAAGCTCCAAGGCAGACTCAAAGATCCGCTTGTGAGCAGGGTGATGGAATAGCTTTGGCGATGCGTAATCAGCCGCCTCGTTGAGAATGCTGATGTTCTGAATGGCGCAGGACAGGAATGCCCTCTCTGCGTCTAGGTTTGCTGGTGTTGTCATAGTGACCATGAGTCTTCTCCGTCTAAATCTTGCCCGATAATGGTTGCTGAAAATCCAAGGTGCTTCAGCAAACCAATAAGCCTGTTATGTTCGCATGGGCCAGATGCCACCATCACTCCGTCAACAAAGATGGTGTCGCCCGATTCGGTGCAACAGCCATCGCCGCATTCATGGTAGTATGGCTTTATGGTTATGGTGATATTTTTCATTTCTTCTTCCTCCCCCTTGGCTTTGGCTCAGGCTTTGCGGCTTGCATGGCCCAATACAAGTCAACTTGCTTTTGGAAGACAAGCCATTCTTTTGAAAGATCATCCTTCCAGACAACCTCAAAGTCCCCCTCCTCCTGCTTGCCAATGCGAACGATGGCGTGAGACTTGATCTGGTTGGTTTTGCAAGAGCATGGTTCACCCATCGCCACATACTCCGCAACTGGCTGATTGCAGTTCCACAATTGTGCATACCCTGCACATTGCCGCCAGTACGACTCGCTGATCTTCTTGCTGGTCTTGAAGTCTATCAAGACATGATGACCATTATCTTTATGGGCAATCAGATCAATCGTGCCTCCGTAGCGATGCTCTTCGCTCACAAGTTGAATCTCCGTGGCAACTTTCTCTAAATGCTGTTCGTCCCACCAATCCACAAACTTGTTGTAGCACATCAAAGCCTTGTCGATCAACTCCGTCTCGTAATCTTCAAGGTCACAAACAAATCCGTTCAAAAAAGCCTCAATCATAAAGTGGGATAGGGTTCCCACATCACAAGCCTCTTGAACAACTTTTCTATAATCCTTGCCTTCTTTTCCAAGTCGGTGCGCCCATGCAATCAATGCGGCTGGATCATCACCAATTTTTGATATTGTTGAACCACCTGCAACTTGAGTTCCATCTGCCAAAAAATATTTCTGGTGAGGTTGGTTTCTAATTAGTTTTATCTTTTCCATGTTTTTTCATTTTGGTTGTTCTGAATCCACGACGATTCATTTCTTGAATCATTTCTTCATCAGAAAAGTTTTCAATTTTTTTTAATGAGCGATTGTTTACTTGTTGTTTTGATGTCGCCCATTGAACATTATCTGGTTGATAGCCCTTATTATTATTGATTCTATCCAGCGAATGATTCGGCGTTGGCTTCAATCCAACATAATCTATAAATCTTATAAATCCACCTTTGCCAACCCATCCACGACAAACCCTAATTCCTCTATCATAATAATCTTTTTTTTGCTTGCTGGATTTACTGCACCTAGATTGCATTGCTTGCCATGCCCTGTATTCTGATGTTTTGCTCAATCCGTGCGTTGCCCTAGATTTTAATTCTTCCAGCTTTAAGCATCCACAGCTTTTTACGGCCCCTCTTCGCAATAGTCTGGTGCTTGCTATTTTTGTGTTTCCGCAAGAACAAAGACAGACCCATTCAATTTCCTTTGAGAAATCAAAAGACTTTCTTTGCACAACCAGTCTCCCAAATGATTGACCAGTCAAATCTATTGCCTTCATATTGGAACATTAAGACATAATGGAATTTAAGTCAATGTGCAAATGTTCCATCGGCTAGATGGTATTTTTGATGAGGCGCATTACGCACCAGTTTTGTTTTTTCCATAGTGTTAAGCCTTATCTGCCGTTATTGCGCTAACTCGCATGATCAGTTCATGGGTCTCCGCAGTAGTGTATCGATTCATCCTTTTGCAATGATCCTCAAAGAAATCAGAGTATCTATACAGGAATGATCCGATCAGATCCAGATCGTAACAATCAAGCGGATTCGGTTTTGGTGTTTTTGCTTTTGGGCGTTTCATGCCCTACCGATAGTCAGCCTCAATCTCATGGTCAAGCGCATATTTTTCCCACTCCTCAGAATTTTGCTCTTGACTTCCAGAGGCATCACCAATGCCGTTTTGCGCCACAAATAATTCAGCCAGCAGGGCAAGGGCATCCGCTCTGTCTGGGGAGTTACCCTTCGTGCGCTTCTTCAAATCCTTCTTGCTCTCAAGCAATGTGCGTTCGTTCTTGAGCGTGTAGATGCGAGCGCAAAGCTCCCTTGCTGTCTGATCATCAAGACCCCTCAACCTGCCGCCCATCACGATCACCTTGATCTGACCCCAAAGTTGCGTCACCCGATTGGCGTAGACTTGCTTTGCAGGACGATTGTCCTCCACGGATATTGGCGCATCCGTAGCCGCCCCCCCGAAGCTCACTCGCACAAACCCAGACTGCCACCGCTGAGAGATGATGTCGGCAATGCCAGCACCAGCACCAGTTGCGTCAAGAGCAAAGTCTTCTGGCTTCACGTTCCTCGCCTTCAGTTCATTGATCGTCTGGTCTGCCACTTGGTAGAACAGCGGATAGTTGGGATCGTCTTGCAAATTGAGACGTACCGTGTCGGTGAGAAGCATGGTCAGGTTCCCGTCATCAGCCTTCCCCACCTTGGCAAAGCGCAGGATGCAATCATCTCCCTCCGTGGTGAACGCTGGGTCAAGCCCTGCGATAGTCTTCACTCCACCACCCTGCCAGATCACTCCCTCCCTTGCCTGACCATCCGTAATCATTGCGGAATCAAGCATTGTGTTCCTTGCTCCCGAACGAGACCACATCCCTCTGCAATAGCTATTCCACTCAAGGCTACCCTCCCCGAAGTTCTTCTTGATGGTGTCAATGTTCTCCTGACCAAATAGGTATGGGTAGATGAGTCTTCCAGCCTTGACGTTCGGTGATTTAAGACCATCAAACCTCACGCATACACCAGACTTCGTTTCCCAATGCTCGTCACCATCCTGAATGCTTCCCCAGCCCATGCGAGGCTCGCAGAACAATCCATGCGGATCGAACATGGAAGAGGCGTTGGCAATGGCAATGAAGTGATAGAAGTCTGTTCCAACTTGAAGGTTAGCCCTAGCGGAGAACACGGCTGGATTTGTCTGTGCGGCTTCGTCCACCATGATTACCATGCGAGGCAAGTGGACACCCTGCAACTTACCAACAGCCTGCTCAACGGCTCCAGAGTCCACGGCAAGGGCAATGATGCTACTGCGATCATCCCCCCTCTGCGACTGGATCTTCGTTTGCGAATCCACAACATTCAACCCAAACAGCGGAACCGCAGGACGAACGAAGCGCATCATTTCCGACCAGATACGACCACGCAGGGAGGGAACTGTGGTGGAGGTGAGGGCAACACGAGTCGCCATTGGCTTCGCTAGGTATTCAACAAGCGACAGCAATGTGAACGTGAACGTCTTTCCAGCCGCCGCACACCCAGTAACTCCTATCTCGCTGTGATTAGTCCAAGCCCAAAGAGCCAACTCGTTCCAGTCATTCCAACTCTTGATCACATCGGGCCATAACATATGCACAACGTGCTTGATATGTTGCCCTCTGGAGATGCCAGAGATCCTAGACGGATCAGCATCACCCACCATTAGCAACTCAATCTCAAGTTGCGAAATGTTTGGGTGCTTGCTGAAATCCAGTCCGTATGTCTGTAGCTTCATTATAAAAAGAAGCCGCTGGTGCTTCTAACACCAACGGCTCTTGGGATACACCATTACAGGTCTATCATTCCACTCAGATTAGTAGCTTCGCAGTTGCGCACGAATTGCATCCATTGCAGAGCGAGGCTTGCCCTTCGTTTCGGATTCAGCATCGCTGGTAGATCCCTTGCTGATCCTTGGCTGTACAGCGGAGTCCTGTGCAATGCGGCTCTTATACTTGGCAAGTTCAGCCTTCAGCTTTGCATTCTCATCAACTGCTTCCTTTGCAATAACCGCAAGGAATGGGGCGACAAGCATTTCATTCTGCGAGGCGTTGCCATGCATGATGTTCTTTGCCGCATCAATCCTAGCTTTAACTGCCTTGTCGTTGGCATCGTCTCCCGTCATGCGGAAGAACTCACTCTTGTTGGCAAGATGCGATGCCATGCGATCAAACCCCTTGTTGATCTGCTCAACAGTCTGGATATGCTGGGCCTCCTCCGCTTGCACAATCTGGTTGTGTGTTGCCTTGTAATCCTGCAAGGCAGATTCAAGCGTTGAACGCTTGCTGTCAGCGTTGTTAATCAGCGACAGGAATTGAGCCGCCGCCGCACCCCCTCCGAAGGAATCATCAATGAAATCAATGCGCTCCCTGCCCTTCAGGGAAAGAGCCTTCTCAACAATAGAGTTATCAGCCGCATATTCAGTTGCAAACTCCACAGCGGAGGTGACGGACGCATTGTATGGGTCTTGATACTTCTCAAGGAACTTGGGCGACTTCTCAAATGCCGTGCGCTCAAGTTCGGCCTCCATCTTCTCTAGCTTCTCACGATAGGTGGAAAGCTCTGTGTCCTTGGTCTTGAGGGTTTCCTCGTAACTCTCTGCCTTCTTGCGAAGCTCTGCAATATTGTCTTCCTTGCTCTTCTTCTTTGGCTTCTCCTCAATAGGATCTGGGTCTTTTGAAAGGTCAAGGTCAGATACGTCAAAGCTATTAGACACTTCAGGTTCTACTTCAACCTTAATCTTCTTTTCTTTTTTAGGCTCAACATCCTTGCCGTCCATGTTCTTTAGGAAGTCACTAGCCTCCTGCACGGAAACACTATCAAAGCCATCAACTGCCACATCATCGGGCAGGGATTCAAGGCTCTTCAAATCCGTTTTGGGGATATTGGGCTTGTTTTTAAGCTGTCTTGAAATCTGCGACTCCCAGCTTTCAGTAATTGGTTCTGGGGTTGTGGCAATGACGGGATCAGCGGATTGCGTGATGGATGCTACTGGGGCTTCTGTTTGGTCTGACATATATGTGTTGGTTAAAATTCGGTGGTGTAGCTAGGAGGAAGCTCTTTCATTTCCTCTGGTACGACGGAAAGGTTTTGCAGGTCGGATAAAATAGATGCCCTTCCAGCATCATATCCGAATAGAACGTGTGCCTTGTCGGAAAGCTGAAGCAATCCATTTCCAGCCAACGTCCTTGCCATTGTCTGGGAATCCAGAATAGAAATAGCGGCCTTTAGTACTGGAAGATCAAGGATCTTCTTTAGTTCGATAGCGAGGGAAACATCCGCTCGCCACTCTTCATGAGTCATAATATTTTAGTTGTTGTTGTTTATCGGCAATTCCACGCCCTCAAGCTTTTGTTCACTCTGCTATTCGGGTCACGTTTTGTTTTTTCACTTGTGAGTTTGGCTTTAAGTCCCTTCATCCTAGAGCAAAATGATTTCCTTCTTGCGGCATCTTTTTCTGTTTTGGGGTTCGGTGCTGGCGGCTTTAGATTGCCACCAGTAGCCTTGTTGTAGCTTGCTCGTCCCTTGGCGTTCAATCCACCTTTGGGATTCTTGCCCTCCTTTCTAGTCCATGCCTGTGTCATATAATTTTAGTTGTTTATTGTCGTTGATTGCACAACAGCATTAAAGCCTTGTACTACTTTTGCATTTGCAAGTCAAGCTTACTTATTTTTGCATTGTCCATTTCATCTGCCTGCGCGTCCCTGATGGAGTGAATTAGGTTTTTTAGTATTAGGGCTGGCTCCGACTCCCTGCCTAGAAATGTTCTACAATAGATATAACGCTCATAAATGAGCGATATGATCTGCTCTCTCATTTCCTCCCGACCCGAATCAAACGGGTGTGTTGTCATTGTTTTTTATGGTTAGGTTTACCGACAATTACTTCTTGGCAGTCTTGGCAGACTGACGGAATGCCTTGGCAGTTGGTCGCCCCTTCTCCCCAGCTTTCTTCATTCGCTCGCCAGATCCTTGAGCCATCCTCTTTTTCTTTGCGTGAATGTTTGCGTAGAGTCCTTTTTTCATGGGGGGTTTATTCTTGGGTTGTTCCGTATTTCTGCGCCACCTTGATGCGATCCACCATCATCCGCTGTGCTGTCTTGCGGTCTTGGAGTTGCATCTGGTGCTGTGCCTTTGCCTGTTTGATTTGGGCATCGTTCTGGAACTTCATGCGATCAAGCTCAATCTTGTTCATGGCAACCATTGCCTTCGGATCTTGCTGTTGAGGCTGTTGCTGTTGAGCCATTGCCTCCATCTGGCTCTGCTGGATCTCCTGAGACATCCTAGCAAGCTGATCAGCAATCTTCATAAGCTCGCTCACCTGCTCATTCATGGCATTGAACTGATCCGCACGAGTGGGATCGGCCTCCATGTATTTAAGATGCGTGAGCATATGAGGAATAACAGCCTGCATTGTCTTATCAGCACCCACAGGATCAATCTGCTGATCTTGTACGGACTGCACGACTTGACCTGCGAACTGGAGGTGAACGGCCATGTGCGTGGCATGGTTTTGGTCTGGGTCAATAAGCACCTGCCCCCCTGTCTGGAGTGCATTGTTCTCAAGAGACGCAATGGATAGGTCATTTCCATCTGGCTTTGTTTCCTCTGGGATTCCGAATGTGTCCACCCCAGTCTGTCCTGCGATAGCCGCAATGTTGGCATTGATAACACGCTTCCTATTGGACTCTGGGAGTTGTGGGAGATACTGACCGATCAGTTCCATCGCTTGCATGCGAGCCGCAGACGATCCCTGACCAATGCTTCGTGTTGCCTTGACGCTATCAATGTCCAGCATAGCCGCTTTGGGAACTCCACGATTGAAGCAAGCGTTCTGGAACTCAAGAGCCTCCTTGCCGCCATGATCTTCCTCTACGAGGTTCGGATTGGATGCACGACGATAAACCTCTGCATAATGAACATCAAGAGCCTGAAGGTAGATTTCTGCACGAGTGTTGGTAAGGCGAGACTTCTCACCAATCTCTGCCTCAACTTCCCGATTGCTCTTCTTCCTGCCTCCAGCAACGGATGGCATGAATGATCCAATGTCATCACTCTCCTGCCCTTGGAAGTATTGAGCCGTCTGCATGGCGGCGGCAAGATTAGATGCGACATTGACTTGCGTTAGGTTAAGGCCAGGAGGCAAGATACGATAAGGTCCTACCTGCACAGTCTTTAGCTTCTCCGCATCAGCCGCAGAGTTAGGCTGGAACATAACGGCAGATCCAACAATGACACCCTCAAGGAGCGAGTTGTTAACCCTGTTCATTGCCTCTGCGTACTTATAAACCTTCTGACCAAGGCCACGGACGCTGTGGTAGTAGCCATTGCCAACGCCATTCAGGAAGATGGTGAAGGCGTTAGAGAAGTTCTTATATCGTCCTACCTTCTGGCACAAAAATTCGGTGCTGTTGAGGCGATCAAAAATGTAATGTGAAATCCTGCCATCGTATTCACGCACATAGAAATGAGCGATCTTGATAACCTTGCTCTTGGCATACGAGTAGTATAGGGCATTGTTTTTAAGCTCCCTCTGATACCACTCCCAAGGACGGCGTTGATCCTGCTCATCAACCTTGGCTTGCATGATAGCCTCCCTGCATTGTTCAACATCCCATCCACCACGAGTTGCGGCCTCTTCATTCTCAACGTAGCTGTAAAGCTCTTCGCAATACATCTCATCAAGGATGTAGCAAAACTCCCAGTTGTCCCAATCAACCTTAGATCCCTTTGGAACAACCAGAGCGTAAGGCTCAATAGCCTTGGCTCGCCAATCCACCCCATCTGGGAAGTACATACAAGCCATTCCATGAATAACAAGCTCCTTATGGCAAACCTGATGCTGTGCAAGAAAGTTGGGATTGCTGGACGATAGGAGCCTGTGGAACTCCTCCGTAATGATCCTGCTCCATTCTTCCCTCTTGCCCATGTCCTTCCCGTACTTGGTCTTTACAGTTGCGTAATGACCAACGGATGTGAGGATGTCAAAGTATGGGATAACAGCGGCCTCGACCTTTGCTTCAGCATGACCCCAGTTTACGTTGATGCGGTCTGCCTGACCCATCTCACGAAGCTGTTGTTCGTTATATGGAGGGTTGCCATCAATGATGCCCTGAATCTGCGCCCTGCGATATGATGCTATCTGATCGTCATTGATCAGTTCAAATAGCATTGACCTAGCGGATTCAGCATCCTCAATTCTAGTGCGAGGAGGCTTTTCGCCAACTTTAGGGTCAGTTAATCCAAAGGAAATCATATTTTAAGTGAATCGACAGCGTGAGTTAAGTCATCATTTTTGACCCAGCACCATTCTGGTCTAGCGTTTGTTGTCTCCGATTTCTCGCCAGAAAGCAACACTTTTCTATTGACATGGACAATGGCTTCGTTTCTGCAACCACATACACCACAGGTATATAACTTTGAATCCAGCGGAGTTGTGCGTGATCCCTTAACCTTTGCAACCAAGGATGTTATCTGTTGCATGGCAGAGCATCCAGCACAGAAGTTGGTTGTCATGTTGTTGTAGCACCTAGCGCAGATTTCGGCCCTTTTATTCGCTTCTTCCTGACTGACAAAGACTTCCTGCCCAGACACAGCATCCATTGCCATTGTTGCAAGGGACTTGATTCCCTTGATAATGTTTTCAGCTGATAGATTTGGAGCTACCCCTTGTGCTGGATTGCCATCAGAATAACTGCACCAACCATGAGGAAGCTGACGGCAAAGATGGTCTTCTACTACCTCTTTCCAATCAGGAGGCAACGTGATTCCATTTTCCATATAATGCTTCTTAACCCTAGACAATAGGGATTCCATAGTGAGTTCGCCTTCAATGCGAAACCCTGTCTCTGGAACAACGAAGCGATAACGATTGGGGGGAACGCTATCGTGAATTATCAGCTTTTGACGTATCATTTTTAATAATCTCCTGTATGTCTTTAAGTGCTGAATGATAACCGCTCATCCAAGCGATTGCCATGTATTCCTCGTGCCCTTCAGCAGATCCATGATTTTTAGAGTATGAGCGAATTCCAACGCTTCCATACCATTCGTCGAATTGTTGTTTAGCTGTCATTTGTATTCCTTTCTTGTTCAATGCTTTTTGATAGTTTCTTTTCCATGTCACCAACTGTCTTGCCAAATCTTTCAACGAAATCTTCGTTTGCAAAGGGAATGTAGGCGTGAAGCACCTCATGCGCCACAACGTCTGACAGTCTACAGTCTGCATGATATTTTTTGTTGATTGTGATTCGTCTGTTTTGGTAGTAGCACTTTCCGATTGCTGGGCCATTTGGAGTCATCCCACAATCCCCCCATCCAAACTCCCAGCGTTCTCCGTTAATGTCTACATTGCCAACCTTCTTGAATTTCATTTTGCGAGCTTGGTTATTTCCCTTTGAATTAACCATGCCGCCTTTTGCAAGTCTTCCAGTTCCTTTTCTGGATTCTTCTTGCCAGCACGGAATATGTATTTCATGGCAGATGCACGAGCAAACGGCATTTCGTCAATAATGTCGATTAGCTCAACGCCATTGGCATTGATATAATGGGATGGATGTGAAACTGGATTGCTCATCGTTTGGGAAGTATCATGCCCTTGCGTTCCACATAGCGTAGCGGCCCGAAGCTGACAACTGTGTAATGGATTTTACCACGCTTCATGTCATCAATGACATTCTGTAGGTATTGATCGTGACGCTTGTTGCCAACTACATATGGCCCTGCTAGGACGCTGTAGTCTTCTTCAATATAATATTCTGCTTCGTTTTTCATTTAATGATTCTGTAGTGTGGTGTTGAATACAATCCCCTTACCTCGTGGTTAATTCTAAAGTTCTTTTTCTCTATTTTCCCCGACTTCATAAGAAGCCGCAGTTTTTGAGTAAGCGTTCGTGCTGGAATGTTCAACTCAGATGCCAAGGCACTTGATGTTTTGAATCCTTCTGGAACGATGTCTGGATCGCTCAACTGAGTGCTGGCAATGATCTCAGCCCACTTATTCGCGCTCATAGTGGCAACCTCCATTCTTTATCAAACTCTCCTCTTGTGATGAGCCAGACAGCGGAATCCTTTGGCCCGATTTCTCCATACACAAGCCCCTGTCGCCATCCAAGCGTGGCCCTTCGTGCTTTCGCATAATCCATCTCACCTCTGCGAGTAAGCGTGCCTGTGCAGTAGCCCGTGCTTTCCTTGATCGTTCTGCCTTCAGCTTGTTGGCTTCTATGAGTGTGCCCAAAGATGACTTTGCCACCATACATTTCAGCCATGTCCCTAGCGGAGTTTTCATTGTAGATGGTTCCATGAGTGAAGGTCACATCACCGATAACCAGCTTTTGAAATACCCCATCATACGGAATCCTGCGGCAACCAATCTCCACAAAAGTCCTGTCAATGTAATCCGTAGCCTGTTGAGCGGCGTATGCGACAAGAGCGTTGCGGTGACTAAGCATTCGGGGAATGCGGTCTTCATGGTTTCCATCCAACACATGAGTTGGTCTATACTTTCGCAGGAACGAAAGCCCACCATCAATGTCGGGAGCAACAGGTTCGGATTCGTCGGAGCTTCCAACCGCACCAGAACGAAATGCCGTGGTATCGCACCAGTCGCCGAGATGCACCACAATACTTGGGTTCCACCTTTCCCGCATTTTAAGCACAGCGTCAATTGCTGTCTCATCTGCGTATTTCCCATGACTGCATGATATGGCGATAAAGCGTTCATACGTTGTGGCAATATGGGGGGCTTTCGCCCCCCTTGAGTTTGCTTTAGGCTTCATTAGGCGTTAGCGTTACTAGCTCCCATTTGCTAGGATCTTTCTTTCCTACAGCAACGCCAGCATCAACCAGCGTTCCATTAGATCCGAAATCGGTAGCCGCCATGAACAACTTCTCATCGAAGGTCATTGCCTCAATAACCTTGCCGTTGTCATTGAACTCCACGGAGTAGAGTGTCCATTTCTTGGCAGAGCCTTCCTTGCTCTGTGCGGCGATCTTGGCTTGCGTTGGTAGCACCCCCCTCCAAGTAGCAGTCACATTGCCAGCAGGACGAACGCTGGGGTTCTTGTCCATTACCTTTGCAATGGCTGGTCTGGGGGAATCAACAGGCCGCTTTCCTTCTGCTACGTTTCCGTCATCGTCATCCTCTGAAGCAACGCCAAGGACGGCGGCTAGTGCGTAGCGGCGAGCGTAGGTGATCGCAGATCCAACTCCCTGTGGCGACTGATCCTTGAGTGGGAGAAGTAGCGTGGTAGTCGTGCTGTGACCATCCTTGTGCATGATTGTGGTCTCAACTCCAGCCGCTCCATCCATGAACAATGGCTGTTGAGTTACTGCCAGACCATGCTTGGACAGGATAGGACGAGTCGCATCAATGATCGCATCCAGAGGAGCATACTTGCTCTTGAAGTACGGATTGTTTGCGGTTTTCGGAACATTGGAGAGTTCCCCTATAGCGGCTACAAGAGCCGTGGCGTATGCTTTCTGTTGTGCTGTGTTTTCCATAATTTTTGGTTTCAGTTTCGTTTATCCACGCTCATCAGCCTGAATCATCGAATCGTCGATAAATGCAATGGCTTCATCAAGAGTTGACCGCAATTCCTCAAACGAGGAAAGCAAAAAATCAACCTTTTCTTTGTCCGTCATGGGAGGCTCTTGGTCGCTCATTGTTATCGGACGATGAACACCACGAGGGCCGTAGTGATGGAAAGCAGGATGGATGCAATGCTAGTCCAGAACAATACGCACACATGATCCCTGAGTTCCTTGATGATGTTCTCCGTTTCATCAATGTAGGACATTGCCATGTGCGACTGCGCTTGGGCGTTAAGAATGATGACAGTCAACTCTTGGATGACATCATCAAGCTTTTTCTTGCAAGGCTTGGTGGTCTTGCTGGCGGCTGGATTCTTTGTGGATTTGGTGGTGTTGTTTTTCATAACGCAACAACCATTACCGCTGGCATCAAGCGATGGCAAGAAATATTTTCAGAAATCTTTTTTTATTTTTAGCTTGACAGGGTTATGGGAAAACCCCCTTTATAATCCCCCTATCGGCTCGCAAGGCTTAAACCAAAACGTGCTTTCGTAGGTCTCTTGTCCTATTGAGCCACCCCTTCAAAAAAACCTTACTGGCTGGTCTTCTCTCAACGAGGCGATGATAGAAAGCGTCTCTCTCATCCATGAATTTTTTGACATTCAATCCTGAAATCTTCTCAATCTTCATCGCTCGTCCAAACCCACAATTCACGCAAGCATCGAAGAATGCCCAGTCGTAGTTTTGAGGAAGGTGATCACAGCCATACTTCACCCAATACTCATTCCAATAAATATCTGTTGCTCTTTCAGCGGTAAGATTGGCAATGTCTTCCTTTGGATGAGAACGAGCGTCAATCCCATACTTCGTGCCCACCAACTTTCCATTGACGTAGTTTCCTGCGTCATTGGGATGAAGATCCAACTTGGTTCCCTCCCACTTGAAGAGGAATGGAATGATCCTGTCCTTAAATCTCTTCGTCATCGAATGACTTTGGTTTTGGGGTTCGCTCAACGATCTCTTCTTTAATTTTGGAAACTGACCCAACAACCTCTTGAATTTGGTTCGTTCCCATCTTCCAGTCATAGACCATCCTTCCAGTAACTAGGAACACAACAATGGTACCAGTCACATACAGAGTATTGGTAGTGATAGTAACGAACCCAGCAAGAGCAATCTCTGGTAGCCAGTATAGATGATAAACTGCCCACCTCCAAGATGCTTGAATCAAAGCAATGCCTATCAGGGAAATGATCAACCGCTGGGATACAAGTTTGGGAATCATGGTCTGAACCTCCATGCCGTTTTCAATCCGATATAGACTACCACACACAAGATTGCAGAAAGTGCAATCATACGCCAAGTCCATAGCTCCCTGAGTGCCTTCTCGTGCTTTCCGTGCCAGTAAACGATGTTGTTCTGCGCCTCTGACAGGTCTTGAGACTGCTTGTCAACCTGCTCCTCGTAGGTGTCAATTGCGGAGATTACGTCCTTAATCGCCGCATTTCCTGCGGAGGTTGTGATATGCGGCTTGAGCCGCTCCACTCCGACCTTAACGGCAACGGCTGAGGGAGCAACGTAACGCTCCTGTTTGGGTGCCGCACAACCCACCACAAGGGCGACGGATGATATAATAATAAGTTTAATTGTATTCATTTACCTTTGTTCTATCCACGTCATTGATGCAATTGCGTTTTTGTTAGATGTAGATGCCGCCGCCACCAATGTCAAGGTGTCACTAACTGTTCCAATGGAGCTTCTTCCAATCTGGAATTGAGTATCCTTGTCAATGCGAATTGGGCCTCCTCCACCACCTCCAATAACAAACCCTGCGTCAAGAGTGGTGCCGCCAGTAAAAGCCGTTGCGGTAACATTGTATTGAACGAAGCTGTTGGCATCTGGCATATTGTTCCAAGTACCGCCAGTAAGGGTGACGTTCCTCACCAGCCTGTAATAGACGTTGGTATTGTCAATCGTGGCTACTTGGAAGTAAGAGGGCAACACAATGCCCTGTAACTGAGTTGCTTTAAGCCTAATTGAAATCAATGGTCGGTATGTATTGGCCGTGCCAGTATCAAGCCCAGTAATGGCAGTTTGAATGTTTTGAGCAATACCGAGCTTCTCTGGTTGCCCTTCTGAAACCAGCGAGTTTGACCCTTGGTAAATATAGAAAGGCCCACCAGCTTGACCACCAGTAGTGTTTTTGATCTCAATGCGGATAGGCAGGAATGGGGTTCGGCTCCAAGCATTAACAAGGACGTTGGCTGTATTGAAGGTGTGAACGATAATTGTCTTCCCATCAATGACCCACCCAAACTTTACCTGACCTGCGCCATACCACTCATACTCAAAGCTAACCATCTGTTGCTTTGTTGGGTCTGCGGTAATTCCGCTAGGCCCATTGCCGTCCAGCTTATCGCCATTCCATTGCGCCCTACCAACTCTCTGAAGGGATGGAGTCCCACCGCTGTTGATGATGCAACAGAAGTAATCGCCTGATCCGTCGTCCTCGAAATAGAACCCATCCGAACCATTGAAGAGTCCAAACCTTTTACGGATTCCTGCAACTGGAAGATTGAGTTTTACCGAAAATGAAAGCGTGGAAGTGCGGCTTGGAATGTACCGCATGGTGTGGATCGTTTGACGTATAACCTCGCTGTTAAGCGTGCTAGTAACTGCCATATCAACCTCTGATCCAGTAGGGTCGTGAGTAGCCACGCCTCCGTTAGCGGTTGATTCATCCCAAACGTCGCTTTCCTTGCCATACTGGAAGGTGTTGAAGAAGACTGTCTGGTATGGGCTAACCTTTAGTCTCCCCTTGCTAGTGAAGTCTGCGTTTCCTAGAACCTCATCAGATGAAAGCAGAAGATCGTTGATCTTTTGAAGACTGCGGCTGGAATCATCATTCTGCCAAGGCGTATTATTCTCTGGAAAATACGCAGGCATTTCTTAAAAGACAAAGAATGGACTAACTAATAGAGTTCCACCTTGAATAGTGGTATTGGCATCTTTTGCAACATTGGCGTGTGCGCTTGAGACAACGACATCTCTAGCATTGGCAGACACAATGCAGTTTGTTGCGCTAGTAGCAAGCTGTGTATCGCCCATGAGCTTCACAACCTTATTAGTTGCAGTAGTGGCGTTAAACGTGATGCAGGGTTGAGAGTTATTGGCAATCAACCTTCCACCTCTGAATACATGGCTGTTGTTTGTCGCATCCCCGTTTGCAAACTTAAAAACAACAAGTTTGGTAGCGGGGGTTCCACCAACTAGATTTTCAATTCGCAAGGATGTAACTCCACCAACAATACTAACGCCTTCCGTTCCAAAAATCTGAACAGTCCAACACAATGCCGTGAATTGCATAAACGAATTGGATTGGGTCATGTCGAGCAATCTTCCGCAATAAGTGAATAGCACCTCGTAAAAGACCATCCCGCTTGTTCCAGTCTCGCTGACAACAGTAGATGCAGGTGCGTTGATAATACCTTGAATGTTAATCCCAAGGGTTCCAGTCGCAACGGCAAAAATAGTCCCAGCCCCAGCGGCATTTGTAATGCCAGAGCATTGTATCGCTACCGCCTGAGCTACTGGGGTTCCACCGCTTTGCGACCATAGACCGCCAGTTCCAGAACAGGTGAATGTTCCATAACCAGCAATTGTTTTTGGTTGATCTGCCGTTAGGCTAAAGGCAACGATATTTGCAGATACAGTTACGCTTGCTCCTTGTTCAAAATAAATGTCGGCCTTTCCGTTAAGGCTAATCTGTGCAGAGATTGAGTAAGATCCAGCCCTGACATAAACCAAGTCCCCAACCGCTGAAGCTGAAACAGCGGCGGCAATAGTAGCGAATGGATAATTGATGCTATATTTGCTATAGCCACTCCTAGCGTCAGATCCAGACGAGTCCACATAGATCGTCTTTCCAGAGTTCATCTGCTGTTGGATGGCAGATCCCGACTGCTGTATCAATACAACATTCCCTCCTACTGGTGGGGTAATTTCAACAAGGTTGTTAGCAGTCATTAGGCAAAGGTAGTTGATTCAATAATATCGCAAGTTCCTTTGATAATATGATCTACATTGCCGCCAATAGCAATTCTAATGTCGTATTGATAACGCTCTGGTGGAATTGCCGCAGATGTAGCGGCTGGCAGGAATAATCCAATAAACCCATCCGTTGCTGGAGAGTTTTTAGTAACAGTAAAAGATGCTAATGCAGACTCATTCCAAGCGTCCTTGATTTGCGACGTAATGGTTGCGGCTGTCAAATTAATGGGGTTGCCATCAGAGTCCTTATAAATAAGGGAAAAGGAAAAGTCGCTACCCTGTTCTATAGCGTTATCATCTACTAAATTAAAAATTCCTGCTGGCATTATTCTTCCTCCGTAAAATCTTGGAATCTGTCTAAAAGAGTCGGCTCCTCCACAACCTCCGTAATCCAGTCTGGAAGCGGAGTGTCGGCAGGGTCGAGGAGTGCGCTCCACTCGTAGTAGAGAGGTTCACCGACGGGTTGCTCAAATCCCTCATCGTCCTTTGCGTAAGAGGCATAGACTGGTGATGGGATGATATTGACGCCCCAGACGGGACGGCATGGCGAGGGGTTCATCCATAGCCAAGGCAGGTCACTTGCGTCTTGGAGAGTTGTAGCTCTAAAGGTTCTCATGGTTATGGGAGGCCGAGTCCAAGGCCGAGGGTTTGTTTATAGAGGGAGTAGAGTTGGCTTGTTGAAGTCGAGAGGTTCCCGATTAAGCTAAAAGGGATCGTAAAACTTCCACTAGGTGCGCTTGCACCAAACCCTGCGCCAACCTTGCATGTGTCGAGAAAACTGGTAGGTAGCACGGAGTAAGCACCAGTAAGGGGTGCATTGTTATCAGCGCGGGTTGAAGCAACCCCGCCAACCACTTGTGTGATGAGGCTCTTGGGACTGTTTAATGTGTAGAGGTAGGCCGAATCGGTGGAGTCCCATACCCAGTTTTCATTGCCTCCAGTCCTCGTCGTGAGATTAGGCAACATATATCTTCCACGATATGTGCCGCTGTTTCCTGCCCCAACGCAAACAGCTATGCCATCTGAGCCAGCGGTAGATGCGCCATGATTAAATGTCGCTATTTTCGAACCATCTTCGGCATACGGAGTAGCAACCACCATGTTTAGCAGTTGGCTTGTCGAGGAATAGAACGTGGACGATAAAAAGCCTCCCGAATTTCCAGTCGCGCAATTTATATGCTGCGTGGTGGCCGGACTAAACCTTATCCCATTCGCCCCCCAGACTGGAGCGTTAACCAGAGTCCCATTGAACCGACCTAGCCCTCCAAGCGAGAATGCCGTAGTGCCGCTCCCTGCATTCTGACTAGCCCTCAAAGGCCAACACACCATGCTATTCCACAAGCCGAGCGATTTGATCCCTTTCACGAAATCCGAGATCAGACGGCGTGAGTCGGCAAGAGAGGTGACAATCGGGCCAATGTTCGGAGCGGTGACGCTTCCGTTGTTGGTCAGCGTGTTTGTGCCATGAGAATCGGCGGTGACGCTGTTCTGGTTCAACGCCCACCATGAGACGAGGTTCGTCCGAAGTCCGCTGTCGAGCGATGCGTAGGTGCGTCCTGCGCCGTTGTTCCAGAGGGCCGTGACTTCTGATGCGGTGAGTGCTCGCTTCCAGAGGCCAAATGCAGCCACTCTGCCGTTGAGGTATTGTGAATTATTCGCCCCAGCTAAACCGATGGATAAAGGGTTTGCGGTGTTTTGAATTGCCGCAGGCATGGCAACTGGAGTCCCTGCAACTCCATTCCCATACATGGTCAGATTCGTTCCGTCGAAAACTATGGTCAAATGATTCCACGCCCCCAATACAACCGATGGCCCAGTTAAGACAGAATAGCTCCCTGAAGTGCTCCAAAGGAATTGTGTCGTTGTCGTGTTAGCATTTATGCGGAACCCGTAGTCCAAAGGTAAAAGGTTAAGCACCGCCTTTCCAAACACATAGGCGTTTGCTGTGTTCAACGCCGAAACAAAATACCAGCAGGAGAGTGTGAAGTTTGTTCCCGAAAGGTTAATTGATGCGTTGTCAGCAACACTCAAAAACTGATTCGTCCCATTAAAACTAGCCGCATTGTCGTAAGCCGTCGGCGTCTGGGTGCCGCTCGCAATCCCTGCCCTCAAGAAATATTGATAGGCATCTGGATCTACTCCTTCTCCGAATATGATCGGATAACCACTCATTCTAATTAAGGACGATAGCCTTCAAGCGAAACAGTAAACGTAGCCCCACTCACAGGAACATATGCCGCAGTTACCTCAAGCAACCCAAAGATAGACGTTCCAGTTGCAGGAGTTGCAATAATAGCACTTCCAACATCAGGAACCCCTCTTCCGCTAGATCCAGTAGTTCCAGAGTTAGACAGCGTAATGGAGAAATTGCCAAGGTATCCATCTATCCCAGATGTGGCAAGCACTCCAGCAGTATTAAATGCTCCATTGTCACCAACAGTTGGTACTGGAGTTGTTTCAAACAAGTGAAGCCTAAAGCTGGCGTTTGTCAAAAGCGCATTACTAGTGTTAATCCTAGCCCTTTCAATTCTTACGGAATCTCCAGCACTCCTAGTTACAGTAGTAAAAGTAAGCGGAACTACTGATCCTGCGGTTGTGTTATTTGCAACAAGATCACCGCTTGCATAGGTAGTGGTATCGGCTGGACGAGTAAAAGAGGAAACACGCTCAATAAGCGCATTATTTGAAGTGACTGCACCAATATTATTGGTTCCAGCAGGAAGAGGTGCGCTAAAAATGGTAGAACTATTACCACTCAAATTATAAGAAATGGCCAGCGGCCCCGTAAATCCTAATTGACTTGAAAACCTAATGGCTCTAAATCCAGAAACATCAATTATGCCTAGCGTTGCAGTTGCGACGACAAGAGTGCTTGATTGTGTTCCACTTGGAAGTGAAGTATAATTAACAGCAGAAAAAGTTGTTCCATCAACAGATCCCGAAACCTGCACGTTACCAGCCAGCATGGAGCCAGCTGTTTGAAAAGCAAGCACTCCGTATCCAGTTGTATCAATAACAAGAGGAGCGGAACTTGTTACATTTCCACTACCAGAGACATCTGCATTAGCTGGGCCTGTTTGAATGGACTGAACTAGAGCGTTGATCTTCTGCAAGCTCCTCGTTACGTCATCATTCTGCCAAGGGGTATTGTTTTCTGGGAAATAGGTAGGCATATATTTATTTTTTGAGAACTCTAATAATGGTTGCGGCTGACGCTACGATACTAAACAATAGACACAAAATACGCAAGGATTCTTCGTTTGGAAAATAGGACGCAATAAATGCCGCCATAGAAGTTGTGGCACCAATTAGTCCATCAAATCCATCAGAATTGGAGTGCATACTAATCCATCTCCTCCTCTTCACTATACTCCTCCTCCTCCATCTCCTCGCCCTCCATAGAGGCACTTCCCTTCTTGTCCTCCATAGCCATCAACTGCTCTTTCATTGCCTGCTTCGCACCCTTTGGCTTATTAGCCTTTTCCATTTTGGATTCAACAGGGATGTTGTCCTGTCCGATTCCAACAACGTGCATCTTGCCATCCTTAATCTTAAAGGTGGCGATTTCGGAGAACTCTTGACCCTCTTTAACCCCATCGGGAGTGGAGAAGCCTTTGGGAATATTAAATGAAGTAGACATAATTTTTATCAGTAAGACCTTGTAATAATTTAGTCAATGCTTTTTAAGCTTGCACAAAAGAAAACCCCCTCCAGATTTCTCTAGAGGGGGCTTCTTGAGTACTAGTTAACTCTGATTAGGAGTTCGTGCAAGACGTAAATGCCAGATCGTTCGGGCAACGCTTGTGGATGATCACCCTACCGAGATAAGGTGCAATCGGGCGGCTTCCGCTCTGGAAGATAGCCATCCAGCGACCGATCTTGCCCAGAGGGTTCGACACGGCATCACGGATGTTCAGCCAGAAGAACTGTCCGCTGTAGTAGTACGGATAGTCATCAAAGGCGGCTCCAGCGATGTTCGGCCCAACCTGCTGAACTGCTTCCTCATACACATCGGGGTGGAAGATGTATGCGGCCTCAAGAGGCGCAGTATTGTAGGCAGGGTTAGCCTCCCAGCGGTTGGTCGAAAGACCAGCATCACGCTGAATGAACGGATACACTTGGGTGTAGGTTCCACCACCGCTCGTGCTGTAGGTGAAACGAGGAACCTCAAGGTCGATCATGTGGTAGAAACCACCGAAGGAACGCTCGACACCGAGAGGAGCAATAAGCTCGCTAGGGGTGGCATAGCGGATGTCCTGACGGAGTTCCGAGTTATCACGAAGGAGTGAGCGGCTGGTTTCGGGCGAGGTGATGAGACCAAGCACGGGAACACCATTCTCTTTTCCAAGGGCGTTGTGACCAGCACCATCACGGATAAGCTGAACACGGATGGTGTCAAGCTGATCCTGCGAAAGCTTCAGGGTAGGAACAGGGACTCCACCAACACCATTAAGGTTGGCGTATTCCGTGCTGAATCCAGCCTGAATCTTGGGAACGAGACGGAGGTACTCCGCACGGCGACGATTATCAAGAACAGTCTTGGTAAGCTGGGTAAGCTGTTGGACAGTCTTGGCAATCTGGCTCTCAATCTGGAAGGAGGTCTTCAGATCATCCAAGCAGATGCAAGGGGTCTGATAAGCCTTCGACTGGAGGTTCCAAGTGCGGACAGTCTGACCGAAGTTAAGACTGGAAGGAGCGGGATCACAACCATTGGAGGAAGTTCCATTGGAGATACCGACATTCGTCCAATCCGCTTCAACGGAACCAGACAGAACACGCTCAATGGTGATTTCGCTCAAGGTGGTGCCCATTCCCTGCGGAAATTTTCCGACACGGACAAGGCGGCCCCAAGGGCCATCAACGGAGTAACGCTCATGAACGTCAACGGAGAAGCGATTCGTCTCACGCTGGAACAGGTCGTTAACTGTGCTACAAGCAATAGAAGCAGACATAAAGTTAAAATAGTTATTGGTTAGGTTTAGTTGGACTGACTCTTTTTCGGAAGAGGCGACTCCTTCCTACGCCTTAATTATGGTTGCGACCCCACATACGCAAATTAAGGCACTATCACAACTTAGTTAATTCAGTCAACGGGATTCTATCAATTCCTTGATCCTCTGGCAGTTTTCAATGGTAATCATGCTACCAACTAATCTAATGACTGCCCATCCAGCAAATGCCGCCTCATTATACTTTTCAGCATCCTTGATATATCCACCACCCCTAGTATGCCTCCCACCAGACCAAACGCCGCCCTCTATCTCAATGGCCGTTTTCGATTCTAAATGAGCAAAGTCAAATCTCCACTTGCGAGTTTCGTGGAACCTATGCTCCTCAACTAGCTGTGGCGAGTTCTGAATGCTTGACCACAGCCTTGCGAACTTTACCTCTAGGACGCTTGGAGGCTTTGGGAGCTTTGATGATCCCTGCTTCAACGAGCTTGTGGAGCAGTTCTTTTTTGTTTTTGTTGTTTTGTTTTGCATATTCAATAAGTGCGTCCAATGATTCTTGAGGCTTATCCTTTGTTTCATGTGGTTGCAATGGCGACACAACAACTACGCCAGCACCCGTTGCAGGATCTCCCTGCACACCATTCGGAGATAAACCATCATTAAAAAGAACACCCTGTTTGTCGGGATGGTATATCACAGCACCTTGCCTTACGCAAGAAGCATCTACCACATCCCTGCGCCACTTCTTTTCTGGAATCCAATCGTGATGGATCAGTTCAGTTCGTGCCATCCGTGGAATTACATGATGCGCTGATGCGATGTCCCATGCCGTGAACTCGTTATTGTAAATTGAAGGAGCGTACCTAGATAGATCCCAATGATAAACGGCAATGCCGCTCATGTGGTCTACCCCATTTGGCATGATCCCATTGATCCCAACATAATCTCCCATGAAGAACTGCCCTCGCTTGATGTATTCAGCTTCGATGTCATCAATCCAAGATGCCTTGAGAGGAACTGCGTCTGGCTCCATCCATAGAAATGGCTCCTTGGCGATGGTTTCGCAATAGCGAGCCACCTGTTCAAATGCCAAGTTGCAGGACAGGGGCCAGCCAGATTGCGTGTGATAACAAGACTCCACAATGGCTTTTCCGAAGGCCGAAGAAAGCGGCTCAAGCACTCCTTGCGTGGTTGCTTGGTGAACTGGAGCTAGGAGAATAGTGTGCTTGGGATATGATCCAAGCTTGGCTACATGGTTAGCCCAACGCCGCATAAGCGGCAAATCTCCGTTGTGATATGCGATTGCAACAATCATTTCGATGGATTGCTTGTATGGCAACAACCGCTACTTGTCAAGCAGTTGTTTTACAATTACACGGCACCAAGAACCCATACTGTTTGAGATCCACCAGCTGGGGTGGCGAAAGTAATGGGGGTAAACAAGGCATCGCTTGGAAGACCGCTTGGATCAATGTTGCAGGAAACGCCACCAGCGATAGCGGTGATTACTCCAGCATCAACATACGTTACGTTATCGTTATCAATAAAGTTTGTAATCGTTGCTGACCCAGCATTCGTGTCCGACTCAAGAGTAATTTTTGGAGATCCAGTTGCATCATCGCCAAGATATATTGTTGATTTGTCTTGGTGATAATCTACATTAACCTCAAATTTTTGCGAAACGCTCCTAGTGGCGTTACTGCTATATAATTCAATCTTGTCAGCAGGCTTGCGGGCTGGCATCCCACCAATGGAGGTTGACATCGGAGCAAACGCCCCTTCATATCCAACGCTCGCATTTGTTTTTGCGTTAGGCAATGGCCCGAATCCACTAAAGTCTGACTTTACTTGTGTTGTATCCATATTATTTCAAGAGAACGTATTGCTTTGCCACCCTCCAAATATTGGCTTTCCAATAATCAATTTCAAATGCGATCAACTGATATGTTCCAATTTTTAATAAATAATCAGATGCTAATTCAGCAGTTGTTGGAGCCGTGTAAGATTGAACAATATATCCGTGAACTGGGTCATTCGATGCGGTATTAAAACTAACCGAAATTCCAGCGTTCGTTAATGCATCTGGAACATTTATTTTGAAAAAGTACCCATCAAAATACAGGTTTGTTGTTACTGGATCGTAAAGCGTGTACGAAGGTGTTGGCTGGTTGTATTGATAAGTTGTCTCATACTTAAACACAGTTTGATAACTGCGCTTTGCTCTCATAACTGGCGTTACGGCAACATTGAGTTCCCAATTTGGCAACTGAGTTGTTGTTGTGGTAAATCCAGTAACCAGATTTGGGCTGGAATAAGACCCAGTTTTATATTCGTCTCTTTGTGGCGGCAATGACGATATGCGAGATTGAATCCTAACTGTTTGCCAAGCGTTGATTGGCTCATCCCTGTACGAAAGCAATCCATCGGTAATTCCAAGCGGAGCGGCGTCTTCTGCAATTAAATCCTTCGTTGTGCTAATGATTAAATTCAGGTCTGGGTCATATTGATAACCATTCAGCGTTTCCGTGGAAGAATAAACAACATTTGTTAGCTCAGACTTGACAGAATCAACAGGATTAATTGACGAGCTAATGGTGTTTGTTGTTGGAGTGCCAATGGCAGTTCCACTTGCAACAACCTGCTTGGTCTGATCAGCAATACCAAACTCTTGCATTACCTTGCCAGTCAATGACGGGCCGGGTATTACCTCATAAACTCTCTGAACGACAACATAGCGTGAGCGCAATGGGTTCCCATCTGGGAGTTCTTCTTTCCTCTGGGAAACAATCCTAGCACCACCAAATACAGGATCAACGGAGCCTAGTGCTACTGGAACATACTGCGACCTTGGCACAATGTATGTCCGTGTAACAATTGGAAACAAGGGATTATTAGAACTATAATCCAAGCCGAAATTCCAAGGGTCTTGGGAGGCTAGAGTTCTGTCATTTGCCCAGAAATTCAGGACGAACTTGCCGTCCTCGCTTGGCTGTTGATAAACCAAATACAAGGTATCAGGCCATTTGCCTGCATCCCTTTTATTGTAAACAACAGATCCGTCCAATGGCTGTGGGTTGTAAGCACCCTTCTCTGCGCTGACCTTTTCAACCAATACAATGTGTCCGTTCTTCGTATAGAAATCGGGAACATTGGGCGTTGGATATTGGGGAACTCCAATCTCCAATGGAGGGTCTGGGAATCTAGGTTGTTTTGCTGTAGCCATTATCGTTCAGAGATGTTTTGCCGTAAGAAGGGTATAGACAACTCCATTGCTTCCCAGATGTTTTCTGGTGCCCTCTTAACTGGGTGAGGAGCAACAACGCTAGAAACGCTATGTCCAAAATCTTCCATGTTAAATGGCTCTTCCAGATCCATCACATCAGCAACGTATTGCATTGTTGAGGGAATATAGGGTCTGGCATAAATTTCTGTCAACGTGATTGGGAATCGTTCGCCGCCATGAATGAGCTTCTCAAGGTTAACCATTGAACTGACAAAGGGAGCCTTCTCAATCAGTCCAAGCGATGTGAGGGCAAAGCCACGAGCCAGTTCACCAGCCATTTCAGACGGATAATCTGATTCGTCAATGTGCGTCTTCCAGAATCGCATCATGGTTGCCCCAATCTGCAATGCCGCAAACAATGGGTTTTCAAGCAAACTGTGAGGGATAAATGCAATCTTGCCATATTCCGTCTCGCCTTCTTCTTCCCCCTTGATGTAGATGCCGCCAATCTGCTCCTCAAACAAGGCTCCAATAGCCAAGAAGGTTAATCCAGCAGACCCATTCTTTAGCTGACGCATGATCACTTCTGCGTCCCTTTGTGGGAGTGTTTCCAATCCCTTCGACACGGCATTAACAAGCTTGGCAGTTCCATACACAGATCCAAAGGCATACTCAAAGGTTTGCTTGATGATGTTTGTCGGGATCTTAACGATTGGCAATGTCTGCTCCAGAGCAAAGGCTACTGCCTTGCCTCCAGCACCCCTCCTCTTGCTTTCTGCAATAAGCCTATTGTATTGTTGGATGACGTAGTTGTCTTCCTTGAAAATCGATCTATTGGCAAATTCAAAGGCGGCAAGTTCAGCCTGATTGATAATAGCTGGATCTCTAGGATTGATGTCTGGCTGGGTCTCTGCCCACTTCATATAACGATTGAATCCAGCTTCGTAATTGGCAAGTCGTGTGGGATTCTTAACGGCTTCGTGCAACCTGCCAAAGAAGCCTAGCCAGTTTTGAGGAACGTCCATTCCCTTGCCAAACTTGACCTCAAGATACGAGCCATCTCCACGGACAATCTTCTTGAACTCCTTCATACCAGCTGTCAATCCCTTCCAGTATGCCTGAACGTCTTCAGCCACCCTTGTATTGCCGCCACCTTCAATTGGTGCGTACTTGGCAAGACGATCAATAACTGGCACAAATCGCTTCAGGATCATGCCAGTACCCTCCGTGAATCCACGAGCAAGTGCGACTTCAGAACTTGCCGCAGTAAGCTTAAACAGGGACTTGGGGCTGGACAGAATGCTGAATCGCTTAAATGAGGTAAGGAAATCTAATGCTTTTTGCGTTGGAGTGCGATCACGATATTCAATTTCCGTGATGGCTTTTTGCACTTCCCTCTGCAATCTCTTAACCTCACGATCAGCGGCCTCCATCTCTGGAGTCATAATCTTTTCCCTTGTAATTGTCTTTTTTGTAAAATCTCCTTCAGCCAGCTGACGCTCAAGCTCCGCAGTCCTCCTGCTCATTCTTGCCATGTAGTTTTTAATGGCGGCATCTCGCAGTTGCTCTTGCTTCCATGCCGTTCCCTTGACCTGCTGTTGCATATCAGCAATTTTCTGCTTCAGCGCAGTAACAGCTTCGGTATCAACGCCAGCCTTTTGCCGCCTCTCTGGAGGAACTCCATCTAGCTGGCTTTGAAGACCATCAATCTGCTTGAGCAATCTCTCTTCTTTCTTAATTTCATCATGCGTAGTGGTCAGTTGGTCAAGGGCTTGCTCTTTTGCCTCAAGGTGCTGTAGTTGCGCCTTGGATGCCTTGATCTCTTTGGAAGTAACGCTATCCCTGAATGACTCCTTCTTCTTCTGCCTTGTTAGTTCGGCATCCTGCAAAGAAGCAAGCTTCTCTGTTTCGTGTTGCTTCATTACTCGCAACGCACGTTTGGCGGCTCCAAGCTTCTTGCCAGCATCCAAGTTTGGATTCGATAGATCCTTGTCTACCTCATCTAGCGTCTTTTTGTCAGCTTCAGCAAACTTACTCGCACGAACGCAACTCATAATCAAGCTCTCCTTTGAATTTAGATGCCAAGACGTTAATTTCCTCAACCATTGATTTCATTTGTGACTCGACACTCTTGAACTCAATATTCCTTCTTTCAAACAATTTAGCAATATTTATCTCCCTTTCTCTGGCTGTGCCACGTTTTGTCGCCTTATTGTAAGAGTCAACAAACTCTTTCTGCTGGGTAATGCTATTTTGAATCGCTTTCTTTAGGCTGGTTTCTCCAAACTGAACAAACGCCCCGTTGCCCTGTAGAGCATCATGCGTCTGCTCTTTTGTCCAAGAGTCTCCCATGATGTTCTTAATGCGCTTGTGAACCTCATCAGTAATCTTGGCTGGATCGGTGCTACCAGTCTTTTCTGCGAAAGACCTTGCCAGTCCACGGACAGCAAGCCCAACGCTCATTGGGTCGTTCTTCTCTGATTCCAAGATGGATGTGAATCGCTCCATTTCCTGCTTGGCAGTAGGTTGCTCTTCTGCAATCGAAACCCTACGAAGCCCCTTGGAGTATTCAATGAACTCCATTAGAGCATTCATGGCATTTTGTTCCTTGTTGCCCTCAAGCATAGTAGAAAACTTCTCTGACTCCTTGATAACCTTTGCGCTCAAGTCAGATAGGTTTTTCTTCTCCATATCAGTAAGTCTTCCATCTCCACCCATGCGTCTGTTTTTAGCCATTGCCTTTGTCATCAAGGACTCAAGCGAATAATCAGATTTAATAATGGTTTTAATGAAATTCAATGCACGACCAGCCTCGCTATTCACACGAGATGAAAGTTCCGTCAATTGAATAAACTGCCTGTCAGCTTCGTCAAACTCCCTAGAATACTTTTCAATCATCCGTGGGTCTGTTTCTTTGGCAAGCAATTCGGCAATACCATCACGACGATTCATTGTCTCCAGAGTTTGATGGGCAAGAACTGCCTTGTCTGGATTGGACAGCGGACGCATATCATAAGTAATGCTACGAGACAAACGATCTCCATAATCGGCATCATTATCCAACCTTCTCATTCCTTCCTCCCAATCTGAACCCCATGATTTAGAAGCCTCCTTCATTACTGGCGGCAATCCACGCTCCTCACGCAATTTGTCAATGTTGTCGTTGGTCATCTTAACGGATTCAGTCCTGCGCTTTGACGATGCGGTTTGAATTTCTTCTGGGGTTTTTCCAGTCCAGAAGTCTTCGTCTTTAATAGACTCCTCCAATGACTTCTTATAGTTGGAAGCATACGACTGCATCTTCTCTGATTGCTCAAAGAGATTAAGCAACTGACGCTCTGTGTATTTTGGCTTTAGCCCTTTTTCAGTAGCTAGAAATTGTTTTTTCCATCCATCAAAATCCTTGGCTCCTTTAGCGTGGATCTTCGCTCCCTTGATGAGATCAGCATCACGATCAGCTTTTCCAAACTCAAATCCAGTAGCCCTTGCCGCACCGACTGACACTCCAGCCTCAACAGGGCCAGCGTATTCATCAAGAGTCAAGCGGTTGCTATGCATGGACAGGCCAGCTTGCTTGTCTTTGTCAATGCCAAGAGCATCAGCTTGCTTGCTTTCACGAGCAACCTGTTCTGCTTCTTGCCTAGTTACAAACTTGTTGGTGTTGGTCTTATAGCCAAACTCCTTGCCTTCCCTTTGTTCTGGATGTGCGTATTTGGATTGAATGTCCTTCCAAGACATACCAGATCGCATAAGTGTGTGTTTGTGATTGGCACCATAAAACACTTCCATCTTGCCTGTCTCTGGATTCTTGCGGCGATATGCGGCGGCAAGAACACGAGTGCCCTTGGGCTTTGCTGGCAATGACGTCTCTACATTAACTGCCTTGGCTTTTGGAACTCCTTGCTCTTTTTGGGCTGGTTTTGGCGCACCCTCTTTGGCAACTTCTGCAACCTTAACTTTGGGTGTGCGTGATTCAATTTGAGAGATCCGTTCTGCCACTCTTTGCTCAATCCTGATTCTTTCGGCTTCAGCGGAGGGACTCGTACTTGAGGCAATTGCCTTCTGCTTTTGATCACCCCATGCACGAGCTTCCTCTGCTGTATTAGTTTCAGCAATATTGTATGGTATCTCTCTCTCTGGCTTGGAAGTTACTTCTTCTTTACCTTCACCTTCCCTTGGTGCAACTCCTTCTTTAGCTTCGATTGTTGTTTCGAGGAGAGTGGACTCACCTTCGACAGTAGGTATCTCACCTGCTTTTGGCTCTTTGATTTCACTTGGTGTAGTTGGTTCTGCCTCTGTTGCGACTTCCTCTGTTTTAACTTCGGCTGGTGCAACTTCGGCTGGTGGTTGTTCTGTTACTGGAGCTTCTCCAGCGGCTTCCTGTCTCTGCTGGCCTTCAAGCGTCCTGCCTTCTGCAAGATCAGATTGCAGTCTCTCAACGTCGGCTTGAAGCTTTGTCCTTTTCTTTTGATTGGCTTTGGTGTCGGGCTTGCCTTCTAGTTCAGCAAGCTTTGCCTGTGCCTCATTCAGCCTATCGGTAACAATCTCCTCTGTGGAGTAAATCGGCTTGCTTGGCTTTCTAACGCCAAAGCCCATAACCTCCCCAATATTTTCAGCGGATGGGAAGGATTGCAGGAACGAAAGGTATTGAGCGTCATTCTCTGACAACTGCTCTCCTGCATTAACTCTTTCTTCAAGTGAGCGAAGGTCTGCCTCCGCTTTCTGCATGACTTGATTTTCTGTGAAAAATTGTTTGCGCTGAGACCTTTCAATGGCGTTCTCCTCAATAGTTGCATCCGTAGGAGTGCGGACAGCGGCGGAGGCAGTTTCAGGCCCAACGTATTTCTTAATCTCCCTTGCACCATGTGCGGCAAATACTCCACCCATGAGTCCAGACTCAAGAAGGCTTTCAGCCGTAATAGGTGCTGGCTCCTCCTCTGCTCCCGTGACTGCTCCCAAGGCAGATTCAACTCCATAGCGGATCGGCTCAAATGCCAAGCCACCAGCAACTCCTGTTGCGGCTAGTTGCGCCGCCCTTGCCTTGCCCTCTTCTGCGGCTACTCTCTTAAAATTACGCAGAGATGTGTAGGCCATAGGAGCCATAGCCGCAAGCGATGCTCCCTGTGCAATCTCTGGATTCCTAGCCTTGGCTTCTTCAATTGCTTCATCAGCACCAACCAAGCTTTCAATCCAATTAAAAGCCTTCTCAGCGGCCCAATCTCCAGCAACAAATGCTCCCATTTCAATAGCAGGGATTGCCAACGCTCCAATTCCCGTAGCTCCAGCCGCCGCAGATAGAGGAGCCGCCGCCGCCGCCGCTACAGATCCAACCGCCTTTTTTGCAATCTGCTTGAGAAGGAACTTTCCAGTTTGCTGGGCGGCTATTTGACCAGCCTTCAATGCTCCAGCGGTTTCAACGGCACTAGCTCCAGCGGCAAGAGCCGCAGATGCAGGGTCTTCAATAGCCCTTTCAAGGATGCCGCCTTGGGAGGGGGATGGAACCCCACCCTCTTCCCCTACTTGCGCTTGGTGCCCCGAAGGGACTTGGCGTCGTAACCCTTGCCCCGCTTCTTGCCCGACTTGGATTCGTTGCCCTTCTGTTTCTTGGGTTTGCGCTTCACTAAAATCACCCCCTACTTCCCGACTGGAGTCGAGTGTCCGCTGACGCTCTTCGGCCCCCTGAGGCTCTTGCAGTCGCACTTGGCTGGCATATAGCCCTTCTTCAAATCCATCTTGCACTTGTTCGTCGGCTTGTCGTTGTGCATTGCTATCCGTGTATGTTTGCCCTTCATCGTTCTCACCTCCTTGTGTTTGTTTGAAATGTGTGGCAATGTCATCAAGAGAGTACCCTTGTTCCTTTGCAACGCTAAAACGCTCATCGGATGTAGCGAGATGATTGAAAATTTCATCATCGCTATATCCTTGTTGCCTTGCATCAGCAAGAGATTGTTCAGAAAATGCCATTGTTAGAAGATTTCACCCAGCGGTTTTCTGGCTGGTTGTTCTTCTTTTGTAGCCATAGGTGATGGTGTTGACAATGATTTCTTTTTAGACATGGATTGAAGCATTCTGTTATTAAGTTCCTGCTCCGCTTGCATGATTGGCTCCAAGCGGTTAATAATATCCTTGCGCTGGGATTCTGGAACCTTGATTTTGGGCCTGCCCTTCTTGTCTAGGAAAACAGCCGTAACCGCCGTTGCTGGATCTTTTGTAACCCTTCCCTTTTCATCCAAGAACCTTTCAGGGTTCATCAATTGACGCTCATTAAGCTCGCCAGCTTCTTGCATAATCTGCTTGCGTTGCGATGACAGGAATCCAAGATCTTGTCTTGCTTCAATAGTTCCCTTCGTCCTTTGTTGCGCCTGTTTTTCTTGATACTCTGGAGATGCCTCAAGCTGTGCTTGCTTTTGCCTTCCAGCGGTAGTGAAGGCTCCCTGCTCTCCATATACTGAACCAGTAGGAGTTAAATCAAACTTTCCTTCCTTGGTTCTCGGCAGATCCATTACGCTACCTTGATAGCCATATTTGCCAGCTTCGGCTTGTAGCCATTGCATGGTATTGTTATGCTTGGCATTCTGAGCTTTAATGATGTTATGGACATCCCTTCCATATTTGGAATTCAGTACATCTCTATACCCATTTGACAAGGAAGACAACTGCTCTTGATAGTCTGGACGCTCATAATCCAAATCATCTACAGCATTGGCAAATTCAGCGGCTTTTGTTTGTAGTTCCTCGTCCTTCAGTTGTTTCCAATCTGCAATGTCTTGCCTGTGCTCGGCCATTTCCAACCTTTTGAACTCCCATCCATCTCGCATGATTTGCCTGTCTTCTGCTCTTGCCGCCCTTTCCTCCTCAAGTTGCTGTCTACGCAATGCAATTTCAAATCCCTTTTGCGCCCTGTTTTCTTGAGCAACCTGAATGCCCTGACTAATAGATTGATTTATTAGTGCATCTAGATATGGTGATCCACCAGCGGTTCTGGTGGTCATTGTTCGTGCCGTGTCTTCAGTTGCCATATAGTTTTTTCCTCAATGGTTCAATTTTATTGCCAGTAGGGCTTGAATAGGCAGATCCATATTGTGATTGAATAGAGCGCAATGTCCCTGCCTGTGGCAATGCTGTTGCTTTTCGTGCGGCTTGATTTAATGCCTCCATGCCAGACCTTACTCCACGAGGGGCGACATTGCGTAAGTTTTGAGCCGCTCTAACTGCTTCAAGTGCGGCAAGCGGAGAGCTTCTTGATCCTTGAGCGTAGGTCAAGTCTCTCGCCCCTCTCTCAAGTTGAGCCGCCCGCGACTCCATCCTGTTGGTTTGATCAATGCCTTGATCCAAGGCGGATCGTCCTTCGCTCATAATTTGCTCTCTTTCTTCCGTGGGATCATATTGCACATCTTCAAAATTGCCATCTGGAGTTTTTTCCATTGTAGTTGGATCAAACCCCATAGAAGTAAGTTGCGACGCAAGTGCGGCTTGCCTTGCTCTAATTTGTGGAACCTGTGTTTGAGCGGCTTGACTGACTGCATTTCTAATATCTTTAGAATAGTCCGATCCCTCTTCCCAGCTATGCAATCCCTGCCATCCTTGTGGTTTCGTATAGCTAGGGGCCATAGAGCCTCCCTGACGTTCTTTCGTTTCTGGACTAATTCCAAATGAAAGCGTTTCTGTTTTTTGCGACCTTCCCTGTTCATCAGTTGGACTCATCGAAACAACTGTGTATGGTCTTCCATAGGCATCACGCTTAACTTTTAAGTCAGATGTACCAACAACAGGAACTCCGTCACGATACATAGACTGAATACTATTCCAAGCATCCATCAATGAGTTGGAAGTTTGCTCTGCTCGTTGGTTAGTATTTTGAGCATTAGTTGCATCAAGTGGTCGAGTAGAGGTTACTGCCCCAGCGGAAGGTGCTGGCATTGGCGTTGATTCACTAGATGGCACAGGAGAGCCAGTCGGAACGGGAGAATCAGTTGGAACGGGAGAGCCAGTTGGAGTCTCCTCACTAGGCGTTGGTGCATCTGCCGCTGGAGAGGATGCATCTGGAATTGAAGTGTCTCCGATGTCTCCAAAGCCACCAGCAGTTAAAAATGGATTAAATATTTGTGTGATTGGAGATGAAAATGCAGATCGGTCTTGTTGTGCGCCAAATGGAGTGAATTGCATGGCAGAATCTCTACCAGCCATTTGTGAATATGCTTGTAAATAAGCATTACCTGCTTTTGTTTTTTGACGAGACAAGTAATCTGGCGTGTCAAAAGCATCTGCTATTGCAGAAGGCGCAATACTTCTCCACCAATCAATTCTTCCATCTTGAAGTCTTTGTTCTCTCGCAATTTGCTCTTGTGTTTTTGGAACAGGAGTAAAAGCACCCTGCAAATGAGGAAATAGTTGAGCCATATTAAATTAAGTTTTGAATTCCTGATGGTGAAAATGCCTTGGTTTGAATGTCAACTTGTTGTGCGCTTCCCTCTTCAAACGATGAGCTTTCATCATTCAGGCACCTATATGCTAGATCCCAGTAAACCTGCGCCCTCTCTAGCTCATTGGCATTCTCATAATTATAAGCCTGCACGCCATAACGCAAAGCATTGCGATTGGATGGGATGACGGGATCGGAATCATTTACCAAAACAACGTATCCCCTGCGAACCAAGCAATACATAGTTCTGTTTTCGGGAACTCTTCCAACAACCCTGTACCTCTGCGTATCAGCGGATGATGGAGAAGGGCCAAGGCGAATGATCTGCGTGTCTCCAGCATAGGTGGGGGGCAGGTATCCGAGCCCCCCATCATTGAACGGATACCAATCATCCATGATCTCAACAATCTCTCCGTTCTGATCGGAGTCAACTGCGATCACCTTCAAAACACTTTCAACCCCTGCGACTGTATCAAAGTAATAATTGCCATCAACGTCCTGACTAACGGAAAAGTTCTTAATGAACCTATTTCCCTTCCATTGACCAGAAGAAATAAACCTTTCGGTCACAAAGTTAATCGCACTAGAAACAACTGGGTCGGTAGATCCCTGTGAGGTAACAAAGGGATGCAACAAAGTTTTAGCTTGTGCAAAGGTAAGGGACGGCATGATTACCCTATCACTAATAACAGAGGCTCAAAGAGTCAAGGGGGATGTGATTAAGCACACAACGGCTCATCATCGTCATCATCGCCTGAAATTGCGTCGTTTAGTTCACCTTCTGTGTAAGCATTTACCATTCCACGCACGGCAAATTTGTTTCCAATCTCAAAGCCATGATACGAAGTTCCATTATCGCTATTATTTGAACACATCAGCACGGCAACTTCAAAATGCTCGCCAACCAATGCCCGAATCTGATTCAAAGCGGCATCTGCCTGTTTCTTTTCATCATCATCATCCGACATTTCAACGGCTACACTCATACAAGCGAGTTGATTTCTTCCGCAACTGCATCCAAGCCACCCCAACTCCAGAACTGGCGCATATAACTTGGCACTTCAGAGGGGTGCTTCCATTCAAATTCATCAGGATGGAAGCGATACAGCCATTGCCCGAAGGTGTTGAACTCGCTAAACCTGTTCTCTGGCTGGCTGGCGATCCAAGCATCAATGCTCATGCCATGCTGTCTCTCCATCCAAGCACGGAATGGAGCGTAAAGGTGGCGAGGGTAGATAATCGGCAAACGCCTCATATACTCGTATTCATCCCTCCACCCTAACGAGACTGCGGATATGTCCTTCCAAGGCGATTCTACGCCATCCTCACGCAAAATAATGGGCTTTCCGTTGCTAAAGAACATCGACGGCTCCACATCCTGCGTCCAAACGCAATCGGAATCCACATGGAGGATGTAGTCGGCGTTGCAAAACTCATCTGCGTGGAGCTTGGTGATCTGTTGGGCCAAATATCCGTTGCATGAGTCCACCACCAAATGCACCTCCTCTCCAGAAACCTTGGGCATCGCCTCAAAATCTTGATGGGGAATGGCAATATGGATCTTGCCAAACCCCCTAGCCTTCTGATGGCACGACTTCAGGCAGTATTCCAGCCACTTGAAGTCATTCCTGTAGGAGCGTATGAAGATGTCAGTTGTCATCCACCACATACCTGCCCTATCCATCACCACCTGTAAAGTCATTTTGCCGATTGCATGAAAATTTTCCTTGCCAGTTGTCAGAAAATGCTGGATAACTCAACTGGAATCATTGCTGGTTGCATTGGAAATATCCGATGGGCGGTCACTCCGCTAGGTCTGGAAACAGACGCCAGCAGTTATTTCTTCGGTGAAAACTTCGGGGGAAACTTCGGGGGAATCTTCGGTGAACCCCTGCCTCACGGACACGCCGCAAGGACTCCGAAGGGCATTATAATCGGGGGAGGCAATGAGGGGGATTCTTGATCGGGAGTGACCCAATGGGTAACTGGTCTTGAATCTAGCGACCTGATCCTCTCCCGACCTTTTTGCACACTACACCTCCAATGTGTATCGTGCATAAGTGCAGAAGTTTTGTAAGAACGGCTAGAGAACGGCTAGAGAACGGCTAGAGTTACTATTCTTGATCAGTATAAGTTGTTTATTTCCAAGAAGTAGCGCACAATCAATACTATTCATGAAGGGGACTTATAGCGACCTTTGGTGGTTTATAAGTTTTTTATAATATCTGTAAGATTCCTATAATTCAAGTGGTCTAGAACGCATTCAATAAAAACCCGATTATTCACCGCATTATACCCGATATGGAACAAATTGCTCATAAATGTGCCATATGTCAGAAAATGTGGCGTTTTGGGTATAATCAAATCCATATGTCTAAATTGTAGGATATAATCGACATATCTGGCGACATATGTACGAAATATGCCGTTTTATCGACTTAACAGGCGAACTGTTGCACTTTTTGCAACGGCTTTCCAGTTAAGACCGCAAATATGAAACAGAATGCGTGTTAATAAAACGCATCAATTTTTTCAACACCATCGCTTGACATACCCAAGAGTCAATAGTGAACCCTGCGGCTTTTTGACGACCTGCCAGCGGATTTCTTTTTACTGAAATACACCTCATGCACATTCAGCATTCTTTTTGCCATCACTCTAGCCGCCTCTCCTATCTTGTCCCCCTGCAATAAAACAGAATAACAAACACCTCCAAATTCTTTTTCAATCATGGATCTTTGAGGCTCAGTTAAATAGCCAAATAACGCCTGCACGCTCACCCTCTTTTTTATCCCACGCCTTTTTGCCACCCTCTCAATTGCGTGAATGGCACAATGGCATTCCCTGCAAAGCACTTGCAAGTCACTAATTATTTCATTTCCTCCCCATCCCTTGTAGGTAAGGTGATGAACGTCCCTCCCTTCCTGCCCGCATTTCCCACATATTGAGCCATAATGATCCAATGCCTTTTGGCGAATTGTTTTCCACAATGGAGATTGCAAATACTCTCTATGAAGCTCCTGTTTAATGGTAAGGCTCACAGCAACCCCCTTTTAACAACATTACCCACCTTTCTCTTTTGCCTTACCACTCCCTTGTGGCCCTTTGCCATTCTCCAATAAGAAGACCAATCCACCCACCACGGCTCATCACCATTATATCCCCAGCATACCAAATCTGGATCGTCTGGATGAATGTCTCCATTCTTAAATTGACGCTTGCCATCAATACGCACTTCCCCTATTGTCTCTTCAGCTTCTCTCATAGTTCAATTATGGGTTGAGGTTAAAGGCTGGTTGAGAACTCCATTCTCTCCAGCCTTGTTCTTTTTTACCCCTTGACTTCTAAAAACGCAAGTGCTATTTATTGGCCCTTCCTTAATTGGAAGTCTGTTCAATGACAGGATGTCTCTGACTCCCCTGCAAATCATTATACCTCGTGGATGGTCGCCCACCCATGCCTTAATCTTTGTCATACGCAATGCTTGCATACTGCCTCCATATAGAGGTAAGTGCAACGACCTGAAGGAAATAGCGAGGGGTCGAAGTTGTGAATGCTCCCTTGGTCTTGCTTTGAATTAAGACGCCAAAGCCCCAAGGGGCATGCTTTGTCTTTATCCGATTAGCTCTCTGCAAGAGCCTGTGATGGTAATGAAGATATAATAAAATAATCCTTCTTATGAAATCAAATGTCATCTACCCTCCATTTATGTCCTACGACGAACTCCAACTCCACACCTTCCAAGAAGCTACAAAACTAGCCGCTTCAGGCGAGGAATTCTCCCACCTAGTCAAACTACTCAACCCAGAATACGCCCTCCGCTTGAAAATCTACGTCCAATCACTACCACAATCGGTAGCAGAGAAAACAATCTATGGATCAGCAGTAACAAAACAACTCGTCAAACCAAAACCCAAATCCAAGAAATAATACCCATGCCAATCAAAACCAGAGGAAAACTGAAACAACTAACTTGGCAGGAAGTAATCAAACTCTCCAACGAAAACAGGAAACTAGCCGCTAATTTAGCAAAAATGATAAGCAAGTAGGGCGAAAGTGTCACTTGGGATTTTTGGGAAAAATTTGGTGGGGGTTTTTATCGTGAAAACGTCGGAAATTTTTGTCTTACAAGGTGGGTGCCCGTCATGCTAGGTTTTCAAAATAAGGGATTCCTTAAATGTAAGACAAGGTCATTGTTATTGATCCGGTGCGTGGTTTCGGTATGCTTTTCTTGTAAGGCAATAACGTCTTACAGAACCAAGTAGAACAAAATGACATACGCAATCAACAAGGTTGAGTTTGAAAAAGATGAGGGGTGGGGCTTGAAGGCATACCACGTCATGGAGATTTCAGAGTATGGAACAAGGAGACCATGTGAGACATTCTTTACGAAACGTGAAGCTATGCAATGGGTATCCAGAATGACGGACACGGCCAGCGCAATCCAAACAAAGTAAGACAAGGGGGAGACTCACAATCTCCCCTTTTTCTTTGCACCAACTGTCTTACATCATCTTGCAGGCAAATATATGTCTTACGTCATCTACGTCTTACAAGCTACTACCTCGTAGCTGTCCTACATCCTCTTATCGTGTCTTACAAGCTATTATACCACGCTTGCGGTAACAGGTAAGACAAAGTCACTCAGGCCTGCCTGTAAGACGTTCACATTCAACGTGGGCTTGTCGCTGTCACTTCCTATCCCGAAGATTGTCTTACCAGCGTTTGCCAAGTCCACCATCTTCCTACTAGCCTCCAGCGCACTCATGTTGTCCAACTCTGTAAGACAAGAGGCGGCGTTGGATAAACCGATTGCCATCGATGAGTGAAAAGCCTTCTTTCGCTCATCTAAAGAACTCAACAAAGCATCCGAAGTGTGACAAGTAGTGACAGCGTCACGATGTCCGTTCTCTCTTTTAATCTCCTGAATCTCCTCAGCCTTTTTAATCAGCTTCAGAGCATTTGATGAAGTCTCCCATTGTTGACGCTTTGCCCATTGCCTGACTGTAGCTGGTTTCAGCCCGTGAAGCTTTGCCGTCTCTGTAAGACAGCCTGTTGCTAGGTATGTTGCCCTGACTTGTTTCTTGTCAACTGTGAGAGGGGAAGGCATGTGTAAGACGTAAGAAAACAAACGTGTGACAATGAAACTAGATCAAGTGACAGAGAAAAGGCAAGAATTTTGTTGGGAATTATTTTTCAAATCGTGATTTTTTTTCTTGGAATGCTCGTGGAATCTGAGATTCTTTTCTTGTGAGCAACGCCACAACAACAACAACAACAAAAAACAACATGAAAAACACTACGAACAACGAAATTGAAGAGCAGGGTTACGAGGTAGACGACTACTATGCCGAAATGGGTTTCACCGATTCCGACCTCTATTATAGGAGGCAGGAATGGGACAGACTACGGCATGAACAAAAGACCCCACCTGCAAAAAGATTCTTCAGCCTCACCGAATGCGGCCTCTAATCACCAACAACCAACCACAACATACACCCTACGACCTATGCACACTTACACTTGCCAAGGAGATATCAGAGACGCTTTTTGGGATGCTTTCCCTGACCATTGGGAAAACGAGAAGAAGCGAAAAAGCATCACCAAGGGACACAACGCAAAAACCGCAGAATGCCTATATGATTTTTGCAATTTTATCGACCAACTAGAAAGAAATGGGGGAATCTCTGAAGCACTCGCCCAAAATGTCACCCCATAAATCGATGAAAAACCTACTTCATAACATCGCCGGAATTCTTTTCCTTGAAGCAATAATTTTGGCAATTTTCTTTGCCATTTTTTGGAATTAGTAGCAACAAAAAACACAACAAACCACATATGAGCAAACACACAGAACAAAAGAGGGATTGCAGGATCAAGGCCGCTCGCATCATGGCTGAATGCCATTATGGCCACGCCGTCATCTTTGAAGGCTCTTACAATCATGCTACGCATGGTTATGAAGTATTTGTTTTTAGCAACAAGGAAAACATTTCGGGAAGTGTTAAAATTGGATTGCCAGAACTAATTGACGTATAAAAACACAACAAAAAACACAACAAAGCATATGAAAATCACAATGAGAGACTTAGAGGGTGCCGTGAAAAGGCTAAATGCGCTAGTGAAGGCAAATCCTGAGCCCTACACCAAAAGCGGAGAAGTGCCAAATCAAACGTATTCAGCCAATGTAGGCACCTATTTTATCAGCGGTGCCTATGGAGGGCACAAGTTGGAAAGGATGGCAACGTCAGGCGGTGGAACGTGCGATCCTTTGCGAAGCGGTTTCACCACTAAAAAGGATCTTTATAGCCTTATTTGGGCGTATATTTATGGAATAGAAGAGGGCGAATTTCAGGCAACAAAGAGATACAATGAGACGGGAAAAGCAAACTAGAAACACAACAAAAAACACAACAAAAAAATGACAACTAAACTACTATCAATTGACACTAATGCCAAGACTGTCAAGGGACAAGCTAAGGGATTTTTGACAGGCATTTTGTATCTAGCACCAAGTGACGCAAGCGGCCTGACCAATACCTGCAAATGGGCGTCTAAAGGGTGCCGCATGGCTTGCCTTTATTCTGCGGGCCGTGGCAAGTTCAATAGCGTTAAACAAGCGAGGATAAGAAAAACGATTGATTTCGTGCAAAATCAGGCCGCTTTTTTGCTTCAATTATCAAAGGATATTGACGCCCTAAAAAAGAAGGCTGACAAGCTAGGCTTGATTCCATGCGTTCGCTTAAATGGCACGAGCGATATCAATTGGCATGATATTAAGATGGGAGATTATGAGTCAATTTTCCATGCTCATCCTGACATTAGCTTTTATGATTACACGAAAAATATCGGGAAGGTGCAATTTCTTTCACGAAATCCTATTGCTAATTATCACCTGACATTCTCACGAAGTGAAAGCAACAATGAAGCTTGCAATGCCGCTCTGTCAGCTGGCGTGAACGTGGCCGCTGTATTCAAGGAGATTCCCGAAAGGTGGCAGGGTTTTCCTGTCATTAACGGCGATGAGAATGACCTCCGTTTTCTTGATCCTTCAGGCGTGATAGTGGGACTGAAGGCAAAGGGCGACGCAAAGAAAGACACATCCGGATTTGTTATATGAGTGAATTCAAAGAAATAGATAAAATGCTTTCCCCTGCCCTTGTTAAGGGTGGCAAGGTGGCAAGGCATGAACTGGCAAGGCAATTTTGGAAAAATCGACACAATAGAGCTTGCCTAATTTTCATCAAAAAACTGTCTTCATGGACAGGCTACCCTGTTAAATAATATGATAGCAGAAATAGCTCTGTTTCTTGGATTGTTTCCCCTCGCCCTGTTCCTATGGGAATTGGCACGGGGAAGATAAATCCCAAACAGTCCAAGCCCCTCCCCTAATCGGGAGGGGCTTTTTTGTGCCCTTGTCCTATCCCCTCCCAAAATCGCAACGCGCAAGGATGGCCTATAAATCACTTTGATTTTCCGTGCGACATTCTATCAGCCAACAATTCCCGACGATTCCACGGCCTTTTATGCCTTGTCTTACAGCCTTATACAAACGCTTGCAATTGCTTACAATGTGGTTTGTCAGACAAGTGCTAACTTTGAAGGACGTAAGACAATTGCTAACGATTGCTAACTTTTACGCACATTGTGGTTTGTAAGACGAATGCTAACAATTACACACATTGCTGGACGATGCCGCCGCCGCTGGGTTCCGTCGGGCGATTTCCCGTCGGGCGATTCCGTCGGGCGATTCCGTCGGGCGTTATAGCAGGTTGTCAATCTCGTGGTGCTTGGCTGACTGTAGGACAAACTCCCTCACCATGTGCAGGGTGATGGGATCTCCGCTTTTCAGTTGACCAGAATCGTGCTTGTCGCTCAATCGGATCTCTGCCAGCAAGCCCTTGATCACCTCTAGGATGTCAATGGATTTGAATGCCACCTCGTGTTCAAAGGATTCCAATCCGTCAAACTCTATTTTGTATTTCATGGATTGAGTCTTTCTATTTCCTGCTCCAGTTTTTTGATAAGTCGATCACGGATGTCGATCTCGTTGGAGAAGTATAACGCACGATCAATTGCCTCTAGCCTCTCACGTTCTGCAATGGCTAGATCGTTCTCAAGACGCTCTGCGTATTCTGATCTTACCCATTTTCCGAATAGTGTTTTCATTTGATGCGTTCAGTTAATATGTCAAGTGCCCGATTGATTCTATCGTTGAGGATTACAATTTTGTCTCCGTAATATACGTTGCCATCAAGGCAAGCATTCTTCTCGGATCGTAATGCCGCAACCTGTTTTTTAAGCACCAAGACCTCAGCCCCTAACTTTGCGACCTCGGCCTGTGATGCGGCGAGTTCTCGTTCAAGTTGTCTGGCGTGAACGATTGAGACGCAATTCTCCCTTTCTGCTGAGTCCCAATAGGATTTAGCGGCATCCGTGCGCGGTGTGTCGTTCTGCTCCATCCATCCATCTTTGGATGAACCATGTTGGTATTTTGGGTCGGTCATTTGATGTTCAGGTGCTTGGTCTTCGCTTCCTGCATCCGCTTGTAATCTAGTCTGGCTAGGCAGAGGGCTTGCTTCTCAATGCAGTCCCTCCTATAGGATTCAAACTTCTCTACAGGCACCCACCGCTGACGCTTCTCGCCAGTCTTTTTAGATAGCTCTGCCTGATAAGCCCAGAACCTCTTTGTCCCACATGGTGAGAGATCACCCCTCTTTAGTTTGGTTGTTTCCATTTTTGTTAGAGTAGAATTTATAGTTGTTGTATGTTGTTTGCTCATTCGGGTTGATGCCCCTACGTTCCCAAAACTTATCAATTGCTCGTGAAACAATAGACGACAATGCGTATTCACTACCTCCCAACCCATCTGTTGATTGAGAGATACGCAATACATTGCCATTCATTTTGGACTGGCAATCATTCATGCCAGCTTTGCGATAGCTTTCTCCACCCTGTTTAGTAGGTTGCCTTCCTCGTCAACATAGCCGTCCGTGTTTGCGGCAACAAGCTTCAATGTGATGTAGCACTCGCCCAATAGCTGGAACATTTCAGGAGCGAGCGAGAACAGCTTTGAGAATTTCAATGCCTCCGCTGGTGCGATTGATTCGTCGATTGTCAGGACAACTCGTCCGTTATAATCCAGAACTGTGTCTGCGTCCGCTCGTAGAGGGAACTGCATTGGAACCCTGACGCTATCCTCGTCAACTCCTGCTGGGATGATGATGCTCATATTTGTGTTTGTTTGTTAGTTGATTTTTCCGTGCCATGCCTTTTGCGTCTGGATCAAACGACTCTGCATTTTCTTGATGCGTGATCGAAACCCTCGCTCCCATTCAGCAAACTCCGTTGGGCTTGTCTTGGATGTAAGACGATAACCCTTGTCGCTACCAATGATTTTACCATCGCTGGCTTCAGCGATAAAGCGGCAGGTTCTGGGGCAATAGCCGAGGCTATCCCGAATGTCGCTTGCTGTGGCGATTTTATGCTTTCGCAGGTATGCCATGAGAAATGGCAGTTCCTTGATTGACTTCCGTTTCTTTACGATCAGTTCTTTTTGCATGATGTTGGTTTGGTGGTTAGTTGAGTGGAGTGTTCTGCAATGTTGCGTCTGCGATGTCTGACAGTTGTTTGGTTTTTCCGTAGGTGTTGCAACGCTTGAGTTCGTCAATGACGGAAACAAGGTGGTTAATGATTGCCTTCTGGTCAATGATTTTATCTTCCATGAGGCGAAGCCGTAGCTCGTAACGATCAAGCTCGTGAGAATCAATCTTCAATGTCATCTTCTTGTCGGGCGGCGATTTCCTGCTTGGTGATGTCAATCGCTATATTGTAAAAATACAGATTGAACTTTTCTTGGTTCTCCCTAAAGAGGAGTGCTAGTTCCCGAAGTTGCTTTTGTCTTACGAAGTTTCCGTAGAACAAAAGCCCAAGGACGTATGAGGCGACGAGGCCGATTGACCCAGTTACAATTACGAGGATGTTCATAGTTCTTCGCTTAGGCGTTCGATGTCGTACTCCAAGCTGGCGATTTCATCCTCGATAACGGCTTGACGATCATCGTCGGCTGTTGCCATTTCCCTCTCAAGCTCCCTGATCTCGCACTCCTTGTCTGCGATGATTCGTAGCGTTGTGTTGCGGTCGTCTGTGTCGTGAATGCTCATTTTACAACCTCCACTTTGATTTCGATTGGCTCCTGCCTTTTCGAGAACAGGTCTTTGTACATTTCGTACACCATCACATCACTAGCCTCTACATTCCTGCGTGGAGACTCCACGGAGAGAACACGAGTCCTGAATGGGACGGCTTCGTTGCATGGTACTGGAACCTCATAGGCTCCAGCGGTTCCGATCATTGCCGCAACTGCGGCGGCATATGACATTTTGTAGTATTGTGTGTCTTTCATTTTAATCACGGAGGTTGTTCCGCTTGAAGCCATCCTTTCAGATTTTTTATTCCACGCAAGATTTTTTTTCAAAAAATTTCATCGCCTCTTCAGCCGCATGGATACTTGATCCGCAGTCATGTCAACAAAAAAATTCCCCCCAACACCTGCTGACAATCAGGCATTGAGGGGATTCTTATCGGGAGTGGTTCAACCCCCACTACCGCTTAAAATGGGATGTCTTCGTCCCGATCCTTCGGGGCGAAGCCGTTGCTCTTATCCTTGTTGTGTGAGTCAAGCCCTTTCTTGAAAGGCTCCTTGATTGATCCAGAGATGAACGAGCCGCCCCGCTTGTCCACCTTGTTCCATGCGCTCATCTCCCACTCCTTACCGTCAATGGTGATGGTGCCATTCCAGTTCGGAGCCTTGGGGTTGACGTTGTCTTTTGTGAAGAGGACAAACCTCTTTTCGTTATCGTATTGCATTATGTTTTATTTTATTTGTTACTTCTCGTCAAAGCGCATATAGCTTTCACGAAAGGCTAGAGGAATGCTAGCACGACCGCAAGCTCGTGCAAGCTTTATGTTCAGGTACCAGTTACCCTGATCGTCACGTTCGATGACCAGAAATAGATCGCAGTCATGTTCGATTGCCCTTGACTCACGGCTGGCACCCTCCGCATTGAGTTGCGTCAAGGCGATGATGGTAATGCCTAGCTCCTTGGCTAGTTGCTTGAGCGTTCTGGAGGCCTCTGCAACTTGCCGCTCCCTGCTGTCCTTGCGGTCGGTAGGGGAAAGCAACTGAATGTAATCCACGACGATGATGCGTGTTTTATGAACGGCACACATACGACGCATTGCGGCTCGCAGTTGAAGAGGATTCACATCTCCCTCATCCCGAATGTAGATTGGCAGAAGGGAGGCTTGATGAGCGGCCCTACCAATGTTGCCGATGTCGTGCGCTGTTGGAGCCTTGGATAGAACGCTCACATCGACTCCTCCGTAGGAGGAAACGAAACGATCAAACAACTCGCCGCTACTCATCTCAAGGCTGATAAAGCCAACAGGATGTCCAGCATTAGCGGCACGGGTAGCCATATTGACTGCCATGCTGGTCTTGCCTCCCTTGGTTGCCGCCCCGATAACGATCAGTTGCCCCTCCCTGAATCCACCCGTCAAATCGTCAAGCGGCTTGAAGCCAGTAGTGACTCCAATCAGCTTCCCCTTGTTTTTATAAATCTCCTCATAGGCAGAGATTCGTGCAAGAGCAACTTCCTTCAGCGACTCAATCCTTCCCTTGCTCTCTGCATCGGCGGCTACTGCAACCAATGCTTTCTGGACAACCTCGCTCAATTCTCCTGCCTCGGCTGGATTCTGTGCGGAAGCGATGATCCGTTCTGCGGCACTAACGGCAAGTCTCCTCGTGTGGTTCTGGCGCAGGATCTCTAGGTACTCACGCCAGTTGCTCGTCACGGCTGGCGACATGAAGCACTCGGTAATGAATGCCGCCCCGCCAGAAAGCTCAAGCGTTCCGGCGTTCGACATCAAGTCAGTTAGCGTGACCAGATCGCAATCCTTGCCTTCCTTCCAAAGCTCCAAGGCAGACTCAAAGATCCGCTTGTGAGCAGGGTGATGGAATAGCTTTGGCGATGCGTAATCAGCCGCCTCGTTGAGAATGCTGATGTTCTGAATGGCGCAGGACAGGAATGCCCTCTCTGCGTCTAGGTTGGATGGG
>JBIKJV010000037.1:0-19260 GCA_044360755.1 Phycisphaerales bacterium
TCGAGCTCGCCGAGATCGAGATGCCCGGCCTCATGGCGCTGCGCGCCGAGTACAAGGGCAAGAACCCGCTGAAGGGCGCCCGCATCATCGGCAGCCTGCACATGACCATCCAGACCGCGGTCCTCATCGAGACCCTGGTCGACCTCGGCGCCGAGGTCCGCTGGTGCAGCTGCAACATCTTCAGCACGCAGGACCATGCTGCCGCGGCCGTCGCCGTGGGCCCGACCGGCACCCCGGAGAACCCGAAGGGAATCCCGGTCTTCGCGTGGAAGGGCGAGTCGCTCGACGAGTACTGGTGGTGCACCTGGCAGGCCCTCCACTTCGCGGACGGCAAGGGCCCGAACATGATCCTCGATGACGGCGGCGACGCGACGCTCCTCATCCACAAGGGCCTCGCGTTCGAGAAGCAGGGCAGCGTCCCGACCGCGACCACCGAGGACAGCGAGGAGTACGCCGTCATCCTGAACCTGCTCACCGCGCTGCAGAAGACGCAGCCCGGCTACTGGGCGAAGACCGCGCCGAACATCCTCGGCGTCACCGAGGAGACCACCACCGGCGTGCACCGCCTGTACCAGATGCAGGAGCTCGGCCAGCTGCTCTTCCCGGCGATCAACGTCAACGACGCGGTCACCAAGAGCAAGTTCGACAACCTCTACGGCTGCCGCCACTCGCTCGTCGACGGCATCATGCGTGCCACCGACGTGATGCTCGCCGGCAAGGTCGCCGTGGTCTTCGGCTACGGCGACGTGGGCAAGGGCAGCTGCCAGAGCCTCCGCGGCCAGGGCTGCCGCGTCAAGGTCACCGAGATCGACCCGATCTGCGCGCTGCAGGCGTGCATGGAGGGCTACGAGGTCGTCACCCTCGAGGACGTCATCTCGACCGCCGACATCTTCATCACCGCCACCGGCAACAAGGACATCATCCGCGCCGAGGACATGCTGAAGATGAAGCACAACGCGATCGTCGGCAACATCGGCCACTTCGACAACGAGATCGACATGGCCGGCCTGAAGAAGGTCGCCGGCGCGAAGTGCGTGAACATCAAGCCGCAGGTCGACGAGTGGAAGCTGCCGAACGGCAGGAGCGTCATCATGCTGGCGGAGGGCCGCCTGCTGAACCTGGGCTGCGCCACCGGCCACCCCAGCTTCGTGATGAGCAGCAGCTTCACCAACCAGGTGATGGCGCAGCTCGAGATCTTCACCAACGGCAAGAAGTACGAGAAGAAGGTCTACACCCTGCCCAAGCACCTGGACGAGAAGGTCGCCCGCCTGCACCTGAAGCAGCTCGGCGCCAAGCTCACCGAGCTGCGCAAGGACCAGGCCGAGTACATCGGCGTGCCCGTGAACGGCCCGTACAAGCCCGACCACTATCGCTATTGAGCCCCCCGGGCCGTGTGCCCGTGGTCGCTCGCATCGCCCATCAGGCGGCCCCCGGATCCACCCGGGGGCCGCTTTGCCTGTGGTGAACCCGCGATTTGTCCGGAAAGTGGCGTCGGCCGGCTCGTCGGGTGGGCGGCGACTTCGTACTTTGTTCGTATCTCTGAGGCGCGTGCCTCGTGGACCCGGTCGTCCGCTGGAGCCCGTGATGCTGATCCGTCCTTCCATCGTCGCCGTGATTGCCGTTGCCGCCTTCGCTCCGGACGCGCTCGCGGAGCGACGCCGGGACGACTCCTCGTCGAACTCCCGTGATGATTCGATGTGGTCCGAGACCGAGTCGCGCGACTCCTCGCGGAACGGGCGCAACAAGTGCGGCATCGAGCAGAAGAACGGCAAGATCCGCGTGAAGAGCAACGGCAAGGGCGGGTCGGCCGCCTATGTCTCCGAGTGGACCGCCGACTGGACCGACAGCTTCGTGTTCGAGTTCGAGCACCTGCTGTCGAGTTCGCGTCCGGGCAAGTCCTCGCAGTCGGCCACCAGCGGGGTGGCGCTCGGCTTCGGCACCTTCAACGCGGCGTCCGGCTGGACCGACGGCATCAACGTCGCGGTGGTCCGCACGAAGACGGTGCGCCAGCTGCAGGCCACCGTCAGGGTGGGTGGTGCGGTGGTGCAGACCGTCACCGGCTCGATCGGCACCGGGGCGCATGACCTGCGCCTGGTCTGGACCAGCTTCGGTGGGGAGGTCTCGATGTCGGTGTACGCGGACGGCCGCGGCACGCCGGTGCTGACGGTCGCAGGGCTCGAGGAGCGCTTCGCCGGCCACGAGGCGGAAGGCATGGGGGTCTCGCTGTTCGGGACCTCGACCGGCAACTTCAAGTTCGACGCCACCTTCGACGACGTCCTCTTCTCGGGCGATGACTTCGACGACGACGATGACAGTGGCTACGACGACGATGACGGTGCCGACGACGCCGACGAGGACGGCGACGACGAAGCCGAGGAGTCCGCGGACGCCGCGGCCTTCGCGGCCGCGCTTGCCGCGGCCGACGCCGAGAGCGCGCTGCCGTCGATCGAGGCCGAGGTGGACGACGCTGCCGGCGTGGCGGTGCTGCGCGTCCTCAAGTGGGACGCTGCTGGTGCCGACTTCACGATGGTGACCGTCCGCCTGTCCGACGCGACTGTGATCGGCTCGACCACCTGGGTCCCGACCGCGCGGCAGCTCGAGGAGTACCAGGAATCGATCGATGCGCTGGACACGGCGACGGTGACGCTCGGCGACGCCGTGGCGCAGGCCCTCGCGGCCAACCCCGGCGCAACCTTCCACGAGGCCGAGCTGGAGGACGAGGACGGCGGCGTGGTCTGGAAGATCGAGCTGCTTTCGGCCGCCGGGGCCGAGATCGAGGTCGAGATCGCGGCGGACTGATCGCAGGCCGCTTCCGCGTTTCGCTCAATCAGCCGCCCCTGGCCTGGTGCCAGGGGCGGCTTTCGCATGATTCCGCGCGCGTGCACCCGCCGGTGCGCCCCGCCCGCCTCACCGCTCGAACAGCCACCAGCGCTTCTTCGGCCGCGGCATCGCCTCGACGCCGAAGCGCTTCCGTGCGGCGTCGGCGATGAACCGGGCCGCCTCGACGGGATCGTCGGTGATCTTGACCATCTCGCGGTCGCGGCGGTCGATGGTGCCGTCGGGGATCATCCGCTTCTGGATGAAGTCGTCCAGCTCGTCCCAGTAGGACGTGCCCATGAAGACGATCGGGAATTCGTCGATCTTGCCGGTCTGCACCAGCGTCAGCGTCTCGAAGGCCTCGTCCATGGTGCCGTAGCCGCCTGGCAGCACGACGAAGCCGTACGAGTACTTCAGCAGCATCACCTTGCGGATGAAGAAGTAGCGGAACTCGACGCAGGTGTCGCAGTATGGGTTGGCGCCCTGCTCGTGGGGCAGCTGGATGTTGCAGCCGATGCTGGGTGCGCCGGCGTCGCGCGCGCCGCGGTTGGCGGCTTCCATGATGCCCGGGCCGCCGCCCGTCATGATGGTGAAGCCGTGCTTGCCGAGTTCCTCGGCGGTCCGGCGCGCCATGATGTACCAGGGGTTGTCTTCCTTGAAGCGTGCGCTGCCGAAGATCGTGACGCACGGGCCCACGAAGTGAAGCCGCCGGAAGCCGCGGATGAACTCCGCCGCGATGCGGATGACGCGGAAGAGCTCCTCGAGGCGCGGACGGGGTCCCACGAGCATCAGTCGCTCGGTTGTGCGACCGGCGTTGCCGTCGGCAGATGCGGATCTGAGCGGGGTGGGTGGACTCATGGCAGGTGGGCCTGATGCCCCGTACTCACTTCGTCGTCGCCGGGTTCGCCTGCGGCGTTCCCGTGGCTTCCGGCGCGGCGTCGCGTGCCTCCCAGGCCTTGAGCAGCGCGGCTTCCTTCTCCAGGCTCAGCCCGGGCTGGGGCTTCTTGCCGGTGCCCCAGTCGTAGGCGCCTGGGTGCTTCGACTTCCACCACGCCAGCGTGTCGCGCGCGGTGTCGGCCAGCGGTCGGAACGTGCAGCCCGCGGCCACGGCCTTCGCGCGGCTGATGCTGCCGGCGCCCGCGAACTGCGGGTCCTCGGGCAGCCAGAGCGGCAGGCCCATCCAGGGGGCCACGCCGTTCTGCATCAGGAACTCCTCGCCCACCGGCACGAACTCCACCGGGTCGCTGACCACGGCCTTGCAGCCGGCCAGCATCTCGTCGAAGGTCAGCGGGCCCGCGGGGCCGGTGACGTTGAACGTTCCGCCGTGGCCGTCGGCCATGCAGCGCACGCTGAATTCGGCACAGTCGCGGACGTCGACGAACGTGGTGAGCGCCTTGCGCGGCTCCTTCGGCCCCGGCACCAGCACGCGGCCGCCGTGGGCGATGCGCACCGGCCAGTACGTCCAGCGATCGGTCGGGTCGCCGGGGCCCACGATCAGGCCCGGGCGCAGCACGCTGCAGCGGTCGCCGTAGGCGGCCAGCGCGGCCTTCTCGCACGCGGCCTTCAGCGGCCCGTAGGTCTCGTTGCTGAGCTTGGCCTCCTCGGGCTTCTCCAGCGTGCCGACCGGCGCGGACTCGTCCGCGTTCGGCGTTTCCATCGACGGGTAGACCGAGATGGTGCTGATGAAGACGTAGTGCCGCGCCGCGGGCTTCAGCAGCTCGGCCGACGCGCGCACGTCCTGCGGCCGGTAGCCGCTGGTGTCGATCACGCCGTCCCAGGTGCGGCCCGCCTTGATCGCCTTCTCCAGGTTGGCCAGGCCGTCGTCCTTCTTCGGGTCGCGGTCGCCCTTGATCCGTTCCAGCTCGGGGAACATGTCCGCGCGCGTCTTGCCGCGGTTGAAGAGCGTGATCTCCCAGCCGCGCGCCTTGGCGCAGGCGACGATCTCGGGACCGAGGTAGGCAGTGCCGCCGAGGATCAGGAGCTTCATGCGCGCTCCACGATCATGGTGACCGCGTTGCCGCCGCCCAGGCACAGCGTGCACAGGCCGCGCTTGCCGCCGGTGCGCGCCAGCTGGTGCACCAGCGTGACCAGGACGCGCGCGCCGCTGGCGCCGATCGGGTGGCCCAGCGCCACGCCGCCGCCGCAGACGTTCAGCTTGTCCATCGGGATGCCGAGCGGCTTGGCGTCGGCCAGCACCTGCGCGGCGAAGGCCTCGTTGATCTCCCACAGGTCGATGTCCTGGACCTTGAGGCCGGTCTTCGCGAGCAGCTGCTCGATGCCGATCTTCGGCGCGATGAAGAGGTCCTTCGGGGCGACGCCGGCGGTGCCGTACGCCACGATCTTCGCCAGCGGCTTCAGTCCCAGCTGCGCGGCCTTCGTGTCGCTCATCACCATCACGGCCGCGGCGCCGTCGGAGATCTGGCTGGCGTTGCCCGCGGTGACGCTGCCGTCCTTCGTGAACGCGGCGCGCAGCTTGGCCAGCACGTCCGCCGTCGTGTCGGCGCGGTAGCCCTCGTCGGTCTCCAGGCCGGCCTTCGCCATGCACTGCTCGGGGCTCAGGGGCACGATCTCGTTCTTGAACCAGCCGTTCTTCGTCGCGTCGGCGGCGCGGCGGTGGCTCTCGGCGGCGAAGGCGTCCTGCTCGGCGCGGGTGACGCCGAAGGTGGCAGCCGTGTGCTCGGCCGCGTTGCCCATCGGCCAGCACTCGAATGCGCAGGTCAGGCCGTCGTGCTGCATGTGGTCGAGCAGCTTGCCCTCACCGTACTTGATGCCGGCGCGGACCTGCGCCAGGTGCGGCGCCAGGTCCATGTTCTCCATGCCGCCCGCGACCACGCAGTGGGCGTCGCCGGCGCGGATCATGGTGGCGGCCTGCATGACGGCCTCCAGGCCCGAGCCGCAGACCTTGTTGACGGTGACCGCGTTCAGCGTCTCGGGCAGGCCGGCCTTCAGGCCCGCCTGGCGCGCGGGATTCTGGCCGATGCCCGCCTGCAGCACGTTGCCCATGTAGCAGGCCTCGACCGCGTCCTTCGAGCCGGGCGCGTCGTCGAACAGCGCCTTGATGGCGTAACTGCCCAGGACCGGAGCGGGCACGCGCGCGAGCGCTCCCATGAACTTGCCGGTGGGGGTGCGGCGTGCGGCGACGATGACGGGGGTGGCCATGGTGTGTCTCCGGGTTCGTGTCGTGGGGATTCGCCCTGCGGCGAAGCGTGGAATGATATCGTTCGGCCCATGCCGGAATCCGCCCCCAAGCAGGCCGCCCGAGGCGTCGTGACCGACAATCTGGTCTCGCTCCAGACCTTCATCCTGGAGGAGGAGGCGCGGTACCCGGGTGCCACCGGCGAGTTCAGCTGGATCATCAGCGCGATCAGCCTGGCGGCCAAGATCATCGCCTACAAGGTGCGCCACGTGCGCCTGCAGAACGTGCTGGGCGAGCAGGGCGAGGAGAACGTCCAGGGCGAGTCGCAGCTGCGCATGGACGTGATCGCCAACGAGGTGATCATGCGCGTGCTCGGCGGCCGCAGCTCGATCGCGGTGCTGGGCAGCGAGGAGGACCAGGAGCCGACGATCCTGCGCCGCGGCCACGAGGGCGGCAAGTACTGCGTGCTCTTCGACCCGCTGGACGGCAGCAGCAACCTGGACACCGCGGTGGGCGTGGGCACGATCTTCACGATCCTGCGCAACGACCCGGCCATCCATGACGCCGTCGGCACCGTGTGCCAGCCCGGCACGCAGCAGGTGGCGGCCGGGTACGTGCTCTACGGGTCCAGCACCGTGCTGGTGATCACCACCGGCCGAGGCGTGCACATGTTCGAGCTGGACGCCGCGATCGGCAGCTTCATGCTGGTGAAGCGCGACATCCGCATGCCCGCGCGCAACAAGGTCTATTCGGTGAACGAGGCGTACACACCCGGCTTCCCGGCCGGCTACCGCCGCTATCTGGAGTGGGCGCATGCGAACGGCTACTCGTCGCGCTACATCGGGTCGATGGTGGCCGACATGCACCGCACGCTGGTGAACGGCGGCGTGTTCCTGTACCCGCCCACCAAGAAGCACCCCACGGGCAAGCTGCGCCTGCTGTACGAGGCGAACCCCATGAGCTTCCTGGTGGAGCAGGCCGGCGGCACCAGCACCACGGGCGCCGGGCCGACGATGGAGGTCCGGCCGCGCGAACTGCACGAGCGCACGCCGCTGGTGCTGGGCAGCAAGGACGAGGTGACCGCGGTCCTGGCGCACTTCCGTTCGCCGGCCGACGCGATGCCGTGACGGCGCAGGTTCCGTTCAGGTTCCGTGAAGGGCGTGTGTGGGATGCCGCGGGGCGGGGCAGGGTGGATTGCCGCGTGTGGGCCGGGCGGGGATCCTTCGGGGATCCCATGCGACCCTTCCACGCGATCGTCCTGCCCGGTCTCGCCCTCGCATGCGCGCTCGCCGCGTTGCCGGGTTGCGGCGGGACGCGCCAGGACGTGGTCCGGTCGTCGACCTCCGAGGCCTGGGCCGCGGATGCCTACGCCGGCGGCGCGGGCCGCGATGCGGAGCGCGCCCGCGCGGCGCGCGTGCTCGACCGCGCGCAGGAGACGGTCGATCCGCCGGTCGTGATGCAGGTGGGGGCGGTCGCGACGGTGCTGTTCGAGCGCCCGGACGTCGGGTCGAAGCCGCTTGCCCGCCTGGCGCAGGGTGCGGCGGTGCGCGTGGTCGCCCGCGACCGGTTCGTGCGCGTGCCGGAGGGCGCGATGATGCATGAGAGTTCGCCCGGCGACGCGGTGCCCGCGTGGGTTCGCGTCGAGGCCGGCGCGATGAACGGCTGGCTGCCGGCGCGGTCGCTGGTCAGCCCCTCGATCGCGGGCCTGGGCTCGGGTGCGCTGGCCGCGCAGCGGCTGGCGGCGCAGGGCGTGCTGCCGCCGCCCGCCAACGCCGGGCTGCCCGTGCGCAAGGGCGCCGATGACGCCGCCGCCGACGCGCTGCTGACGACCGCCGCGAAGCCGTGCCGCTTCGACGCCACGGCCGCCGCGACGTTCGCCTTCACGGGACGCCTGGACGCGCTTCCGCCCGCCGGAAGTGCGCTCGAGAAGCTGGACGCCACGCTGGCGAAGGACGTGGCCGACGCGCGTGCCGAGGAAGCGACGGCCCCCGTCGCCGACCCGCCCGAGCCCGAGGCCAGCCTGTACGGCATCTGGCAGCGCATCTCCCACTCCGGGGACGAGGCGCAGGTGGACATCGCGGTGCAGGACGTGCTGGGCGACCTGATGGGCCCGGCGCCCTTCACGCCCACCGAGGAGCGCATGCTGGGCCGCGCGTGCCTGGCGGCGCGCATGGGCGGCGCACGCGCGCTGGCGATCGACGACCCGGCCAGCGCGTACGTGAACTGGGTGGGCAACCGTCTGGTCGCGGCGGGGTCGCTGCCGTATCCGGCGCTCGGCACGCTCTTCGTGGTGATCGACGACCGCGCGCGCGCGCAGTGCGCGTCGGTGCCGGGCGGCGTCGTGCTGGTGACGACCGGCATGCTGCGCTCGCTGCGCAGCGAGCACGAGCTGGCGGCGGTGCTGGGGCGCGAGGTCGCACGGCTCGAGGAGCGCCTGGCCGTGGCCGCTGTGCTGCGCGGCGAGGGCCGGCGCCTGAACGCCGCGCTGCAGGTGCGTGCGCTGCTGGCATCGGGCAAGCTGGATGCGATCCTGGCCAAGGCCTTCGAGCCGCTGCCCGAGGCGCTGCGTGCCGACGCCGTTTCGAAGGCGCACGCGCGGCTTGATTCGGCCAGCATCTTGACGATCGCGGCCGCGGTGGACGATGCGCTCCGTGCCGTCGACGCACCGACCGTGGCCGACGACGGCGCGGTGGACGTGCGCGCGATGTCGCTGATGCGCGCCTGCGGATGGGACCCCGCTGCGCTGGACGCGGTGCTGGCACGTGCCGCCGCCGCACCCGGCACGTCCGCGCAGGCCGACCTGGATGCGCGCCGCGCCCATGCGTCCAAGGCCGCGTCGCTGCTGCCCGCGGCCGAGTTCCCCGCCGCCGTCGGCGAGCGCTGGAAGCGGTTCGTGCAGTCGCTCGGTACCTGAGCCCGGCGCAGCACGGTCGCAGGGGTACGCTGCGGCGATGCTCCTGACGCTTGCCGCGCTGCTCTCGATCGCCCCGCCCGCACCCTCCGCGAACCTGGGCTACTACGCACAGCCCACGATCCATGGCGACCGCATCGTCTTCCAGTCGGGCGGCGACCTGTGGACCGCGGCGATCCCCGCCGACGGCACGCGCTCGGTCGCGCGCCGCCTGACCGGCGCGGCGGCGCTCGAGGCGCGCCCCGTGCTCAGCCCGGACGGTACGCGCGTGGCGTTCATGGGGTACATGGACGGCAACCCCGAGGTCTACGTGCTGCCGGTGGACGGCGGCATCCCGCGCCGCCTGACCTTCCACCCGGGACGCGACCTCCCCGTGGCGTGGACGCCGGACGGCGCGTCGGTGCTGGTGCGCAGTTCGCGCAGCAACCCGATGGGCAACGACGAACTGTGGAAGGTGCCGGCCGCCGGCGGGCCGCTCGAGCGCTTCCCGATGGGCGAGTGCTCGATGGCGACGGTGAACCCCAAGTCCGGGGAGATCGCGTTCCTGCGCTGGAGCAACGAGTCGTGGTACTGGAAGGGCTACCGCGGCGGCACCGCGCCGGACGTGTGGGTGGCCTCGCCCGACATGAAGCAGTTCCGCCGCGCCACCAAGACCGACGAGAACGAGCTGTTCCCGATGTGGATCGGCGACCGCATCTTCTTCCTGTCGGACACCGACGGCCGCATGAACGTATGGAGCGTGGCGGCCGACGGCACCGACCGCAAGCGGCACACGGGCGCGGGCGCGGGCGACTTCGACCTGCGCTGGGCCAGCGCCGACGCCGGCGGCGCGCCGCGCATCGCGTACTGCCAGGGCGCGGACCTGTGGGTGCTGGACGTGCCGACGGGCGCCGCGCGCAAGCTGGACATCGTGCTGGCCGGCGACCGGCTGGACGAGCGCCCGCGCCTGGTCGACCCGCTGGCGGACCTGGCCGAGGTGGCGCCCTCGCCGGACGGCAAGCGCGTGGCGCTGGTCTCGCGCGGCGAGGTCGTCGTCGGGCCTGTGGGCAAGCCCGAGCCGGGCGTGATGCAGTCGTGGGTGCAGCTCGCCGGCTGCGGCGGCAGCCGCGAGTCCGGCATCACCTGGGACGGCGATGGCACGATCGTCGTCCGCACCGACGCGGGCGGTGACGCGGCGATCGCCGCGCATGACGTCGCGACGCTGGGCATCCCCGGCGACGCGACGTGCCGCACGATCGCGAAGAGCGACCGCTGGATCTTCGCGCCGCAGGTGTCCCCGGACGGCACGCGCGTGGCCTATGGCGACAAGAGCCTGCGCATGCTGGTGGCGCCGATGGCAGGTGGCGATCCGGTGGTGGTGGGCACCAGCGCCGACGGCGAGGTGACCGACTACCGCTGGTCTCCGGACGGCGCGTGGCTGGCGTGGGTGGAGACCGGCGCGAACGGCCTGGGCCGCATCCACCTGTGGGAGGCCGCGACGGGCAAGGACACGTGCGTCAGTGACGGCATGACCGACGATCGCACGCCGCGCTGGGACCCGAAGGGCCAGTACCTGTACTTCACGTCGCCGCGCGCGATCGACCCGGTGATGGACCAGTTCGACATGGCGTTCGCCACGGTCGACTCCACCGAGGTCTTCGCGGTGCCGCTGGACGCCGCGGCGCCGCCGCCGCTCCCCGCCGAGGCCGCCGCCGCGGGCATGGACCTGAAGGAGTGGGCTGCGCCCGCCGCGCCCGAGGCGAAGGAGCCGGCCGAGGCCCCGGAAGCGCCCGAGCCGGTCGAGGCGGGTGAGGCCGAGGAGCCCGCGGAGCCCGACATGGCGCCGCCTGCACCCGAGGCCGAGGAACCCGCGCAGGCGATGACGATCACGCTCGAGGGCTTCATGGCGCGCGCCGCGAAGCTGCCGGTCGAGCCGGGCACCTTCGCGCAGGTCGAGGCGATCCACGGTGGGCTGCTCCTGCTGCAGGAACCGGTCCGCGGCCTGGCGGGCGACGACGCGCGTTCCGACGGCATCGCAGGCCGGCCGGGCGTGCTGCTGCACTGCGACCTGGCTTCGGGCGAGACCTCGCCGCTGCCGGACCAGGGAGTGGGCCGCTTCGTGGTGAACCAGGGTTGCAGCGTCGCGATCCTGGCGACCGAATCCGCCGGCGCCACGCAGCTGAAGGCGCTGAACCTCGGCGCGATCGGCGCGCCTGCCGACCCGATCAACCTGCCCGGCGTGACCATCGCCGTCGACATCCGCGCCGAGTGGGCGCAGATCCTTGACGAGGCCTGGCGCCTGCTGCGTGACTTCTTCTGGAAGCCCGACATGGGCGGCGTCGACTGGAAGGCGGTGCGTGCGCGCTACGAGGCGCTGCTGCCGCGCGTCGGCACGCGTCTGGAGCTGACGGACCTGGTCGGCGAGATGTCGGGCGAACTGGGCACCAGCCACACCTACATCGGCGGCGGCGAGAACTTCGAGGACCCCAAGCCGGTGATGATCGGGCTGCTGGGCATCGACGCCACCATCGTGCCCGAGGGCATCCGCATCGACCGCGTGCTGCCGGACTTCCAGGCGCAGGGCGGCGAAGCCAGCCCGCTGTCCGCGCCGCACCTGGGCGTGAAGTCCGGCGACGTGATCCTGGCGATCGACGGCCGCGGCGCCAAGGGCATCGGCGAGGTGGGCGAGCTGCTGCAGGGCAAGGCCGGCACTCCCGTGATGCTGGCGATCCTGCCGAAGGAGGGCGAGGCCGGCCAGCCGCCCAAGCCGCGCGTGGTCGAGGTCGCGCCGATCCTGGACGAGGAACCGCTGCGCTACCGCGACTGGGTCGAGGGCCGCCGCCGCGCGGTCGCCGAGCGCTCCGGCGGGAAGCTCGGCTACATCCACATCCCCGACATGGGCGGCGCGGGCCTCAGCGCGTTCGTGCGCGGCTTCTACCCGCAGTTCGACAAGGCCGGCCTGGTGATCGACGACCGCTTCAACGGCGGCGGCTTCGTCAGCCAGATGATCCTGGAGCGCCTGAAGCGCCGCTCGATCGCCCGCGACGTGGGCCGCGAGGGTCTTCCGATGCGCTACCCGACGCGCAGCCCCGAGGGCCCGATGGCGGTCATCATCAATGAGAACGCCGGCTCCGACGGCGACATCTTCCCGTGGGCGTTCCGACAGTGGGGCCTGGGCCCCGTGATCGGCATGCGCACGTGGGGCGGCGTCGTGGGCATCCGCGATGACAAGCCCTTCCAGGACGGCGGCCACGCCACGCAGCCCGAGTACGCGTTCTGGGAACCGAAGCTGGGCTACTTCATCGAGAACCGCGGCGTGCAGCCCGACATCGAGGTCGAGTTGACCCCCGCCGACCGCGCCGCCGGCCGCGACCCGCAGCTGGAACGCGCCGTCGACGAGGTGCTGGCCCGCATCCCGAAGGACCCCGCACCGATGCCCCCCAAGCCGGGCAAGGGCAACACCCCGACGCCGCCGGCCGTTCGTTGAAGTGAAAGGCATGTGGGGTCACCGCGCCCTTTCGCTGCGCTTGGCCTCCTCCTCCGCGAACTTCCTCGCTCCACCAGGTTCCGCTCGTCATCGTCGTCGGCCAGTTCGGCACGTGGAACGACCCGGGCCGAATCGGACCGTGGTACGCGTGCCTCACGGCCTCGTACGTCGCTCCGGAGGAGGCCAATGCTCGCTGCGGGCGCTCGCCCGCCGACGTTCGAACGGCCACTTGCGAGCGCCCGAAGCGAGCATCGGGGTCTTCCGCAGCGAATCGCGAGGCCGCGAGGCACGCACAGCGGAATCGAATACTCCCGGGTCGTGACAGGTGCCGAGCCAGCCGAACAATAGGAGGAGCGGAACCTGGTGGAGCGACGACGGTCGCGGAGGAAGGCCCCGAGCACAGCGCAAGGGCGCGGTCCTGCGCCGGTGCCTTTCAAGTCGCAGCGAAAGGGCGCGGTAACCCCACGTGCCTTCCCAACCGCGGCACATGCGCCCCGCCCAACGAAGCGGCCCGGCGCGCGATGCGCCGGGCCGTCGTCGTTCCACGTGCGCGCGGGGCGCGCGCGGGGTCACTCGAACTTGCCGCGATCCAGGATGCGGAAGTCGTACAGGCCCGCGATGCCCGCGGCGTCCAGTTGGTCCAGCTTCTCGAGCTTCGCGACCAGCGGCTTCGGGTCGTCCATCGCCAGCTTGCCAAGCTGCTCGAACTTGTTGGCCAGGATGCCCTTCAGGTCGGCGGTGGTGTTCCGCGCGTGGCCCGAGGGGTACATCACCAAGCCGCTGTCAAGCGTGCGGCCGTCGGTGGTGGTGATGACCACGGAGGTCGGGATGCCGTCGGGGTACTTCGCGTCGTACTCGGGTCCGCCGTGCTCGAAGACGATCTTGTCCATGAGCGCGCGCGTCTCCGGGTGGAAGATCGCCTTGCCGTCGTAGTCGTACGGGCTCAGGAAGAGTGCCTTCCATGCGCCGTCGTTGTCGGCGGGCAGCGCGCCCTTGGCCTTCGCCAGCTCGATGGCCTTCCGGTACAGCGTGCTGACGATGTAGACCATCGAGTGGTCCGCGCTCTGACGCGTCTTCGGGTCGCGCTTGGCAGGGTCGCCGATGATGCCGAACGCGGGCTCGTACGCCACGATCTTGATCGACTTCACGCAGCCCGGGTTCGAGACGATCTCGGGGTGCTTGCGCATCAGGTCGATCAGGCCCTGCAGCGCGCCAGCCGACTGGTGCTCGTACAGCCCCAGCTTGAAGTGCATGCCCATCACGGCGAAGTCGTCGCCGTTGCTGGAGAGGACCAGCGGGAACGGGCTGTCGCCCTGCGTCTTCTGGAACTGGCGGAACATGCTCTCCGGGTTGCGGAAGATGTCCTTGGGGCCGACGAAGCCGCGCATCGAGCGCATCATGCTCAGGATGGCGACCTCGGTGCTGATCGCGGCGCTGGCGCCCTTGCTGTCGGAGAGCTGCTTGCCGGCACGGATCGCACGCCAGGGGATGTAGTGCGCGACGACCATGCCGATCGCGCTCTCGATCTGCTCGGGCGTCGCGCCCATCATGGCGCCGAACGTGGCGGCGCTGCCGATCGCGCCGTGCACGACGTGGTCGATCTTGTACGTCTTCAGGCTGAAGACCTCGGCCAGGCGGCCGCGGATCTCGTCGCTCAGCATCATGCCCTTCAGCGCCCACGCGCCGTCACGGCCCTTGAGCTGCGCGGCGGCCAGCGCGACGGGGTAGAAGTCGTTGTGTCCGAACTCGCCGGCCGTGAAGCCCATCTCCTTCCGGTAGCCGAAATTGGTGCCGTTGGAGTCCCACTCGCGGACGGCGCTGCTGTTGGCGACGATCGCCTTCTCGGGGGCCACCTTCACGGTGCTGCCGAAGAAGGGGACGCCCTTCGGGGTCTGGTAGTCCAGGGCTTCCTCGCGGAGCAGGCAGGGGGCGTTCGTGCCCAGCGCGACGGCACTGATGCCGCAGAGCACGCTGTCGGTATGGAAGAGCTTGGTGCGCTCCTCGACCGCCTTGCCGGGGCGGGCGTTCGCCATGAAGTCGACCGCGAACTGTCCGATGCCGAGGGCCTGGTTGGTGTTGGGCTTGAGTTCCGTGCTCATGGGGGCTCCGTGCGTGGGGTGCGATGCTTCGGCTGCGCAGCGCGCACCGGTGGCGCGCCGCGGAAAGGCGGAAATGATAGGGCTTCTGCTAGGATCCGGCTCTGCATGCGCCGCTACCAAGGCGAAGAACTCCCTTCGGGATCGGCCATCGCGGTGGTCGCGAACGATGCCATCGGCAACTTCGTGATCACCTCGCCGCTGGCGCAGATGCTGGCGGCACGGCATCGGCCGGCCAGGCTGGACCTTTTCTCCGGCTCGCGGGCCATGGAGCTGGCGGCCGCCTCGCCGCTCTGGACGCATTCGTTCGCGCCCTTCGGCGCGGCGCCGAGCGACGCCACAGGCCCGCTTCCATCCGGCCTGCCGACCTACGACCTGGTGGTGAACGTGGAGTGGGCGCCCTGGGCGAAGGCGCTCGCGGGTCGCCTGTCCGAATCCCGGACGCTGGTCTGCGGTCCGGCCACCGGCGCGGACGGCGTGGACCTGCCCTTCGGCACCGACGCGCGCGCCGCGCTCTGGAACGACCGCGCATGGATCGCGCCCGACCTGGCGCAGCGCTACCCGTTCCTGCGCACGGGCTGGATCGGCGAGATCTTCTGCCGGCTGGCATACCTCGACGGTGACGTGCCGCCCTACCGGGTGCCGGAATCGGATCCCGCGCCGGCGCTCGCCCAGCGCGGGCAGGATGCGGTGCCCGACGTGCTGGTGGCGTGCAGCGCCAGCCTGCCGGAGAAGCTGTGGCCATTCGAGTCGTGGGAGCAGGCGCTCGTCGCGGTGCGCGACGGAGGCTTCCGCGCCGGGCTGCTGGGCGCGCCGCGGCGGAATCAGGGTGCCTTCTGGCAGGGAGCGGATGCCGAGGATCGCCTTGTGGACGCCGGGCTGGTCTCGGACCTGCGCGGCGCCTTCACGCTGCCGCAGGTGGTCGGGGCGCTCGCGCGCGCACGCGCCGTGCTGACGCTGGACAACGGGATCATGCACCTGGCCGCCGCGGCGCGGACGCCCACCGTGGCGCTCTTCCGCGAGGGCATCCACCGGCTGTGGTCGCCGCCCAGCGACCGCCTCCACGCGATCGTGCCGGATGCGGGCGCCCCGGTGTCGGCGATCCCGGCGCAGGCGGTGACCGCGGCCCTGGCCAAGTTGCTTCGTTGACGCGTGACGTCGTGCCCGTGCCGCGCGCGCCGTCAGCCCAGCAGCGCGTCCAGCGCCTCGACGACGCCCTTGCCCTCGGTGGCGATCGTCTCGATGATGCGGCGGCCGGACGAGATGTCCAGCAGTTCGCGCACCAGCTTGGCCTCGCCGGCGTGGTCGGCCTTGTTGGCGATGAACACGTCGGCGATCTCCAGGATGCCGGCCTTGTCCATCTGCACCGCGTCGCCCATGCCGGGTACCACGACGACCGCGGTGCGGTCCACGTGCGTGCGGATGGCGACGTCGTTCTGGCCCGCGCCGACGGTCTCGATGATCAGCTTGTCGAAGCCCGCCGCGCCGATCAGCCCGATGACGTCCGGCAGGCTGCGGTAGTCCTCGCCCACGATCGCCAGCGAGCGGTAGAAGACCTTGTCGTCGACGGCATTGAAGTCGACGCGCAGGCGGTCGCCCAGCAGCGCGCCGCCCGTGATCGGGCTCATCGGGTCGAACGCGACGACCGCCACGCGCTCGCCGCGGCGGACGGCCTCGTTGGCCATCGCGGCCACCAGCGTGCTCTTGCCGGCGCCCGGCGAGCCGGTGATGCCCACCACGCGCGCGGGGCGGCGCATGGGCGTGCCCGCGGGCAGCGTGCCGGCGTGCGCCATCGAGATGCGCCGCGCCAGGTCGGCCGCGGTGGTGCCGGTCGTGAGCGCCGCGTACGGCTTCACGCAGGCGCGCACGCTGTCGACGATCTCGTCCATCCCCGTGCCGGTGTGGTAGACGCGCGCGACGCCGGCGTCGAGCAGCGCCTGCACGTCGCCCTGCGGGATGATCCCGCCGACGTTCACGGCGATGTCCGGGCGGCCGACGGCCTTCAGCTCGGCCAGCAGGCGCGGCACCAGCACCAGGTGCGAGTTCGACATCATCGACGCGGCCACGCAGTCGACGTCCTCGTCGCGCGCGCCGATCGCCAGGCTGCGCGGCGTCTGCCAGAGCCCGCTGTAGACGACGTGGATGCCCGAATCGCGCATCACGCGCGCGATCAGCTTGACGCCGCGGTCGTGGCCGTCCAGGCCCATCTTGCCCAGCAGCACGCGCGGGCGGTGCGGCAGGTCGGCGCAGCGGTCCTGCTTCGGGATGGCGGTGGTCGGTTCGGCGGTGGCGCGCATCGGTCGCTCCTTGCGGGGCAGGTCAGGCGTCGGTGGACTTGGTTTCCTCGTCCTTCAGCTTCGACCGGTCGCGGGCGTCCTCGGTCCAGGCCTCGGGGTAGCGCTCGTAGGCCAGGCTGCCGACGATCAGGTGCATGTTCCGGAACTTGTAGTCGTCCAGCAGGATGCGCCGGCCGTCCTTCAGGACCACCCATGCCTTCGACTTGGCCATCCACCGGGACATGTCGATGTCGGCGATCTGGTCCGCCGGGAAGGTGCCCTCCGGGGCGTGCAGGGTGCCGTCGTCATCCAGGCGGTACTTCCTGCGCGCCGGGGCCAGCCACTGCCACAGGAAGAACGGGGTGCCCAGCACGCCGCCGAAGATGACCCACAGCCACAGCTGCACGGGGCGGTCGTACCAGCTCTCGCTGGGCGGCACGCCGCCGTAGGTCTTCTGCAGGCGGTCGATCGTTGCCTGGGCCTCGGCGAGGGAGGGGCGTTGCTCGGGCGTCGGGTTCGGCGTCGTCTCGATCAGCCGGACGGCGGCGGTGTAGTCCGCCAGCGCCTTCGCGTCGTTCGGCAGCTTCACCCAGTAGTCGTAAGCCCCCCAGAGGCCCATCACCACGCAGAACACCGCGTAGAGCAGGTTCCACCACTTCTGGCGAGGCTGGAGCGTCGTTTCGATGGCCATGGGTCGAGTGTAGCGGTCAGGCGCGCGGGGCAGGTGCCGCCGCGGGTGCGGGTGTTGCCGCGGGCGCGGCCGGGGCCGCAGGCACGGACGTCGCCGCGGGCGCGGGTACGGGGGCGGGTGCCGCCGGCTCGGCGGCGGGCTTGGCAGGCTTGGGCGGCAGCGCCACGGTCGAGGGCGGCGCCACGCCCGAGACGATGTCGTAGATCTTCACGCTCTTCCAGGCCTCGCGCCAGCGGGCGACGATGCCCTGGTGGCGGGGGTCCTCGAGGTACGACTTGTAGTCGGCCTCGGAGCGGAATCCGACGGAGAACCCGACGTCGTAGTCACTGAGCACGTTCGCTCGCTCGGTGACCATGGGCACGCCGCAGGCGTACGAGATGACCGACTCGATGCCCGGCAGCGTGCGGTCGCAGTCGGCCACCAGTTCGGCGGTGCGGGTGGGGTCCTTCAGGTCGATCAGCACGACGTGCGTGATCGGCGCGGTGGTGATGGCGTCCTTGCGCTTGAGCGACGCCTCCTCGGGCGTCGTGGCGCAGGCCGCCAGAAGGGTGGCGATGGCCGCGGCGGCACCGGCGCGGAGCACGTGGGACTGGCGGCGGGGATCGCTCATCGGGACGTCAAGTGTAGGGCGGCCCCGGAAACAACGCCCCCGCCGCGGAGGTGGGCACAGCCGCGGCGGGGGCAGGGCGCGCGCCGCAGGGGCGCACGCGCGGGGTGTAGAGACGCGATGGGGCGCGGCATCAGGCTTGGGTCTCCCTTCCGGGTTGGCGCGCCGGTCGGATTCAGGCTGCCGAAGCAGTCCTCGTCCGCCGAGCGTCGGGGGGCATCCGTTCCCAGGAGAGGGGGCCGAAGTGCGCGTTGTCCGTGCTCATTCGGCCTGCAAGGAGGGTCCATCCACTCGCTGACCGACGATCCGTCCGCACGCGCCGCCATCGCGTCATTTGTCGCGCCGGAGGCGGGTCGGAGGTCCGCCCGCCGGCGCATGGTCCATGTGTGGTCCTTCGTTCGTCGTGGCGCGCCGCGCGTCGTGCGGGCGGGCCTGGGTGGTGTTCGTGGTCCGTTCGTGCGTTCCGAGGCCGGGCTGCCGGCCCTGCGCGCACCAATCCGTGGCGCGACGCAGGGCCGGCAGGTCCCGCGCTGCCGTCAGCTGCAGCCCATCGACTGGCCGCAGTTCAGGCAGCGATAGCAGGTGCCGTTGCGCACGGTGATCGATCCGCAGACGTCGCACGCCGGCGCGTCGCCCATCATCTGGGCGTTCGACTGGTCAAGCGCGGACCCGGCCACGCGAGCCTCGCCGACGACCGCCGGCTCCGGTGCGGCCTTCGGGGCCCCATCCGAACCGTCGATGATCGACGCGGCCGAGACGTCCGTGATGCCGCGGCTGGACAGGATCGAGCTCACGTCGTCCTTCGCCCGGGCGATGCCGCTTGCCGGCTCGCTTGCCGACGGAGCGTCCGTCGCGGGCGAGGTGGCCGATCCGCTGCTTCGTGCGTGCCATGCGTCCTCCTTGACGACCTTGGGTTGCGTGCCGGAGGCGCTTCCTGCGCCACCGTCGCCGTGCGCGCCGGCCAGCTCGGCCGGCTTGGAGCGCTTCGGCGCGTTCTGCTCGCGGTAGCCCGGGATGAACTGCATTCCCAGCCACCGGAAGATGTAGTCGACCAGGCTCTTCGCGAAGGGGATGTCGCTGTTGGTGGTCATCCCCATCGGCTCGAAGCGCTGGTGCGCGAACTTCGTGACGATGCTCTCGACCGGCACGCCGTACTGCAGGGCCAGGCTGATCGCCGTGCCCAGCGAGTCCATCAGGCCGCCGATCGTGGAGCCTTCCTTCGCCATCGTGATGAACAGCTCGCCCGGCTTGCCGTCGTCG
>JBIKJV010000152.1:0-6202 GCA_044360755.1 Phycisphaerales bacterium
TTCGCGCGGCGGTTTCTCCGCGACAGGGGAAGGCCGTGAATCAAGGCATTTTCAGAGGCACGTCGCCGCCCGGCGATGCGGCGTTCCGGCGCGCCCGCTCACCCCGCCCGTTCCACCATCGTCAGCCACTCGACGTTGCCCGGCACGCCTGCCTTCTTGCTGGTCTTGCCGCCTACCAGCGGGCTCTGCGTGCTGCCCAGGACGCGCGCCCCGAGCGCAGGCATCTCGGCCTCGACGCGCGCCACGACGCCCGCGACGCGCTCGTGCGGCAGGAAGCCGCGGTCGAGCCACGCCTTCTCGTCCTCGCGCAGCTCGTAGTGGGGCTTGACCAGCGTGATGATGCGCCCGCCCGGCCGCAGCCAGCGCAGCGCGGCGGGGATGGCCAGCCGCTGCGGGGTCCACGCCAGGTCGACCACCACCAGGTCCACGCCGCCCGCCGGCGCGTCCGCGTGCAGCGCGTTGGTGCGCTCGCGGGTCTCGACACGCGGGTCCTTGCGCAGCTTCCACGCCAGCGCGCCGTAGCCCGTGTCGATCGCCACCACGTGCCGCGCGCCGCGCTGCAGCAGGCAGTCGGTGAAGCCGCCCACGTTGCAGCCGAAGTCGGCGCAGTCCAGTCCCGTCGGGTCCAACCTGAATTCGTCCAGCGCGTGCGCCAGCTTGGCGCCGGCGCGGCTCACGAACTGCGGCCCGTCGGCGGGGAGCGGTGCGCCACCCGTCACGTTCAGGCCTTCACGCCGACGACGGCGATCCCCGCGCGGTCGGCCGCGGCCAGCACGGCGGGGCGGTCCACCAGGATCACGCGGCCCACGCCCACCGCCACGCAGCCGGCGCCGGCGCGTGCCAGGTTCTCGATGGTCTGCACGCCGATCGTCGGGACGTCGGCGCGCATGTCGTGCCCCGGGCGCGCGGTCTTCAGGAGCGTCCAGCCCTTCGCGCGGCACAGCTCGCCGCTGCGCGCGATCATCGCGTCGGTGCCCTCGACGGCCTCGACCGCGATCACGTCGCGGTCGCGCACGCTGATCGCCTGGCCGATGTCCAGGCCGCCGACCTTCTCGAGGAGCGGCCAGCCGAACGCGATGTCGCCCAGCGCCCGCGCGTCGGGCTGCACGCGGCCCATCGGGCCCTCGGTGGCCAGGTGGTCGGGGATGTAGCGCGTCGAGTCGATGAGGAACACTCCCTGCGTCGCCAGGTCGTCGGCCAGCGTCCGCAAGAGGGTAGCGCTGCGGCGGTCGTGCCGGAGCTTGCGGAACCAGAGGTCCGCCGTGCGCCAGTCCGGCAGGTCGCGCAGCGCCTTGAGGATGAGCCACGGATCGTGCATCCGCTTCTTGCTGACGCGGCCGACCATCGTCACCTCGGTGACGCCGGCGCGACGGAAGGCGCGGATCCAACGCCCGATCTGCAGGATGCCGGCCTCGCTGAACGCGTCGCATTCGCCGGGCAGCCCGGCCTCCCACTGGTCGCGCAGGCCCAGGCACACGACCTGGCGGCCCTGCGCGCGCATGCCGCGCGCGACCAGGAACGGCAGCGTGCCCTGGCCCGCGATGATCCCCACGCGCGCACCCGGCGCGGCCCGGTGCTGGGCGGGGTCCGCGCTCACGCCTGGCGGTCCCCGCGGATGCGTGCCGCGCTGTCGGTGCCCGCGTGCATCGGCAGGAACTGCGCGGGGTCGTGCGGCTTCGGTTCGTGCGCCAGCAGGCTGGCCAGCGCGGCAGCGCCGTCGTCCACCACGCCCAGCACGTCGCGGATGGCCGGGCGCACGAAGCGGTGCTCGATGCCGTGCTCGATCATCGCCACCAGCGGGTCGTAGTAGCGGTCGTGGTTCACGATCGCGATCGGCTTGTGGTGGTCGCCCAGCTGGCGCGCCACCAGCACCTCGAAGAACTCCTCGTAGGTGCCCAGGCCGCCGGGCAGGATCACGTAGCCGTCGCCGCGGTCCATCAGCTGCCGGCGCCGGGCCTGCATCGTGTCGACCACCACCAGCTCGTCGCAGCCGGTCCAGCCCTGTTCCAGGCTCATCAGCTTCTGCGTGATGATGCCCACCACGCGGCCGCCGCGCTCCTTGCAGGCGCGGGCGCACTCGCCCATCAGGCCGATCGAGCCGCCGCCGTAGACCAGCGTCAGGCCCTTCGCGGCGATGGCGTGGCCCAGGGCGCGCGCGCCCTCGGAGAAATGGGGCTCCAGCGCGCCGCTGGACGAACAGTAGACGGTCACCGAACGCATGGGGGGAGCGTATACGCTGCGTTTCGCGATGGGATCGCTTCCCGCTCCGCTCCTGGTCCTGCTGCTTGCCGCCGCCGCGGCCGCGCTGTCGGCACCGCTCACGGCGCTGCTGGTGCGGCTGGGCCACCGCGCGGGGGCGCTCGATTCCGCCGGCACCGTCGGCCACGCCAAGGTGCTGCGGCGCGTGCCGAACATCGGCGGCGTGTCGATCGCGGCCACCGTGGCGCTGCCGCTCCTGGCGGTGGTGGTGGCGGGGCACGCCGTGGGCGCCGAGCGGCTGGCGGAGTGGTTCCCGGCGCTGGCAGCCAGCGCGCGCCGGCTGCCGGACGTGCTGCCGCAGGCCACCGTCATCCTGCTGGGCGTCGTGGCGCTGCACCTGACGGGGCTGTTCGACGACCGCCGTGCGCTGCCGTGGCTGCCCAAGCTGGCGGTGCAGGTGGCCGTGGCGGCCGGCACGGTGCTGCTCGGCAACCTGCGCGTGCTGCACTTCATCGATGCGTCCGTCGGTGGCCCGTGGCTCGGCATACTCGTGAGCGTGGCGTGGATCGTGGTGCTGGTGAACGCGATCAACTTCCTGGACAACATGGACGGCCTGGCCGGCGGCGTGGCGTTCGTGGCCGCGGTGTCGCTGGCGGTCGCAGCCGCGGTGGCCGAGCAGTGGATGACCGCGGGCCTGCTGGCCGTGCTGGCCGGCGCGCTGCTGGGGTTCCTGGCGTTCAACTTCCCATGGCGCGCGGGGCAGACTGCGCGCATCTTCATGGGCGACGGCGGGTCGCTGGTGGTCGGCTACCTGCTGGCTGTGCTGGCGATGGCGATCGTCTTCACCGCGCCTGGGCGGCCCGGGTATGCGCTGGGCACGCACGCGTACGGCGTGTTCGCGCCGCTCGTGATCCTGGCGGTTCCGCTGTACGACGCGTGCACGGTCACGCTGCTGCGCTGGTCGCAGGGGCGCAGCCCGATGGTGGGCGACCAGCAGCACTTCAGCCACCGGCTGGTGCTGCGCGGGCTGACCAAGCGCGGCGCGGTGCTCCTGATCTGCGCGCTGGCCGCCGTCTGCGGCGTGTCGGGGCTGCTCCTGGGCAGCGCCGCGCCGTGGCAGGCCGCGCTCATCGCCGCGCAGGTGGCGGTGGTGCTGGGGACGATCGCGGCGCTCGAGCGCCCGCAGCTGCGCGCCATGCGTGACGAGGGCGCGCGGTGAACCCGCGCGGTGCGGTGGTCGCGCGCCTGGCCTGCGCGGCGATCGCCACGATCGCGGCCGGGCGCATGCTGGTCTCCATCGCGCCGATGGGCTGGTTCGACGTCGACCCGGTGCTGGACCCCACGCCGTGGGCGGGCATCCTGCCCTCGCAGGCGCTGGCGTGCGACGCCGTGGTGCTGGCGTGCGCCGCGGTCGCGCTGCTGGCGATGCGCGGCGCGATCGACGGGCTGGGCATGCTCTTCGTGCGCCTGGCGATGCTGCCGGCGTTCGCGGTGGCGCTGCATGCCGCGGGTGGCGGGCCGGAGGCCGCGGACGACCTGTGGCGCGGCGCCGACTGGGCCGCGGCGGCGATCGGCGCGGCAACGCTCGCGGCGTGCGTGCGTGCGGATGCGCCCGGTGGCGGGTTGCGCGCGCTGCTGGCCGCGGTGCTGCTTGGCGGGCTGGCGCCGTTGCTGGTTCGCGCGGGCATTCAGCTTCTGGTCGAGCATCCCGAGACGGTCGCGTACTTCCAGGCGAACAAGGCGCAGGTGCTGGCCGCGCGCGGCTGGGCCCCTGACGGCGCGCAGGCCGCGATGTACGAGCGTCGGCTCATGCAGCTGGAGGCGACCGGCTGGTTCGGGCTCTCGAACGTGCTGTCGGGCGTGGCGGCGGCTGGCGCGGTGGCGCTGGGCGCGCTCGCGGCGGGCGCGTGGCGGCGCGTGGAGTCGGGCACGGCGCTCGTGATGGCCTTGGCCGCGGCCGCGTGCGCGGCGGTCGTCGCGATCAACGGATCGAAGGGCGCGGTCGGCGCGATGGCGGTCGGCGGCGTGCTGGCGGCGGTCGCGCTGGTGCGCGCGCGGCGTGGCGACGCCGGAAGCGGCGCGCGGGGTGCGTGGCTTGCGCTGGGACTGGTCGCGGCGGTCATCGTGCTGGTCGTCGCGCGCGGGCTGGCGGGTGAATCGCTCGGCGAACGCAGCCTGCTCTTCCGCTGGCAGTACCTGTGCGGCGCGATGCGCGCGTTCATGGCGGCGCCGGTCGCGGGGACGGGCCCGGCGGGCTTCGCCGAGGCGTACCTGGCGTTCCGCCCCGCGAACGCGCCCGAGGAAGTTTCCAGCGCGCATGCCGCGTGGGCCGACTGGCTGGCGGCGCTCGGCGTGCTGGGCGCGGCGTGGATCGCGTTGTTCGCGGGCGCGGCGGCGGGCGCGGGGCGCATGGCGTTCGGCGGCGGCGATCGCGCGGGCGCGGACGACGCCGGGACGGGACCGGGCGCGCTCGCGCTGGTCGCGCCGGCGTGTGTCGGCATCGTCGCGGTGCTGGCGATCGCGCCCGAGTCCGACACGCTGGACGCGCTTGGCGTGGCCGCGCGGCTGGCCGGCGCGGGCATCGCGATCGTGCTGGCGTTCGCCGTGTGCGCCACCGGGCGCGTGGTGCCGCGCGCGCTCGCGGTCGCGCTGGGCGCGGCGGGCGTCGTGGTCGCGATGCACGCGTGCGTCGAGATGACGTTCTGGCAGCCAGGCAGCGTGGCGTGGGTCGCGTGCGTGCTGGCGGTGGCGGCGGTGGGGGCTGGCGGTGCGGCGGGGCGGGCCACGTGGTGGCGCATGCCGTCCGGCCGGCTCCTGGCGGTCGGTGTGCCCGTGCTGCTGGTGGTCGCGTCCGGCGCGATCGTCGTGTGGGGTGTCCTGCCCGCGGCCGGCGCCGAACGGCGCATCGCGTCGGCCGCGGCGCCGATCGCCGAAGTCGGCCTGGCGCGCCTGCAGGGCGCGGTGCTGTCCACCGGTCCCGCGCTTGACGGACGCCGCATGTCCGCGGCGCACGCGCTGGCGTGGACGGATGAGGCGGGCTTGCCGTGGGCCCGTCGTCCGATCGTCCTTGGCGCCGCGCTCGACCAGGCCGCGCTGGCCGCGGTCGCGCAGCCGTCGCACGCCGCCGATGCCGTCGCGCTGGCCGATGCCCTCCTTGCGCGCACCGAAACCAGCCGCACCCTGGCCGCCGCCGCCGCGCTGGATGAAGCGCTCCTGTCGCGCGCGCCTGCGGGCTCGCCCGACCGCGCCGCCGCCGCCGAGCGCCTGGAGCGCCACGCCGCCGCCATGCTGGCACGCGATCCCCGCAACGTCCGCGCCTGGATCCGCCGCTGCGATGCAGGCCTGGCGCGCGGCGACACCGCCGCCGCGCGCGACGCCGCCCGTGCCGCGCTTGCGGCCGACGCCAGCTACGCGCTCGACCCCGCGCGCCAGCTGCCTGCCGGCGAGGTCGACCGGCTCACCGCCATCGCGCGCTGAGGGCGCCCTCCGGCGCGAGTGCCTTGAAAACGTGCCATATCGACACGGTACGGATTCAGCGGCCCTGCGCCTTGCGGACGGCTTCGATGATCTGCGCCGCGGTGTACGCGTCGCTCTTGAAGACCTCGCGGCCGTTCGGAGAGAAGACCGCGATCAGCGGGATCGTCGCGCGGCCCAGCTCCGCGAGCTTCGCGGTGCCGTCCGGGTTGCTGCCCGTGATGTCCACCTTCAGCAGCCGCACCCCGCGCTCGTTCAGCACCGGCGCCACCTCGTCCGAGGAAAGAACCACGCGCTCGAGCGTCTTGCAGTTCAGGCACCACTCCGCGGTGAAGTCCAGCACCACCACCTCGCCGTCCTTCATCGCTGCCTGGAACGATGCCGGCGTGTAGCGCCGCCACGGCAGCCGCTCGTAGGTCATCACCGGCGGGATCGCGGCCGAGATGCCCGCGATCGCCAGGCCCACCGCCACGAAGAACGCCTTCGTGCCCGCGGACCGCGCCAGCTTGATCGTCCGCCACGCCAGCCA
>JBIKJV010000038.1:0-19083 GCA_044360755.1 Phycisphaerales bacterium
GGAGCTGAACGACCTCCTGAAGAAGTACGAGGAGTTCGCGGCGACCCCGGGCGAAGGCGACGCGTCGGTCCGCCGCGCGAAGGCGCGCATCGAGCAGCTGCGCATCATCACCGAGACGAACACGCAGACCGAGACGATCAAGCGCACGCAGAAGGCGCTCACCGAGAACAAGGACGAGATCTCGAAGCTCATCCTGGACATGCAGCGCCGCGCCGACTACACGGCGATCGGCGTGCTGAACGCCAGCGCCGTGTATGACGGCGAGAAGCTGCCCGAGCTCTACCGCGTGTGCGACCCGATGACCAGCGCGACCATCGCGTACGTCACGCCGAACCCGAACATCCCGATGTCGACGATGCTCGGCACCCTGGTCGGCGTGAAGGGCGGCAAGGACTTCGATCCCGCCCTGCGCCTGAACGTGATCAACCCGATGGTCATCGAGCTCCTGACCACCCGCGAGACCCCGCAGGTGGCGAAGAGCGACGAGACGAAGCCCATCGCGGAAGCAGGCAAGGTGACTCCCGCGACGGTGAAGACCGTCGAGCCGGCCAAGCAGGCCGAACCCGCGAAGGACACGCAGCCGCCCGCGGCCGCGCCCGTCCCGCCGGCCCAGTCCCCCGCGCCGGAGAAGTGAGCCGCAGCCCGGCCACGCAGCACGCATCCACCGCTGGAGGAGCCGATCGCGGCTCCTCCAGCTCGTTTTTGCGGGGGGCCGTATACTCCTCGCTCCCGGGGCGCTAGCTCAATTGGAAGAGCACCGCCTTTGCAAGGCGGGGGTTACCGGTTCGACCCCGGTGCGCTCCACTTCACGCCCGTTCAGGCCCCGACCGGGAGCAGCCGCAGCGCCGCCGCCATCGCGACGGCAGCGGTCTCCACGCGCAGGATCGTGGTGCCAAGATCGGCGGCCTCGGCGCCGGCGGCCAGCGCGGCGTCGATCTCCTGGGCACTGAACCCGCCCTCGGGCCCGATCGCGATCGCGACGCGTCGCGACGCGAGCGACGCCACCGCCGCCCCGCCGGGCTGCGCCAGGAGCACGCGGCGCCCCTCGGCGCGCGCGGAGGCGACGAACGCCGCCAGCGACTGCGGGGCGCGCAGCTCCGGCAGCCACGCGCCGCGGCTCTGCTTGCACGACTCCAGGAGGATCCGCTCGGCGCGCGCGCGGTTGATGCCGGATGCGTCGACCACGCCGTGCGCAGCATCCAGCGGCACGATCGCCGCGACGCCCAGCTGCCCCAGCATGTCGAGCGCCGTCGACCAGCGGTCGCCCTTCGGCGGGGCGATGCCCACCAGGACGTCGGGCTCCGGGCGCGCCACCGAACGCACCGCCGTGACGCGCGCGAGCACGCCGCCGTCGCGATCGCGGTCGCCGGTGATCGCGGCATCCGCCGCGCCGCCGCGGCCGTCGAAGAGCGTGACACCGTCGCCCGCGCCCAGCCGGCGGACGCCGAGGGCGTGCTTCGCCTCCTCGCGGTCCAGGGCGACGACGTCGCCGGGGGCGGGCAGGTGCGCGGCATGGAACCAGGGGCAGCTCATGGGGCGTTCACAAGGTAGACGTCGATGCGGCTGGTGCGGCCCTCGAAGCGCAGGTCGGGCGCGGGGGCGGGTGCGATGTCGGGGGCATCGTCGGCGCGCTTCACGGCCACGCGCAGGCGCGCGGCGCGGCGCGCGGCCGCGAAGAGGGCGTCGGCGTCGGGGTCGTCCCCCACCGCCGCGCGCAGGACCTGGATCTCCTTGCGCGGAAGCGCGCTGGCGCGGCGCTTGGGCGGGAACATCGGGTCGACCAGGACGGCATCGAAGGTGCGGTCGCCCAGCAGCGCGGCCGCGTCGCCCTCCACCAGGCGCAGCCGCGCGAGCGCCGCGCGGTCGATGCGCGGGTCCGCCGCGGCACGCACCAGCCCGTCACGCGCCACAGCCGTCACCAGCGGCGACCGCTCGAACGCGGTGACCTCGAGCCCCGCCAGCGCGAGCAGCCACGCGTCGCCAAGGAGCCCGGCCGTCGCGTCCGCCACAGTCCGCACGCGATCGCCCATCGCGCGCACCAGCGGAACGGCCCGGATGCCGCGGCGGTCGGTCGCCCCCAGGTCGACGTGCACGCCGGTCCCGGGGCGATCGGCCACCGCGCGCAATTCGAGCCTGCCCTCGTGCACGGCGCACGTCAGTCCCGAGGCATCGGCCGGCGGCTCCCATCGCATGCCGCGTGTTCTACCCGCCCGGCGCGGCCCGGACCCGTGCGGCCGGCCCTACACTCGCTGCCCGCATGACCACCCCGGCCCCCGTCTACGGCAACGTCCTGGAGATGATCGGCAACACGCCGATGCTCGAGCTCAAGCGCCTGGACACCGGCCCATGCCGGCTGTTCGTGAAGATGGAGTCGATGAACCCGGGCAACTCGATCAAGGACCGCATCGCGGTCACGATGATCGAGGCAGCCGAGCGCGACGGCCGCCTGAAGCCGGGCGGGCACATCGTCGAGGCGACCGCCGGCAACACCGGCCTGGCGCTTGCGCTGGTGGCCAGCCAGAAGGGCTACACGCTCACCGTGGTGGTGCCCGACAAGATGAGCGACGAGAAGATCAGCCACCTGCGCGCGATGGGCGCCGAGGTGGTGCTGACCCGCAGCGACGTCGCGAAGGGCCACCCCGAGTACTACCAGGACGTCGCGGCGCGCATCGCGGCATCGCGCCCGAACACGCTGTACGTGAACCAGTTCGCGAACCCCGCGAATGTGCTGGCGCACGAGACCACCACCGGACCGGAGATCGTCGCGCAGATGGGCGGCAAGGTCGATGCGTTCGTGTGCGGCGTCGGCTCGGGCGGGACCCTGAGCGGCGTGGGCCGCGTGCTGCGCAAGGCGAACCCGGCGTGCGAGCTGATCCTGGCCGACCCCGCGGGCAGCATCCTGGCGCCGCTGGTGAACGAGGGCCGCCACGTCGACCCCGGCAGCTGGCTGGTCGAGGGCATCGGCGAGGACTTCGTGCCGTCGATCTGCGACCTGAAGCTGGTCACCAAGGCCTACACGGTGACCGACGCCGATGCCTTCCACACCGCGCGCGAGCTCCTGCGCAAGGAAGGCATCCTCGCCGGGTCCAGCGTGGGCACCCTGCTCTGCGCGGCGCTGCGCTACTGCCGCGAGCAGACGCAGCCGAAGAACGTCGTCACGCTCATCTGCGACTCGGGCGCGAAGTACCTGAGCAAGATGTTCAACGACTTCTGGATGATGGACAACGGCTTCATCGACCGCCCGCGCACCGGCGACCTGCGCGACCTGGTCGCGCGCCGCCACCTGGACCGCGAGGACTACACGCTGACGCCGCAGATCCCCCTGCAGCAGGCGATCAAGCGCATGCGCCTCTACAACGTCAGCCAGATGGTGGTGCTGGGCCCGAACGACCACGTCCAGGGCATCATCGACGAGAGCGACGTGCTGATGGCCCTGCTGGCCGACCCGAAGGGCGCGGGCGCGCGGCCGGTCTCCGACTTCATGACCAGCAAGCTGGAGACCGTGAAGCCCTCGGCGCGCGTCGATGACCTGATCCCGATCTTCCGCGCCGACCGCGTGGCGATCGTCGAGGACGAGAAGGCCTTCTACGGCATCATCACCAAGATTGACATGATCAACTACATGCGCAAGCAGCTGCTCTGAGCGGCGTGGCGCGGACCGAGGAACCCATGGCACACGGACACCACCTGCACATCGACTCGCGCGTCATCCACGGCGGCCAGCAGCCCGAGCCCGGCACGGGCGCGGTGATGCCCCCGATCTTCACCAGCAGCACCTTCGTGCAGGAGAGCCCGGGCGTCCACAAGGGCTTCGAGTACAGCCGCAGCCACAACGCGACGCGCTTCGCGGCCGAGCGGCTGATCGCCAGCATCGAGGGCAGCACGCTGACGGACGCCGAGGACCGGACGAACGGAGGCTTCTGCTTCGCCAGCGGCCTGGCGGCGATCGCCACCGCGCTGGAACTGCTGGACGCAGGCGATGCCATCGTGTGCATGGACGACGTGTACGGCGGCACGAACCGGCTGCTGAACCGGGTGCGCAAGCGCTCGCAGGGACTGCGCGTCTGCCACGTGGACATGACCGATGCGGCCGCGCTGGAGACCGCGGTGAAGGTCGAGAAGCCCAGGATGATCTGGGTCGAGACGCCGACCAACCCCACGCTGAAGCTGGTGGACCTGGCGCATGTCGCGCACGTCGGCAAGGCGGCGGGAGCGATCACGGTGTGCGACAACACCTTCGCCACGCCGATCCTGCAGCGGCCGCTCGAGCACGGCATCGACATGGTGATGCACTCGACGACGAAGTACCTGGGCGGCCACAGCGACACCGTGGGCGGCGCCCTGGTGACCGGCGACAAGGTGCTGGCCGAGAAGCTGCGCTTCATGCAGAACGCGATCGGCAGCGTGATGGGCCCCTTCGACGCGTACCTGACGCTGCGCGGCATCAAGACGCTGGCCGTCCGCATGCGCCAGCACTGCCGCAGCGCGCACGAGATCGCGCGCTGGCTGCAGGCACACCCGAAGGTGGAACACGTCGTCTACCCCGGCCTGCCCAGCCACCCGCAGCACGCGCTGGCGCAGCGGCAGATGCGCCTGGACGGCGAGCCCGCCGGCGGCGGCATGATCACGGTGTTCCTGAAGGGCGGGATCGGCGAGAGCCGGCGCTTCCTGGAGCACGTGCGGATCTTCGCGCTGGCCGAGAGCCTGGGCGGCGTCGAGAGCCTGATCGAGCACCCCGCGATCATGACGCACGCCAGCGTCCCGGCCGACCAGCGCAAGGTGCTGGGCATATCGGACAGCCTGGTGCGCATCAGCGTGGGCATCGAGCACACCGCCGACCTGATCGAGGACCTGAAGCAGGCGCTGGACAAGGTCTGACGCGTATGGTCGCGCCCCGGCACGGCGCCGCGACCGCCGCAATACCCGCGCGCGCGCCGCGTTGACCCGGCATGGTCACCCTGACGATCATCCTGGTGTTGCTCCTGGACGGCGATCCGCCCGCCGGCTTCCTGGCGGGGCCGCCGGTCAAGCCGCCAGCCGCCACCGCACCAACGTTGGTCGAGCGCGCGTTCGATGGCAGCCTGGTGCCGCTGGACGACGAGGTCTCCGTGGTCGCCGCATACCGCGTGGCACCTGCTGCCGAGGACCGCACGCAGCTGGACGCGATCGCGGCACGCCGCAGCGCCGCATTCTCGGCGATCCTGGACAAGGACTATGCGCTCTTCCTCGGCGTGGGCACGGACCTGCGGCGTGCCCGCGAGATGAATCCGGCGGAACGCGCGGAGCTCCTGGGCAGGCTGGTCACGGTGCGCGAGCGGCTGCAGCCCTTCCTGGCGCGCGGCAGCTTCATCGACGAGGTGAAGGCCATCCTGGGCGAGGAACGCGCCGCGCAGGCGCGGGCGCTGGTCGAGGAGTGGCGCACCGCGCGCCTGGAAGAGCTCCGCAAGCAGCAGGGCGATGCGCCTGCGGCCGACCTGGCGGCAGAAGACGCGCGCTTGGCGATGCGGCTGCAGCTGGAGGAGCTGGGCGGCATGGTGCGCCGCACGATCGAGCGACGCACGGACTTCGCCAAGGCACAGTTCGAGGATCTCTCGCAGCGGCTGCAGCTGACCCCGGAGCAGGCCGAGAAGGTGCGCGCGCTCCTGATGGCCAGCGCGGTCCGGCGCATCCAAGGCGACCGGTCAGCGCCGTCGTACCGCGAGCGTCAGGCACTCTTCGCCGAACTGGCCACCGTGCTCGATGCCACCCAGCGCGCGAAGCTGCGCGAGATCATCCTGGACCGCTGATCGTGGTCCAGGCGCCGCCGCGCCAGAGGCATGCGGCGGGGTCCACGCCGAAGAGCGACTTGCCGTCGCGCAGGTCGATCTCGGGGAGCGGTGCTGGGCCGGTGTGGACCAGCGCCTCGCTCCAGCTGCGCGGACGGCCGCCCAGCACCGATCCCGCCAGGGCGTGGAGCGCCTCGGACTGCGACCGCGAGAAGACCGGCGGGATGCCCGACCGCATCGCGTCGCAGTCGGCACGGAACCGTGCAGCGCCACCTTGCAGGATGGCCGGGTGGGCATCCAGGAGCTCCGCCGCGCCCGACCTGCCGATCGCGCGGCGGGCCTCGGTGGCGTCGCCGCGCCGATAGGCCGCGAACGCCTGCAGCAGCGCCGTGCCCGCGCCGGGGTCGCCGACCGGCTGCGCGGCGGCACCGCGCCCGCCCAGCACCTCGGCGAGCGACTGGAAGCGGCGGCGCTCGTCCTCCGATTCCGATACGTATGCCAGGAAGAGGGCCGCGCTTCGGCCCGCGCGCCCGACGTCCAGTGCACCCGCCAGCCGCGCCAGCCGCTGCGCGAGGGCGCGGTCGGACGCGCCCGCCTCGCCCTCGGCGGCGCGATCCGCCACGTCCTCGGCGAGGGCCAGATAGTCGAGCGGGCGCGCGGGTTCGAGCGCGGCCAGGCGAGCGTCGATCGAGCCGCGGGCCGCTGCCGGCGCCGCCCGGACCTGGGACGCACCCCCCGGCGATGCTGCCATCGCCAGTGAGCCCGCCAGCACCAGGGCGACGGCGCACGCGGAGACGACGTAGGCGCGGACGAACGATGCACTCATGTGCCACCTCCATCGGGGTCGATCGCGATGCGGGCCAGCTCCAGAAGCGCACGCGCGTTCGCGTCGGCCTGCGCGAAGACGTCGACAGCCGCCGCGCGGGCCTGCGCGGCACGGCGCACGACGGCTTCGACGTCGGCCCGACGGCGCGGCAGGCGTTCGGCGACCAGGACCGCCTCGAGCTCGGCAAGCGAGGCCGTCTCGGCCACCCAGGCCTGCGGCCCGGGATGGGCCAGGCGACGCCGCCACGCGGCACGCGCGTCCAGCGCGGCCATCGAGGCCGGCGGGACCAGCGGGCGTGCCTCGGAGGAGCGTGCGGCGAACCAGGCCGCCATCGCGTCCTCGGGCAGTGCGGAGGCCGGTGGCTCGCGGCCCATCGCGCGCACGATGGCCGCGGCGCTGAGCGTCAGCTCGCGCGAGACCGAGTCGATCCGGTGCCGCTCGGAGGGTTCGAGCGTGGCCAGGTGATCGAGCAGCATCAGCGTCGAGGCGGAACGCAGCTGGTCGTCGGTGCCGCGCGCCACCGGCTCGCCGGCCACCAGCGCCGCCAGCCGCGCTGCGTCGGCCACGAAGAGGGCGGTCGCCATCTCCGAGGCCAGCGCGCGCACGGTCTCGGGGCCGTTCGCGAAGGCGTCGGCGATCACGCCCGCCGCTGCCGCGCGGATCTCGCCGTTCGGCGCGGAGACCGCCTCGTGCGCCAGCACCAAGGCATCGCGGGGACCGAGGTCGCCGGCGGCACGCGTCCGCAACTGCTTGATGGCTGCCACGCGGGCATCCAGCGTCCGGCGGGCGCGCAGCTCGTCCTCCAGGCCACCGTCGTCCGAGGCAGGTCGTGCAGCAGGACGCTCCTGGCGGTCCTTCCAGCGGTCCTGATCGTCGGGCGCCAGTGCGGCGGGGTCCTCGACCTGCGCGATGCGGGCCACGGCATCGCTGGCGCGGCCGCGCTCCAGGAGCCGTGCGGCCTCGACCAGCGCGATGCGCTCGGCGACATACGCCAGGCGCACGGCGGGATCGGTGGATGGCGCGCGCGAATCGACCCCCTTCGCTGCGCGCAGCCAGCGCAGCACGGTCTCCTGCGCCACCCCCGTGATGCGGGGCGCGGCCACCGACGGCTGCGGCTCGGACGCGGCCGCGAGCGCGGCACGGAACCGCTCAGCGGTGCGCGACCGCTCCGCCGCATCGGCACGCGAACCGACCACGAGCCATGGCTCCCACCACGCGCCGGGGCGGCGGGCCGCGAGCACGCTGGTCAGGCCGTGGAGCGGCAGCGACGGTACCGAAGGATCCAGGCACCACGCGGCCAGTGCGTCGGCCAGCGCCGTGCGCCGCGCAGGTTCGCCGCCCCAAGGCAACGAGTCGAGCAGGGTGCCGGCCGCGTCGGCAGCCACGCTGGGCCGGTCGAGCGGCGCGCCGCGCCGGATCAGCGTGTCCAGGGCGCGGACGATCGCCGCGTCGCGCGCGGGCCGGGAGGCAGGCTGCGCGCCGGCGGCGTCGAGCGCCTCGATGTACGCGACCACCGCGTCGGCTGCGCGTGCCGCGGGCGCATCGGCCGCCGATCCGGCGACGTCCACCGCACGCGGCACGAGCCAGCCGAGCGCGGCCGGCGCGAAGCCATCCGCACCGCCGGCCTCGACGGAGGCCATCAGCCCCGCCGCGCCCGCCCCGCGCCAGAGTGACTCTGCGCCGGGATCGGATGCACTACGCCAGGATTCCAGGGGATCGGTGAGGGTGCGCCGCGTGGCGGCATCGCCCAGGCGCGGAAGCATGGCCACCAGCGCGGCCACATCCGCCTGCCTGCGGCGCGAGTCAAGCAGCGGCCACGATGCCACGAACGCCTTGGACGCGCGAGCCCACGCCGCGCGGTCGGCATCGCTGGGTGCGCCGCCGCCCGAGAGCTGCGCAGCGGTGCGCTCCAGCTCGGCCTCGTCGGCCGAGAGGGACTCCAGGGCCGTGGTGGCCCACGATGGGGCACGGTCGGCGCGCAGCGCGGGCACGCGAGGGTAAATCGCCGCGACGGGCGGCGCGGCACCGCCGACGGGTGCGGGTGCCGGTCCGCTGCCGGCCGACGGCGATTCGCGACCGGGCAGCAACGGCGTGGAGCGGTCAGGAGATCCGCCCGGACCTGCAGTCGGCACGGGCGCGGGCACGGCAGGCCCCGGAGCCGGCGCCGACACCAGCGCCCACCAGACCAGCGCCGCGGTCAGCGAGAGGCCGACGCCGCCGACCGCGGCGACGACCGCAAGCCCCACGCGCGACGTGTTCGAGCGTCCGGCCACCGGGGGCGACGATCCGCCCTCTGAATCGGGCAGCCGCGTGGCCGGAACCTCGGGCAACGATGCCGTGTCCTCGGGCGCGGCCGCCACGCGGCGGACACTGGCAACGAGCGCGCCGACATCGACCCGCTTCTGCACGCCGAACCACAGGAGGCGCGCCCGGGCCGTCGCGTTCCAGCCACCGCTGGACTGCAGGATCTCGCGCACGCGCTGGTCGAGGAGGCGCAGCCGATCGTCCTGGGGCGGCAGCTGGCTCATCGCATGCCCCCCGGCAAGGAGCCGCGCGGCAGACGGGCGTCGAGCGCGTCAAGGCGCGCGGAAACCGGGCCGTCACCGAAGCCGCCCGCGAGCGGGCGTACCTGGTCAAGCAGCACGCGCGCCGCAGCCGGATCGGTGGCGGCCACGGCCTCGACCTGCATCGCCTTCGCGTCGAACCAGTCGGGCGAACCGACGGCGCTGGAAGCCAGCGCGGACTGAAGGCGCTCGAGCGCCCGGGCGCGATCGCCGCGCGCAAGCCGCAGTTCGGCATCCGCCATGAGGAGCGTCGCCGAGCGCGGGCTGGCGTCCAGCGCGGCGTCGACCGCGGCGGCGGCGCCAGCGGCATCCACCGCGGGCCGGCCGGAGCCGACCAGGCGCGCCTCGGCGCGTGCCCACGTCGCGACGTCGCGCACCGCAGGTGGCGTGGCGGCCAGCGCCAGCGCGCGGGCCGCGGCCGCGCGGGCCGCATCACCCGTGGCGGGGTCACGCTCGGCGGCGGCAAGCACTGCGCCCCATGCCACCCGGCCCCACGAACTTCCGGGGTCGATCCCCTGCGCAGCGGTGCGCGCGTCGTCCAGGCGGCCATCCAGCGCGGCCACCTGGGCGCGGCGCGCCGCCAGTTCCTGACCGAGCTCGCGCACCGCCGCGGTGTCCCCCGCCACGCGGGCGTCCAGCGCGGCCAGCGCGTCGGCCGCCCGCGCGCGGTCGTCCAGCGCCAGCGCCATCTCCAGGCGGCGGCGCAGTTCGACGGTGCCCTCGGCGCTGGCGCCGACCGCACGGTCGTCGCCAGCCACCAGCGCGCGCCGCGCGGCGGCCACGCGTTCGGCACCCTGCAGGGAACGGAAGCGACGATAGAGCCCCTCCAGCGCAGCCCGGCGTGCGGCGGGTGCCAGCTCCACGGGCACGCCCTCGCCCAGCAGCGCATCGATGTCGGTGACCGTCGGTGTCGGCATGCGCGTGGTGCGCCATGCGCGCGCGCGGACCGCCGCGGCCGTCTGGGGCATGCGCTCGACGATCTCGGCGACGATCGAATCGGCCTTGGCGGCCATCGTCGCGCGGTCACCCGCGCGCGCGGCCTCGTCGCAGCAGAGGACCGCCATCCACAGGGCATCGCCCGCACGCTCGCCCGATGCGCGGCGTGCGGCGGCCACGAAGGCATCGGCCGCCTCGGGAAGGCGTCCCGCGCCGCGCAGGGCCCACGCCTCGAGTCCCTGCGCACCTGCCGCGATGGCAGGCGCCGCACCCCCCTGCGGCACGGATGCCGCCGCGTGCAGGGCGTCGGCAGCGCGCGCCCACGCAGCGCGGGCATCGGCCTGCTTGCCGTCGGCGGCCAATCGCTGCGCCTCGGCAGCCGCGCGCACGCCGGCAAAGAGCTGCGCCGCCGCGCCGGACCGCGGGCCCTCGCAGCCGCCCGGCGGCGGCCAGTCGCGCCACGGCTTCGGTCAGCACCTCCGCCGCACCGGGCGCGGCCGTCGCACGCACCGACCGACCGGCGGCGATCAGCGCCATCGGCACTCCCTGGGGCCCGTCGCCCTCCTGCTGGAGCAGCGCCAGCGCACCGGCCCAGTCCGCGCGGTCGGTCAACGACGCCATCCGCCACGAGGGAAGCTTGGCACGGACCGCCGCGTTCGCGCCGGGCACCTCGAGCAGTCGCAGCCACGCATCCGCGGCGCCCGAGGTCTGGCAGAGGCCAGCCGCCAGCGCTGCACCCAGGATCGAGTTCGCGAACGCCTCGTTGCCGCGCAGGTCCACGGAGACGTCCGCGGGGTTGGCACCGCCCTTCTCCGGATCGATGATGCGCGCAAACCACTCGAAGGCCTGGTCCGCGCGCGGCTTCCAGTCGGACTCAGCCATTTCGCGCGCGATCCAGGCCGCGTAGTACGCGGACCACGCACGGAAGTACTCGGCGTTCCTGGCCAGGCCCTCGTCGCGCGCGACGCGTGCCGCGGCATCCTCGGCAACGGCGCCCACCGCGCCGCTCACCTCGCGCTCGGCGCGGTCCTTGGCCCGCGCGGCACGGAGGGCGAGTCCACCGAACTCGTGCTGCAGCTGCGCCATCTGCTGGCCGGCTGCCCGGGTCGCAGGGTCGGCGGCGCGGCCCGCGCGGCGATCCTCGGCCACGCGCTGCGCGGCCCGGTACTGCGCGCGAAGGATGGCCATCCGCAGCGGGTCGGCGGCCTCGTCCTGGGTCGCCGCCAGCGCCAGTGCGCGGGCCAGCAACGCGTCGCGGCCGGCGGGGTCGTCCTCGCGCTCCAGCTGCCCGGCCATCGTCGCCGCGAGCCGCTCCACCAGCTGCGTGCGCTGGTCGGGCCGCTGCTCGGCTTCCAGCTGCGCCTCGAGGTGCGCCAGCAGCACGCGGTCAAGCCCCGCGCCCTGCAGGAACGCGGTCGTCCGGTCGGAGAGCTCACGGGGAACGCACTCGTCGGGGCGTGGTCCCGTGGGCAGGCTGGGGTTCGGCGGCGTACCGGGCTCGGCGGGCTGCGCGGCCACGCGGCGCGCGGCCGCGGCGTCGCCGGCCGACTCCAGCGCGCGCGCCAGGGCGGCGCGTGCGCCGTCGGCGATCCACGGCCGTGCGGGGTCGGGCGCAGCCACCAGGCTCGCCAGCAGCGCCAGGCCACGGTCGCGCAACCCGGCATCGCCGGTCCCCGCCATGACATCGCCCAGCGCCAGCCGGGCCCAGACCTCGAACCACGCCGGGAGCGAGCGGCGGTCGCGCACCAGTGCGGCGCGCATGGCGTCGCGCGCGGACCGGTCTCCGGCGGCAGCGGTGCGCAGGTCCAGGAGCGCCTGCGTCGCGTGGCGTGCGGGCGCGTCCTTCCGGAGGTCCGGCAGTTCGGGCGCGGCATCGCGGGCTCCCTGGCCCGGCAACGCGGCCACGTAGGCCTCGACCACCGTTCGCAGCCCGGGGTCCGCCGAGAGGTCCAGTGCACGCAGTTCGACGGCCAGGCGCGTGGCGTCGGCGGCAGGCACCACGCAGGGCGGCAGCGCGGGCGGCAGCGCCGAGCCGGGCTCGGCCACGCGCGCGGACGCCTTCCACCCACCGCCCGGCTGGGTGCCCGCGCGCAGGTCACGCACCGCGGCGAACGCCGGCGCAACCGCGTCGGCGGGCCGGCCGCTGCGCATCATCCACTCGGCCTGCGCCGCGGCGGCAAGCGCAGCATCCGCGCAGGGCGGCGCCGCGGACCACGCCTTCCACGCCACGGCCAGCGGTTCGGCTGCCAGTTCCCAGTCGCCGCGCTGGATCCGCGTGCGCGCACGCCACAGCGCCTCGCCCGCATCACGCCATGCGCGGGCCTCGGCGCCGAGAGCCGCACCTTCGATGCCGCGCACGTCGCTCCACGCGATGGCCACCGGCCGCTCGATGCCCGGCACGCGGACCTCGACTCCCGCGGCGCCGACCACGCGGACGTCGCCTGCGATGGCCGGCATGGTGCCGCGGCGGACCACGGTGCCCTGCTCCGCCCGTACCGAAGTGGCAAGGAGCAGCGCGCACGCCAGCACCAGCGCCGCACGGATCATCGGGGCGTCCTCGTCCCACGGCCGCGAGGGCGAACCTCCCGGAACTCGCCCCCGGATTCCTGCGCCACCTCGCGCAGCCTGGCCGCGCCGGCCTCATCGCCGAATGCGATCGCGTTGATGGTGACCTTCCTGCCGCGCGCGTTCAGGCGGCGGATCTCGCCGGCGGATCCCTCGGGGATTTCGCCGTCGGACAGGAAGAAGATCACGTCAGGCCTGGCGTCGAGCGCGTACAGCTGCCGGAACGCCGGCAGCGGGTTCGTGCCGCCCGAAGGCCCGACGTCCCCCAGCCAACGCTCGAGCCGCTTGAGCAGCGTGCCCCTCACCCGCTCCCACCGATCGCTGAACACGAACGGCTCCGACGTGTCGTAGAAGACGACGTAGACGCTTGCATAGTCCGGAAGCGCGGCGATCGCGCGACGAAGCTCCTCCTTCGCCTCGGACAGTCGCCCTTCGGCCGACATCGATCCGCTCTTGTCGACGACGAACGCGAAGCGCATGCCGCGGCCGCCGACGCCGAAGAACGTGGTGCCGCCGATCCCGCTGCCGAGCCCGGTGCCGGTGCCGCTGCCGCCGCCGGAGCCGCCGCCATCGCCGCCCGCGCCGCCGCCACCCGCACCGCCACCGACACCGCCACCGCCGAGCGGCCCGCCCTCGGCCAGGCCGGTGCCCTCGGATGCGCCGCCCTCGAGCGGTGCGGCCGCGACCGGTTCCTCGGTGGACGCCGCCGAGCGGTCGTCAACCGCCGGCCCTTCCGGCCGGCCGCCCCCCGCGTCCGATTCGCCCAGCGCGACGCCGCCGTCATCACCCACGACGGCGAGCTCGACCAGCGACTCGCGCGCGGCCGGCGCTCCGGGCCGCGAGACATGCGTCATCGCCAGCCACGCGACGACCGCCGCATGCACGGGCAGGCTCAGCGCGAACCCGATTGCGAGCCACCGCAGGCCGACGCGCCAGCCCGTGCTCGGGGCGACCGTGGACTGCGGGACCGACGAAGGTGCCGTGGGGTCGGCGGGCACGTCCGGATGGTAGAGGCGCGATCCCGGAATCAGGCCGGTGCCGACGCCGGCGGCACGGCGGAGCGCCACTTCCCGGCTGCGCCCGACGCACCCCGACCGCGGCGCTTCCTCTCTACCATGGGTCTTCCCCGGAGCCCGTCGGCGCCGGACATGGAGGTCCCGTGGCCAAGCGATTCGAGCGAGTGATCCTGAAGGTGAGCGGCGAGAGCCTGTCGAAGCCCGGCGAACTGGGCATCGACCCAGGTGCGCTGGACCTCCTGGCCGAGCAGATCGCCGACGCCTACCGGCACGCCAGCCCGGTGCAGCTGGCGGTCGTCGTGGGCGGCGGCAACATCATCCGCGGCGCCCGCCTGGCCGAGGCCGGCACGATCGACCAGTCCACCGCCGACTACATGGGCATGCTGGGCACCGTCATCAACGGCGTCGCGCTGAAGGAGGCGCTCGCGCACAAGGGCGTCGAGGCGCGCGTCATGAGCGCCATCAACCTGCCCGCCGTGGCCGAGCCGTTCATCCGAGCCCGCGCGCTCCGCCACCTGGAGAAGGGGCGCGTCGTCATCCTCGTGGCCGGCACCGGGAACCCGTTCTTCACCACCGACACCTGCGCCAGCCTGCGCGGCATCGAACTGGGCGCGCAGGCGATCCTGAAGGCCACCAAGGTCGACGGCATCTACACCGCCGATCCCAAGAAGGACCCCAACGCCACGCGCTACGAGCGCCTGACGTTCGCGCAGGCCATCGAGAAGCAGCTGGGCGTGATGGACCTGACCGCGCTCACCATGTGCATGGAGCACGAGGTGCCCGTGGTCGTCTTCGACTTCCGGAAGTCCGGCAACATCCAGCGCGTGCTGAACGGCGATTCGTCGGTCGGCACCGTCGTCACCAACTGAGCCCCAAGGAACGCAAGGAGCACACCATGGACATCGATACCGTCCTCCTCGAGGCGGAAGACCGCATGAACACCGGCGTCGAGTACTTCCAGCGCGAGCTTCGCGGCGTGCGCACCGGCCGCGCCACGCCGGCGCTGGTCGAGTACGTCAAGGTCGACTACTACGGCTCCAGCACCGACCTGCGCGAGCTGGCCGCGATCAACACCGCCGATGCCACCACGCTGCTGGTCAAGCCATTCGACCCCTCCAGCAAGGCCGAGATCATCAAGGCGATCGAATCCGCCGGCATCGGCGTGCGCGCGCAGGCCGAGGGCAGCGCGATCCGCGTGCTGGTGCCCGCACCCAGCGCGGACCGCCGCAAGCAGCTGGGCGTGCAGGTCAAGAAGATGTCGGAGGAGTCCAAGGTGGTGGTGCGCAACGAGCGCCGCGACGCCAACAAGGCGATCGACGCGCTGCTGGCCGACAAGAAGGCCGGCGTCACCGAGGACCAGGCCGAGTCCGCCAAGGAATCGATCGACGAACTGACCAAGAAGTTCACGGCGAAGATCGAGGAGCTGGCCGAGAAGAAGATCGCCGAGATCGAGGAGATCTGAAGGCCGACCGCCGCAGCGGGCGCCGCGGCCGCGGGGCGCGGTGCCGGAAGGTGCCCCCAATGCCACGCCACACGACGACCGCCGCCATCGCCACGCTCGCCGCTGCCACGCTCGCGGCGGCCCTCGCCTCCTGCAGCGCCGTGCCCGGGGCATCGTCGCCCGCGGCCGCGCCGGGCAACGAGCTCGACATCGTGCTCCAGGGCCTCCGAACGGCGCCGCCCGCGGCGCCGGCGCGCGACCTGCCCGAGGTGCTGGTCGACCGCGACAACGTCGTCATCGACCGCTCCTGCCGTCTCCGCTTCATGGGCCCGGTTGCCGATGCCGATGGCGACGGCGTCGTGCACGTCACCGCGCCGAACGTGACAGTGGACCTCGGCGGCGGCACGCTCGCGGGCTGCGCCGACGGCACCGCGCCCGACGCCATGGCCGGCACGGGCATCCGCATCGCGGCGCCGGGCGTCTTCCTGACCAACGGCGCGGTGCGCGGCTTCAAGGTGGCGGTGCACGCCACGGGCTGCGACGGCGCCACGTTCACGCAGCTCGACCTGGCCGGCAACTGGGGCGCACGGCTCCTCAGCGCCCCACGCGGCGAGGACGAACGCGACTGGCTCTGGCCGCATGCGAACGACCGCGCCGAGTGGCGCACGAAGTACGGCGCCGCACTGTGCGTCGAGCGCGCGAAGGGCGTGCTGGTCCAGGCCGTGCGCGCGCGCGGCGGGCAGAACGGCATCATCCTCGACCGCGTCGAGCGCTCGGCCGTACTCGAGTGCGACTGCTCGTTCCTCTCGGGCTGGGGCCTGGCCATGTGGCGAAGCAGCCGGAACCTGGTGGCGCGCAATGCGTTCGACTTCTGCGTCCGCGGCTACAGCCACGGCCTCTACAACCGTGGCCAGGACTCGGCGGGCATCCTGTGCTTCGAGCAGTGCGCCGGCAACGTGTTCGCGCTGAACAGCGCCACGCACTGCGGCGACGGCTTCTTCGGGTTCGCCGGCAAGGAGGCGATCGGCGAGGTTCCCCCGCCGTCCCCGTTCGCCGACGATGCCGCGCGCGAGGAGTGGTACCGCACGCACGTCGGCTCGAACCTGCTGCTCCGCAACGACTTCTCGTTCGCCGCGGCGCACGGCATGGAGATGACGTTCTCGCGCGAGGATCGCTACGTCGAGAACACCGTCGTCGGCGCCGGGATCTGCGGCCTCTGGGGCGGCTACTCGCAGCGCAGCGGCGCGGTCGGCAACCTCTTCTCGCGCTGTGGCGAGGCCCCCTCCGGCAGCGAGCGCGGCGGCATCAACATCGAGCATGGCAGCCACTGGCTGATCCAGGGCAACACCTTCGAGAAGTCTCCCGTCGGCGTCAGGCTGTGGTGGGATGACGACAAGGCCCTGCTCGCGCTGCCGGGCGTGAAGGCGAACGGCTCCGCAAGCGAAGGGTGCGGCATCGTCGGGAACCGCTTCGACGGCGTTGCCACGGGCATCGAACTGGCCGCGTCGAAGGGCGTCACCCTGCAGGGCAACTCGTTCATTGCGTGCGGCAAGCGGCTCGAGTCCGATGCTGCGTCGATCGTCACCGACTCGGGCGACGCGGTCGCCGTCGTCGCGCCGCGAGGAGCCCCGCCGGCGAAGGCCGCGCGCTCGGCGGAGTGGGACGCCGTGGTCGCCAGGATCCCCGGCCGTGCCGAGCCCGTCGGCGCGCGCGCGAAGCTCGGCGGGCGCGACGCGATCCAGCTGGGGACGCACGGCCCCTTCGACTGGGTCGCGCCGCGGATCGAGCTTGTCCATGCGACGCCCTCGCGCCACTGGTGGCGCGTGCTGGGCACGGGGCCCATCGATGGGACGGCCGCGTTCGGGAGGGGGTTCCTCACCGCGGAAATCGATCCGGCGATCAAGTGCGTCGTGGTGCACACCGAGGACAGCTGGGGCCTCCACGAGTACCAGCTGACGGTTTCGGCAAAGCCGCGCGAGATCGTCGGCACGCCGATGAAGTTCTTCGGGGCGGGCGTGGTGGCGAACCCCGCCTGGTTCGTGAAGGCCTTTCCCATCGAGTCGGTCGTGCCGCAGGACCCGGCCGCATTCGCGGCACTTGCGACGAAGGGTGTCGATTGCGGACCGCTCGAGAGCCTTGACTTCCGCTTCGGGAGCGGCGGCCCGAGCGACCTTCGCAACTGGTGGAAGGTCAATCCGCTCGGCGAATCGATCCGAAAGGCCGGGCTTCCTGCCGACCGGTTCGGGATCCAGGCCAGGGGCAAGCTGAACCTCTTGCCGGGTTGCTGGCGGATCCGGACGAGCGCCGATGACGGCATCCGCGTGCGGGTCGACGGCACGACCGTCATCGATCGCTGGGGCGGCCGAGGGGCGGCCCAGGACACGTGGCAGGTCGAGGTCGCCGCGCCCCGGACGGTCGAGCTCGAGGTCGACTACCTGGAGATCGACGGCGACGCGGCGCTGACCGTGCTGTTCGAGCCGTGCCAGCCGGTCAAGGTCGCCAAGTAGGATCCCTGCGTGCGCTGCCCCTACTGCGAACGCGACCGGGACAAGGTCACCGACAGCCGGCCCAGCGAGTCGGGCGAGACCATCCGCCGGCGCCGCGAGTGCCTGGCGTGCGGCAAGCGCTTCACCACGTTCGAGCGCGTCGAGCGCACCGAGCGCCTGATGGTGGTGAAGAAGGACGGCACACGGGTGCCCTTCGACGCCGAGAACGTGATGAAGGGCATCATGGCCGCCTGCGGCAAGCGCCCGGTGCCCGCCTCCGAGAAGGAGCGGATCGCCCGCGAGGTCGAGGAGGAGATGCACCGTGAGTTCGACCGCGAGGTTCCCAGCCGGGTGATCGGCAAGCGCGTGGCCGACAAGCTGCGGTCGGTCGACCACATCGCCTACATCCGCTTCGCCAGCGAGTACTACGAGTTCAGCACGGTCCGCGAGATCCAGCGCGAGATCGACGACCTGGCCGAGCGCCCGCCGCCGGCGCCCGGGCACCCCGACCTCTTCGGGGACTGAGCGGGTACCCTTCCGGGCTCCATGCCCCGGATCACCCTGCCAGACGGCACCGTCAAGGAATTCGCCTCCCCCGTCACCGCGGCCGAGGTCGCCGCATCGATCGGCGCCGGCTTGGCGAAGGCCGCCATCGGCGCACGCGTCGATGGCCAGCTGTGCGACCTCTCGACGCGGCTCGAGAAGGACTGCGCGCTCGCGATCGTCACCCCGAAGAAGCGCGAGGGCGGCGCCGACCCGGACGGCCTGTTCCTGATCCGCCACAGCACCGCGCACGTCATGGCCGAGGCGATCCAGCGCCTCTTCCCGCACGTGAAGCTGGTCTACGGCCCGCCGCTCGAGACGGGCTTCTACTACGACATCAGCTTCGAGGGCGGCAAGGCGATCAGCACCGACGACTTCCCGGCGATCGAGGCCGAGATGGCGAAGATCGTCGCCGAGAACCGCCCCTTCACGCGCTACGAGATGGCCGCGTCCGAGGGCATGGCCAAGCTCAAGGGCGAGGGCAGCAAGTTCAAGCTGGACAACGCCGAGCGCGCCTGCGAGGCCGGCAGCGCCACGCTCAGCTGGTACGCCACGGGCACCCCGGGCAAGGACTGGGAAGACCTCTGCCGCGGCCCGCACGTGCCCGCCACCGGCAAGATCGGCGCCTTCAAGGTGATGAGCCTGGCGTCCAGCTACTGGAAGGGCGACGAGAAGCTCGATCGCCTGACCCGCGTCTACGGCACGGCGTTCGCCACCAAGGAAGAGATGGCCGCGCACCTGACGCAGCTGGACGAGGCCAAGAAGCGCGACCACCGCGTGCTGGGCAAGCAGCTGCGGCTCTTCCACATCGACGAGATGGTCGGCCAGGGGCTCATCCTGTGGACGCCGAAGGGCTCGATCGTGCGCAACGAACTGCAGAACTTCATCGGGGCCGAACTGCGCAAGCAGGGCTACCAGCAGGTCTACACGCCGCACATCGG
>JBIKJV010000288.1:0-4902 GCA_044360755.1 Phycisphaerales bacterium
GATCGCCACTTCCCCGTCGTGCTCCGGGGCGATCCACGAAACGGTGAGCGTCGTGTCACCACTGGCGACCGATACGTTTCGCGGAGCGGTCGGGCGACCAGGAACGACCACACTCGACGTCTCGATCGGGCCGAATCCGTTCGTGTTACGGGCACGCACCTTGACCACGTACTCGGTGCCTGCCGAGAGCCCTGCAGTGATGTCGACGCCATCCGCGGGTACCGGATGGGACACCGTCTCGATCGCAGCCTGAACCGAACCTGCAACAGTGACGACCTCGATCTCGTAGTCGAGGACCGGCGAGCCCCCATTGTCGGTGGGCGCGCCGAAGTCGACCCTCGTCCCGTTGAGAATCGGCGCGGCCGCAAGCGCGACGACAGGGCCCGGCACCGAGACGGGTGTTGCTGTGGCCGAGTTGCTGGCTTCGCTCTGGCCCGCCTCGTTCACAGCATGGACCACGACGGTGTGTTCACGGCCGTTCAGAATGTCGAACGTCGGAGCGGTCATCGACAACGTGGTTGCCGAACGACCCGCTCCGGCAGAGAAGACGATCTCTCCGTCGCGGACCACGTGGATGACGTAACCGGTGAGGTCACGCGGTGTCGCCGGCGGATTCCAGGAGACGTCGATGCGACTCGCCGCCGGAGACGTTGCCGAGGCGTTCAGCGGCGGGCTCGGCGCCTGCACCGAGGACGTGCGGTGATACGCACCGCTCCAGAACTGACTCGCCACGACCGCATCGACGCCTTCGACCCCGCCACCCGCCGAGGTCTGAACGGCGACGGGAACGGCACTGAACGAGTTCACCCCTGACGACGCCGCAGGACGATCCAGACGACCCAGCTGTCCGTACACGTTCGAGCCCCAGGCAAGAACCGTGCCACTGGTGGTGAGGCCGACCGCCGTCTGAACTTGCTTCGTCGTGTGATAGCCCGCAGTGTCGACGGTGCGGAACGTGTGCCCGCTGGCGACCAAGGTCGGAGACGTGAGTTGAGTCGTGTTGCCACTGGCCAGAACGCCGTTGGTGTTGTAACCCCAACCCACAAGCCGCCCGTCGGTGGCCACCACAAGCGTATGGTTCGCCGCCGCGTGCACACTTGCGGCGACACGACCACCGGGCAGCGTCGGCTTGGCGAAATACGACGTGACCACGTCACCTCGACCCAGCTGTCCGTAGAAGTTGGCACCCCACGCCATGATCGATCCGTCGGCCCGCAGCGCGATCGAGTGATAGGTGCCAGAACTGATCGCAACGACATCAGACGGGGTGTTCGATGCAATCGTGTCCTGAACGGCGGTAAAGGTGGTGAGTGTGCCCGACGATGACTGGGGTGCGCCCCGACGGTACGAGTTGCTCCCCCACGCGTAAACGGTTCCACCGGTACCCGATGCCCCGATGTCGACGTAGAGGCTGAACCACGTGCCTGCTGCGATGCGGGGATTCGTGAGACCCGACTTGATGAGGGTCGGTGTCGAGCGATCGGTCGTGGAATTGGCCACGAGCTGATAGCCCGCACCGTCACCCCAGCCGTAGATACTCCCGTTGCTCGTTGCTGCGAGACAGTGGAACGAACCACAACTCAGTTGAGTGGTGATGACCGACGGCAAGGACGTGTCGAAGCCGTAGGGAAGATCGACGCGTCCGGGCAGGAAGGATGCCGCTGTCGTGCCGTCGCCGTTGAAATACGTGGTCTTGACTCCGCCATTCGACCCGAGCGACCAGACCGAATCATCGGACATCACGGCGACGGTTCCGTAGTACGTGGTGTCGAGATGAGCGATGCGTGCACTCGACGAAAGACCAAGGTTGTAGAAACGGGCACCGTCGGCCCCATTCGGCCCGTAGGCACCGCGCCCCAACATTCCCGAACCGGCATAGCCCCAGCTCCACACCTTTCCGGTGCTGTCGAGCACGAGCGACGAGTACATGTCGGAATGGATGTTCGTGATCGTGGCCGACCCCTCGGGCACGATGCGGTTTGCTGCGACCGGAGTCTTCGAGAGGTTCTGTCCGCTGTACGTACTGGTCGTTCCGAGAAGGCGGTAGTAGTTGCGTCCCCAGGAGAACAAGCGCCCCGTCGATGTGAGGACCAACCCGCCCGCCGTGTTCAGGCGGAGATCCGCGATGCCTTCGCTCGCGCCCAACGCCATGGCCCCGGTGGCAACGATCGCCGGCGCGGTGACACTGGTCGAAGCGGAGTTGGTGCCGAGATTGCCGTAACCGTTGTAGCCCCAGGTTGCGATGCGCTTGTCTGCGCACACCACTCCTCCGCCGTACGGTGCCGCCGTCACCTTCTCGGCCACACACCCGGTCGGAAGTGTCACCGCGAACGGCGTGGTGACGGTGGTGTTGGTCCGGCCGATGCGGCCGTAGTTGTTCGTTCCGACGAAGCCCCACGACGAGACCACCCCGGCGGACGAACGAGCCATGGAGAAACCGTGACCGGCCGCCACTTCGACGATGTCCGAGGGTGCGGCCGGGCAACTTGCCGAACACGAAGTGATCGACGCAGAGCCGGGTGTCGACAGAGTCGTGAGCGCGACGTTGGGCTGTGCGAGGTACCAGATTCGCGTTCCGTCGACCGCATGAATCGTCTTCGTTCCGTCGAAGTTGCCGCCGATTCCCGTGACGCTGACGGTATTGCCAGCGATGAACCCGTGACCCGAGCCGACGGTGAGATAGGCGTAGTTGGACGCGATCTGTCGATGGGTCACGTTGAGCGAAGAAACGGCCATCTCGACCGTCCCGGTCGCGGAAACAGACGTGACGTTCGGCTGGGCCGTGTAGATGATCCGCGTCGCGTCGACGCTGGCGAGTGTCTTGGTTCCGTCGAGCAACGAATCGACACCGGCAATGACGACGGTGTTCCCCGACCGCATGTCGTGGCTGCCGAGAGTGAGATAGGCGTAGTTGGTCGAACCGACCACCTGACGCTTGGTCACCGAAAAACTGGGAGTGGTGAAGGCGACGGTGCCGGAGGCTGCACCCGACGCAACGGAGGCCTGTGCCTGGAAGCTCACGGTGGTTCCACCACTCGGCGCCGCGGTGATGGTCTTGGTGCCGTCGATGTTCGCGGCGACGCCGGTCACCACGATGACGTTGCCCACGGCCAGACCGTGCCCTGCGCCGACGTCGATCGTCGCCACGTTCGAGCCGTTCACCGAGTACGACGAGGCCGACAACGATTGCGTGACCAGCGTGACGGTGCCGGTGGTGGCCCCCGTGGTAACCGCTGACATGCTGGCGCGGGAGTAATCGATGTACGTCGAGCCGACCGCCGTGATGGTGTGGCGCCCGTCGAACGACGCCTCGTTGGCGCCGGTGATATCGACGTCGACGATGTTGCCGACCTTGAAACCGTGATTCGAAGGAACGGTGAGACGCGCATACGCCGTGGCCGCAGACGGCACCGTCAACACGCGATTCGTCACCACCGATGACGTCGGAGAAGTCACCGTGACGGTTCCGTTCGGAGAGAGCGGAGTGGACGAGATGGTGTCCTGAGCCGTGTAGGCGATGGTGCCCGAACTGGTGCTTGCCGCCGTGATGGTCTTCACGCCGTCGAAGGCCGGATCACCGATGTTGACCGTCACCACGTTGCCGATGCGGAAGTTGTGGCCGACCCCCACGGTCAGCGTGGCCGTGCTCGCACTCGAAGTGGCAGCGAGAACCTTGTTCGTCACGCTTGCCGACGACGGTGAGTACGTCGCCGTGGCAGAGACGACAGAGGTCTCCGGTTCGTCGTCCTGGGATCGAAAGGCGATGGTCGAAGTTCCCACACCCGTGAGTGTGCGCTGCCCATCGAAGGCAGGATCGCCGATGTTCACCGTGACGACGTTGCCGGTCTTGAAGTTGTGGCCCGAACCCACCGTGAGAGTGGCCACATTGCTGGTGAGGGCCTTGTTCGAGACCGACGCAGAGCCGTTGGTGTAGGCGACGGTGCCACCCGTGGTTGCGGTGAGGGCGACATTGTCCTGCGCGGTGTACGAGAAACTCGTCGAGGCGACCTTGCTCAGGGCCTTGGTTCCGTCGTACAGCGGCAGACCCAGCGATACCGATGCCGTCTCGCCCTTCTCGAAGTAGTGATTGGTCTCGGTGTTCACCGTGATGACGTTGCTCGTGATCGAGTAGCTCACGGCAGTGGCCGTACGTTCCGCCATCAGGGCACTTGTCAACCGGTGCGGCACCACACGACTCGCCGCACCTGCGGTTCCGAGATTTCCGTACGATTCGCCGTCACGACCCCAGACCCACACGTTTCCTTCCGCATCGGCGGCAAGGCTGTGGTACTGGCCCGCCGCAATCGACACGACCTCGGCGGAGGTCAGTGTGGACACCAACCGAGGCGTGGTCTGCTTGGTCGCGCTCGAGACGGCCAGTCCGCTGATACCCGTTTGACCGAATTGATTCGAACCCCAGGCATAGACCCGACGTGTCGTGCCCTTCCGTGTGAGCATCAGACTGTGGCGTTCGCCCGCGGCCAATTCCAGAATCTCTTCGCCGGGCTCCGTGGGTGACCATGATGCTCTCACCGGCAGCGCGCTCGCCACGGTGTCGCCGCGTCCCAGCTGACCGTAGGTGTTGTTTCCCCACGCCCAGACTTCGTACTCCCCATTCGCGTCCGTGACCGCGGCAAGTACGTGACCGATCGACCGGCCGCTTCCACCCTCGCCGAAGAACTGCACCGAGCCGCCACCGAACGCGGTGAGGTTGCGAAGTTTCGACAACGGGCCTTGATCGTCGAGCGTGGCACCAATGGTGCCACCGCCCGCGGGCGACGTCGTCGACAGGGCGGTCGAACCCACCGTCAATGCGCCGTTCTGCCCGTACGGAGTCGCCGACACGTGACGTCCTCCCCACACGTACGGATCCCGATAGTTGGCTGGCGCCGCGTTCGCCGG
>JBIKJV010000002.1:0-50448 GCA_044360755.1 Phycisphaerales bacterium
GGGCGGTCACACGGGAAACCAGGATTCGTGCTGCGCATGTTGGACCTGCGGGCCCGGGAAGGGGTCCCGCCACAAGTATCTATGTTGATGATGGCGTTCCTATTCCACGGTTGTCGACGATTTGGCGCCAGAATCCGGACATATGGACCGCGAACGCCCGTTGAGCCGATCCCACGGGCACAGGCGGGGTCCATCCGCTTGTCAAACGTCCGGGAACCAAGGAGATACCGACTGATGCACCGCCTGTTCTTCGCCACCTCCCCGTCCGCATCCCGGTTGCTCGCCGCCTCGGCGCTCGCATGCGCCGCTGTGCTGGCCGACGCTCCCATCGCGCTGGCCCTGCAGGCTGCGCCCGCGGCTCCCCCGGCCGGTGGCGCCCCGGCCGCCGGCGCGCCGCAGCAGGACGGCGGCAACGGTGGCCGCCAGGGTGGTGGTCGCCGCGGCCAGGGCGGCGGCCCCGGCATGTTCGGCATGGGCGGCCGCGGCGGCCGCATGGGCGGCATGGGCCTCCAGTCGCAGATGCGCGAGGCCTTCGAGCCCGACTTCATGCGTCGCGACGTGCCCCTCTTCAAGGAGCAGCTGACGCTCGAGGAGCCGCAGATGGCGGTGCTCGAGCAGCTGATGCGCGACTACGAGGACGCCTTCAATCCCGCCCGCGACGAGATCACCGGGCAGATGCAGGACCTCGGCCGCCAGATGATGGCCCCGATGATGAACCCGCAGATGCAGGAGAAGTGGCGCGACTCGATGACCAAGGCGCGCGAGCAGATGGAGCAGATGGAGGCGGAGAAGGGCGCGCCGCTCACGCAGGAGGAACGCCAGCAGTTCTTCCGCGACTCGATGCAGAAGCTCGGCGACGAGATGCAGAAGGAGATGAAGGCGAGCGGAGCGTTCGAGGAGATGCGCACGCAGGTCGGCGCCATCGTCACCGAGTTCAACAAGTGGCAGGCGACCAAGGCCCAGCTGCGCAAGACGTTCGTCGACGGCATCCAGGCGTCGCTCTCCGATACGCAGACCAGGAAGTGGCCGGCGTTCATGCGCTTCCTGGCCCGCGAGAAGACCCTCCCGCGTTCCACGATGAGCGGCGAGGGCGTCAACCTGTTCGCCGTCCTGGACGAGTCCGGCCTGTCGAAGGAGACCTTCGAGAAGCTGCAGCCGATCATGGACGAGTACGAGCTGCAGCTCGACCAGGCCCTGACGGCCCGCAACGACTTCCTGGCCTCGAACGAGTCGAAGTACCTCGAGTCGATCTGGAAGGGCGACCAGGATGCGGCGAAGAAGTTCGCGACGCGCTCGATCGAGATGCGGGAGAAGGTCCGCGAGGTGAACGACCGCTACCGCGAGGCGATCTGCGCGCAGCTCTCGGCCGAGGACGCCGCCCGGGTGCGCAAGGCCGCCCTGTCCGCTGCATACGACCGGGTGTACCGCTCGAACCCGGTGGAGCGTGCCTTCGAGGCGGCGCTGCAGATCGAGGGCCTGGACGCGGGCGTCGTCGATTCGCTGAAGGCGCTGGAACAGCAGTACGGCACGGAGCTCTCCCCGCTGAACGACCGGATCGCGCAGGCGCTCCGCAAGGAAGAGCCCGTGCAGCAGACCGAGGACATGGTGCGCATCGTCGGCTTCATGACGGGCGACGTCCCGATGTCGCAGATGTTCCGTGGCCAAGGCGGCGGCAACGCGCAGGCCGAGTCGCGCAAGCTGCTCGACGACCGCAGCACGATGAACGACAAGTACATGGAGCGCATCAAGGCGCTGCTGACGCCCGAGCAGTACGAGTCGCTGCCCAAGCAGCGCGGCGACCGCGCCGGCATGGGCAACGTCTTCGCCGGCGGCGGCCCGATCAAGCTGAGCGACCTGCCGCAGCAGGCGCAGGAACGCATGAAGGAGTTCGACAAGAACAACGACGGCACGATCGACGACACCGAGCGCGCCGCCATGGTCGAGTCCTTCCGCCAGCGCGGCTTCCCGGGCGGCGGCGGCATGATGTTCGGCGGCGGCGGCGGCCAGCCCCAGGACGCACAGGGCGGCAACGGCCAGGGGGGTCGTCGCGGCAATCGCGGAAATCGGGGCGGCAACGGCCAGGGCGGCGACGCCCCGCAGAACTGATCGGATTTCGGACCCCGGCGCGGCCGGGCTCCCCCAACTTGGCCCCGGTTCCCTGCAGGACCTTTCCTTGCGCGGAACCGGGGCTATCTTTCACGCAGCCCGCCTCACGGGCGTACTGTCATTCGGAGACCCCCTGAGATGAAGATCCGCGTCGCGCTCGGCCTTGCCGTTGCCTCCGCCTCCGTCGTCGTCGCGACGGCCATCGCCCACGTCGACGACCCGAAGGCGCGCGACCTGCTGCCGCCGGTCGACGCGCCGGCGTACCGCTCCATGGAGGGCGGCGTGGCAGCCGAGACGTTCGCGCAGAGCGGCATGCACCTGAAGAGCTGGATCCCGCTCGGCGCGTTCCCCGGGTCACCGACCTCGGGCAACGACTGCTGGGGCCACGTCAGCCCGTCCGGCCGCGAGTACGCCATCATGGGCCTCTCGAACGGCACGGCGTTCGTCGACATCACGAACCCGGGCAACGCGCAGACGGTCGGCATGATCACGGGCCCGACCAGCCTTTGGCGCTGCGTCAAGACCTACGGCGCCTACTGCTACGCGGTCAGCGAGGGCGGCAACGGCATCCAGGTCATCGACATGTCCAACATCGACGGCACGAACACCGCGCTGCCGCGCGTGTCGCTGGTGCGCGAGGTGACCGTGGGCGGCAACACCGCCGCCACGCACACGGTCTTCGTCGACACCGACAGCGGCTTCCTCTACCGCGCCGGCGGCGGCTCGAACGGCCTGCGCATCTACGACCTGCGCGCCGACCCCAGCAACCCCGTCTTCGTGGGCGCGTGGAACAACGTCTACGTCCACGAGGCGCAGATCGTGACCTACACCAGCGGCCCGTACGCCGGCAAGCAGATCGCGTTCTGCTGCGGCGGTTCCAGCGGCGGCCAGGTGAACACCGGCGTCTACATCCTGGACGTGACCAACAAGGCCGCGATCACGCAGCTCTCGTACACCACGTACCTCGGCGCCAAGTTCTGCCACCAGAGCTGGCTCTCCCCCGACCAGGCGCGCATCTACATCAACGACGAGCTGGACGAGGGTGCGACGACCAACGTCACGACGACCATCGTCATGAACGTCGCGAACCTGTCCGCGCCGTTCGTCGAGGGCACGTTCACCAACGGCAACGCGGCGGTCGGCCACAACGTGTACATCAGGGGAAACCTGCTCTTCGAGGCCAACTACCGCAGCGGCGTGCGCGTGTTCGACCTGGCCCAGAGCGCCGGCAACCCGCCGGAGGTCGCGTTCTTCGACACGTGGCCGGGAGACGACCTGCCGCAGTTCAACGGCCTGTGGAACATCTGGCCGTACTTCCCCAGCGGGACGATCATCGGCAGCGACCTCAACCGCGGCCTCTTCGTCTGGAAGATGGGTCCGGCGCCCGCCGGCTTCTCGTTCCCCAACGGCAAGCCGACCATGGTCCCGCCCGCGGGCGGCTCCGTCACGCTGGACGTCACGCCGGCGGCCGGCACCACGCTCCCGACGGGAGCGGTCAAGATGCAGGTGACCGTCGGTTCGGCCGTGACCACCGTGGTCGCCAGCCCACAGGGCGGCAACCGGTACGTGGCGCAGTTCCCCGCGATCCCATGCACCTCGCAGTTCTCGTACTCGTTCCGGGTGGACCTTGCCGGCGGCGATTCCTACGCCGACCCGTCGGGCCCGAGCAGCGCGATCTCGGCGAGCGGCGTGGCCGTCACGCTGAACGACGAGTGCGAGTCGCAGGGCACGTGGACGCTCAGCGCGGCCGGCGACAACGCCACCGCGGGCCTCTGGGTCAATGCCGACCCGGTCGGCACCACGGCGCAGCCCGAGGACGACCACACCCCGACCGGCACGAGGTGCTTCGTCACCGGCAACGGCGCGGTGGGCGGCGCGGTGGGCGCGGCGGACATCGACGGCGGCACCACGACGCTGACCTCGCCCACGTTCCTGGCCTCCGGCGCGAACGCGTTCATCAGCTACTGGCGCCACTACTCGAACAACCAGGGCTCCGCGCCCGGCGAGGACAGCATGCCGGTCCTGATCTCGAACGACGGCGGCATCAACTGGGTGCAGCTGGAACTGGTGACCGAGAACGCCGGTGCGTGGGTGCAGAAGTCGTTCCGCATCTCCGACTTCGTCGCACCGACCGCGAACATGAAGCTGCGCTTCGTGGCCCGCGACCTGGCCAACGGCTCGGTGGTCGAGGCCGCCGTGGACGACGTCCAGGTGGTGAACTACGACTGCTCGGTGGCCGCGGACATCAACCGCGATGGCAAGGTGGACGGCGCCGACCTTGGCCAGCTGCTCTCGGCCTGGGGCCAGGCAGGTGCCACCGACCTGAACCAGGACGGCACCACCGACGGTGCCGACCTCGGCCGGCTGCTCTCGTCCTGGGCGCCGTGAGCCCGGCGCCTCCGTGCGCCGCATGAACAGGGATCCCAATCCGCCCCGCCGGCGCAACCCGGCGGGGCGGTTTCCTGTTCAATGTGGAACATGGACACCACCCGCCGCACGTTCGTCCTGACCTCGCTTGCCACCCCGTTCGCGATCGGCGCCGCTGCCGGTGCCGCGGGCGCCGCGCGCCCCGCCGCGACCCCGCGTCGTGTCGCGCCGTGGGCCAACAGCAAGCTGCGCGTGGCCAAGGTGGGCTGCGGCGGCATGGGCAACGCCGACCTGACGCAGGTCAGCGGCCACAAGATGGTCGAGATCGCCGCGCTCTGCGACGTCGACCAGCGCCAGCTGGACGCGCTGCGCCTGGGCGGCAAGCGGGACGACGGCAAGTCCTTCGAGGCGCGCTTCCCGAATGTCCCGCAGTTCAAGGATTGGCGCGAGATGATGGCCAAGGTGGGTGACCAGGTCGACGCGGTCGTCATCAGCACCGCCGACCACATGCACGCACCGATCGCGATGAGCGCGCTGAACATGGGCAAGCACGTCTACTGCCAGAAGCCGCTGGCCCATGGCGCGTTCGAGAACCGCCGCCTGGCCGAGGTGGCCGCGCAGAAGTCGAACGTGGTGACCCAGATGGGCACGCAGCGCATCGCCACCAAGTGGCGTCGCTACGGCGAGAAGCTCCTGAAGGACGGCGTCGTGGGCCCGATCAAGGAGGTCTACGCCTGGACCAACCGCCCGGCCGGCTGGTGGCCGCAGGGCAACCCGCGCCCCACGGGCAGCGATCCGGTGCCGGAGTGGCTGTCGTGGGACCTGTTCCTGGGCGTCAGCCCGAACCGCCCGTTCAAGGACGGCTATACGCCGTTCAACTGGCGCGGCACGATCGACTGGGGCACGGGCGCGTTCGGCGACATGGGCTGCCACATGCTGGACGTGCCCTTCTACGCGCTTGAGCTGGGCATGCCGCTCAGCGTCAGCTGCAACCCGGTGAAGGCGTCCAGCGACCAGTTCCCCGAGAGCGAGTCGGTGGTGCTGAAGTACGGCCCCACGCCGAAGACCTCGAAGGACGGCCTGACGCTGAAGTGGTTCGACGGCGGCCAGTTCCCCGACTTCAAGGCGATCGGCCTGCCGCAGGGCTGGGAAGGCGGCAAGCAGGGCGAGGACGTCGTCAAGGGCGACGGCGGCGTGATCCTGGTGGGCGAGAAGGGGATCCTTTGGTTCCCCATCGAGCACGCGTGGTGCCGCGTCTTCGTCGACGGCAAGGCCATCGAGATGAAGCCCGAGGACCTTGGCAGCTCGAACCACTGGCACAACTGGGTCGAGGCGTGCCTGAACGGCAAGAAGGACGCGTGCGTGTCGCGCTTCGAGCTGGCCGGCCGCATGTGCGAGAGCCTGTCGATCGGCGCGATGAGCTCGCTGGACCCGGGCAAGGTGCTGGAGTACGACGCGAAGGCCGTCGCGTTCCGCAACAGCCCCGAGGCCAGCAAGATGCTGCACCGCACCTACCGCGAGGGCTGGAAGGTCGAGAACCTGTGAGCGGGCGCGGCGGCGTGGGTGCGCGCGGCACCGCGTGGGCGCGCGGCGCGGCCGGTGCGTGCGTCGCCGTGGCGTGCGCGTCGCTGCTGGCGGCGTGCGCGTCGCCGATGTCGGCATTGGCGGGCGAGCGCGCGGTGGGCGTGAACTTCACGGGCGCGCCGGCCGGCGGAGGCGCGGCGGAGCCCGTCCGCGTGCCGGCCGTGTTCACGCTGCACAACAAGACGTGGGGCGGCATCCGCATCGAGAGCGTGCGCGCCCCGGTCGGCACCGAGGTCAGCACGATCCCGCCGCTGCCGGCGACGATCCCGGGTGGCGGCAGGCTCGAGGTGGCGGTGATCGCGTCGTTCCGGCCGGGTGGCGCGGGCGGCGTGCGGCGCATCCTGCTGGAGTGCGCGGGGCAGCCGCCGCTGGAGCTGACGGTGGCGTCGTCGACGGAAGGCCCGGCGCCGAAGACGGACCTGCCGCTGGGTGCGACCACCAAGTGAGCGCGCGCCGCGTGGCGGCATGTGCGCGGAGGCAACCATGGCGAAGAAGAAGGCGACGAAGCTGACGGTGAAGGCGAAGGCGAAGCCCGCGGACGGGGCAGCCGGGAAGCCGAAGTCGCCGGCGCCCGAGGGCCGCGCGGCCAAGGCGCGTGCGCTGGCCGCCGAGGCCGCCAGGCGCGCGAAGGCCGCGGCGAAGGAAGTGGGCGTGATCGCGGGCGTCGCCGCGAAGGCCGCTGCCCACGAGTACGAGGACCGGCTCCATGATGCCGCGATCAAGGGCGCGACGGCGCTGGAGCTTGGCGCAGTGAAGGTCGCGGGCGCGCTGCGAGGGGCCGTGGCGCTCCGGCGCAAGGTGCGGCGGGGCGGCGGGACCTGATCGGCCGGCGGCGCACCGGGACCCGCGCGCGGGACTCCGGGGCGTTGCCCGCGCCGTTCAGCGTCCGCGATCGTTGAGCCGCATGCGTGCGCCGTCCACCTGCGTGAGCACCAGGATGCCGCAGACGACCGCCACGAAGTTGCCCCACAGGATGCAGCAGATGTCCAGGATCGCGAACAGCTTGCTGCGGTCCAGCCAGCGGTTCGGGTCCATCGTGGACCGCTGCGAGTAGTGCGAGAGCTCGAATGCCCCCAGGACGAGCGCCGGGATGCCGGCGATCCCGAGGCAGCATCCCCAGCCGAAGGTCACCAGTCCGAAGAGGCACGACGAGCCCACCGCCGACGCGCCGTACAGCAGGTGGACGATCCCGCTGACCAGGAGCGGCACCGCCAGTTCGTTGGGCGGCCAGCCGGGCGGCACCTGCGTCGCGGCGAAGCTGGGGCCGACCGGGGGTGCGCCGGCGCCCGCTGCGGCGGCGGAGGCCTCGGCGCCCGGGCGCGGCGCGGCCGTGACGAAGAGGTCGGACACCTCGAGCACCAAGCGTGCCTCGGTCCACGGGCCCTGTTCGGTGGGGCCGACGGGCGTCGCGGGGGTCAGGCGCCCCTCGGCGATCCAGCGACGGAGCGTCTGCTCGTCTGCGGGACCGTAGGGCCGACCGTCGATGCTCAGGATCCAGTAGGTCATGGCTGTCCAGTACTGTAGCAGATAGAATAGCGGTTGCAAGCGCCGGCACGGCGGAAAGCCGTCCGTACACTTCCCGCCCCATGGTGTCGGTGCTGCCCGTCGGCTGGATGAGCGAGTCGGACCTCCTGCGCGGGGTCACGGCGGTGGCGTGCGGTGCGGGCCACCCGGTGGCGGCCCTGCTGCTGCGCGAGGCCGACATGCGCGTGGTGCGGGTGGTCGACGGCCTGAACTGCGAGCGGCTGCCGCAGGGGGGTGCGGCGGGGGTGGTGGCGGGGTCGCGCTTCCTGGTCGGCTCGCCCGAGCTGCTGCTGGACCATGGCGTCGACCTTTCGGCGGTGCCGCCGATGGAGACGAACGACGGGATGTTCTTCGTCGCGGTCGACGGGCGCTTCGCGGGGCTCGTGCTGCTGGACGGCTGAGCCGGGTAGCGTGGCGGCATGGCTCCGCTGGAACGCGTCCAGGCAACGAACGGCGTCGTGACGTACCGCAGCACGCTGCTGGCCGCGCTCGGCGTGGCGCACGGCTTCGGCACGCGCATCGGCGGCATCAGCCCGGCGCCGTTCGATTCGCTGAACCTGGGCATCGCGCAGGCGCCCGGCGAGCCGGACACCGAGGAGCACGTGGCCGAGAACGGCCGCCGGCTGCTGGAGGCGGTGGGCGCGCCGGGTGCGACGCTGGTGCGGATCAGGCAGGTGCACGGGAACGGCGTGGTGGCGTGCGGCGCCACGACACCCGGCGGGCCGCCCACGTGCGAAGGCGACGCGCTGGTCACGTGCGAGCCCGGCGTGGCCGCGTGCATGCGCACCGCCGACTGCGTGCCGGTGCTGGTGGCGTGCGGGCGCTCGGGCGCGGTGGCCGCGATCCACGCGGGCTGGCGCGGCTTGGCGGTGGACGTGATCGGCGCGGCGGTCGCGCGCATGCGCGCGGACCACGGCGCCGACCCGGCGGCGATGGTGGCCGCGATCGGGCCGTGCATCGGCGCGGCGGTCTACGAGGTCGGCCCGGACGTCGCGCGCGACTTCGCGGCGGCAGGCCTGGGCGCGTGCGTCCTGCCGGCCGGCGCCGGCCGCGCCAAGGAGCACCTGGACTGCTTCGGCGCCGCACGTCAGCAGCTGCTGGAAGCCGGCCTCCGCGCCGGAGCGATCGACGGCGAGGAGCTCTGCACCGTCGCCAACCCGCGCGACTTCTTCAGCTACCGCCGCGACGGCGCCCGCAGCGGCCGCCTGGCCGCCGTCATCCTGCGGAAATAGGTCCGGGACATCCCGGAACCAGTTTCACTTCACCGCGATGCGGGTGGCGCGGATCACCAGCAGGCCTGCGTCGTTCGCCTCGGTGACGGTGCCCGTGACGGCGATGGTCGCCAGCGGGTCCAGGCCCTCGAGGCCGCGCACGGCGATCGGCAGCGGCCGGCCGTCGGCGCCGGCGATCTCGATCGTGGCGACGTTCTTCTTCAGGCTCTCGCGCGACTCGCAGCAGTAGTCCCACGGCGTGGTGCAGTGGTCGTCGTCGCCGGCGTCGGCGCAGCTCTTGAGCGAGGGGTCGACGATCGTGAAGACGGCGCGGCCCGCGACGTACGGGTTCTCGCTGCCGCCGATGCGGCCGACGACGGTGATCGGCTGGCCGACCTTCGCCGTGGCCTTCGCGGCGCCGACGCCGGGGCCTTCGACGGCGCCGCGCGTGACGAGTCCGGCGGGAAGCGCGGCGGCGCCGGCCGCGGCAGGCTTCGTGGCCGACGGGGCGGGCGTGGACCCGCCGTCGCAGGCGGTCAGCGCGGCAAGCAGGGCGATCGGGGAAAGGACGGCGGTGGCGGTGCGGGTGATGCGCATGGGTGCTCCTGTCATGGTTCGGTTCGGGGGTGTCGGTCGGGTTCGATCCAGCGGTGATTCAGTCGGTCTTCAGCGCGGCGGGAAGCGGCAGCCGCAGGCAGCGGACGGCGGGGATCACGCATCCCGCGACGCCAACCAGCAGGCCGGCGCCCAGCCCGATGGCCACGACGCGCTCGTCGATGCGGATGCCGAAGGTGCCCATCGAGAAGTTGATGGCGATGCCGTCCAGCGCGGCGATCGCGACGGCCACCGCGACCAGCGCGCCGGCCATCGCGGCGATGATGCTCTCCTGCAGCAGGCTGGCGACGATCGCCGCGCGCGTGAATCCGAGCACCTGCAGCATGCCAAGCTCGCGCACGCGGCTGGCGAAGGCGGCGTACATCGTGTTCAGGCCGCCGAGCAGCGCGCCCGCGGCCACCAGTGCCGCGCTGGCCAGGACCATCACGCGCACCGGCCGGTAGAACGCGCCCTGCGACGCGTAGTACGCGGGCTCGTGGATCGCGCTCAGCTCCAGGTCGATGCGCCGCTGCGCGAACTCGTCGACGTCGGCAGGGACCGCGTCGGGCGCAAGCGCCACGATGACCGCCGACACCGTGTCGCGCTGCGTCAGCACCAGCACGTCGCCGAGCGGCATCCACGCCTCGCCGTCCATCACGGTGCCGGGCGCGGCGAACAGGCCGACGACGCGGCGCGCGCGGCCGTCCACCAGCACCTGCGGGCCGCCGGTGCCGTCGTCGTGCAGCGCGCGCGCGACGTCCGCCGGGGCCAGCCCCGCGGCGCGTGCGGCGCTGGTGCCAAGGACGACTTCGTCGGCACCGGGCTCGGGCGCGCGGCCCGCCACCAGGCGCACCTGCGGGTGCACCAGGAACGCCGTGGGCGTGATGCCGCGGACCAGGCCCGTGCGTTCCTTGGCGTCGGTGCGTGCATCGCCGCGCACGTCCGCGCGTTCGCCGGTGCTTGCGCCGGCGCCAGCCTCCGCCGCGGCCACCGTCAGCGCCACGTTCACCTCGGGGCTGGCGAGCGGCCGGCCGTCGTGCACGGCCACGCCGCGCAGGCTGGCGGCCAGCACGCCGGCGGTGGCCTGCGGGATCTCGCTGCGTTCGACGCTTTCCTCGCTTCCCGCGCCCAGCAGGATCACGTTGCGTTCGTGGCCGCTGGCGCGCAGCGCGGAATCCATGCCCAGCGCGAAGCCGGCGCCCGCCATCGCCAGGAGCGCCACCGCGCAGGCGCCGCCCACGGAGAGCGCCAGCCGCACGGGGCTGCGGCCCAGGTTGCGCGCGGCGTAGGTGATGGGGATGAAGCGTGTCATGCGCGGTCCTTCCTCATGCGGTACGGAAGCCCTGGACGATCTCGCGCCGCGAGGCTGCCCATGCGGGCAGGGCGCCCGCCACCGCGCCCAGCACCGTCGCCAGCGCCACGCCCGCGGCGGTCGCCGCGCCGCTCGCGGTGACGTCGATCGAGACGCCCTCCATCGTGAAGCTCAGGTGCGCCAGCACGATCGCGGCGTGCGCGGCCAGCGCGCCCAGCGCGCCGCCTGCCAGGCCAAGCATCGCAGCCTCCAGCACCACCATCCACGCGATGTCCGCGCCGGTCCAGCCAAGCGTCTGCAGGATCGCGTGGTCGCGGACGCGGTCGCGCACGGCCAGCGCGATGCTGTTGGCGATCAGCGCGAACACCGCGGCCAGGCTGGCCCAGCCGACTACGCCCGCGAACTGCACCAGCACCACGACGTCGCGCGCCGCACGCGCAATGAACGCCGACTCGGGCCGCGTGGACGTCGGGAACTGGTCGTGCGCGAACTGCTCGTCGATCGCCGCCGCCACCTGCTCCAGGCGCGCGGGGTCGGTGACCAGGACGTTGAACTGCGTCACGATGCCGCCCGTGCCGCCGCGCTGCGCGGTCTCCTGCAGGAAGCCCAGGTGCGCGTAGGCCGCGTTGCGGCTCTGCGGGTCGGCGGTCTCGAAGACGCCCGCCACCCAGGCGCGCACGCCGGCGGCGTCGAAGCGGTCGCCCGCGCGCAGGCGGCGGCGCTCGGCCAGCCCGGCGCCGATCAGCACCGCGTCCGCGCGCGATTCCCACGCGGCCAGTGCATCCGACGGCAGTTCCGCGTCGGTCAGCTGCGCCTGCAGCGCGTCCGCGTCCGGCACGCCGCGGAACGTCACGACGTCCAGCGAGGCACGGCAGTTGTTCACCACGATCTTCATCGGCACGACGGCGCGGACGCCGTCGATCCGCGCGATGTCCCGCGCGTAGCTCTGCGGCAGCTGGCTGGCGAACGGGCAGAAGCGGTTCTTGCGGTAGACGACCAGCTTCGTCTCGGCGGCGCCGGCCTCGGTGGCGCGCGCGACGCCGTCGCGCATGCTGCCGACGAACGAGAACAGGAACGTGGCCACCGCGATGCCGAGCACCGTGAGGCCGGTGCGCAGCGGGCGTCGCACCAGGTTCTTCCACGTGAACGGGACGGCGCGCAGGAAGTGGCTCATGCGTGCGCCCCCGCGTGGTCGCGTGCGTCCACGATCACGCCCTTCTCCAGGTGCACCGTCCGGCGCGCGCGCGCGGCGGTCGCGGCGTCGTGCGTGACCATCACGATGGTCTGCCCGCGCTCGCGGTTCAGGCGCACCAGCAGGTCCATCACGTGCTGCGCGCTGGCTTTGTCCAGGTCGCCGGTCGGCTCGTCGGCCAGGATGAGCGTGGGCTGCGTCACGATCGCGCGCGCAATCGCCACGCGCTGCTCCTGGCCGCCCGAGAGCTGGCGCGGATAGTGGGCGTGGCGGTCGGCGAGGCCCACCACCTCGAGCGCCCCGGCCACGCGGCGGTGGCGTTCGTCCGCCCCGATCGGGTGCAGCAGGAGCGGCAGCTCGACGTTCTCGTACGCGGTGAGGACCGGCACCAGGTTGTACAGCTGGAAGACGTAGCCGACGTGCCGGCTGCGCCACGCCGCCAGCTGCCCGCGGCGCAGGCCTGCGATGTCGGTGCCGCCGATGCGGATCGTGCCCGCGGTGGGGCTGTCGATCCCCGCCAGCAGGTTCAGGAGCGTCGTCTTGCCGCTGCCCGACGGGCCCATCAGCGCGACGAAGTCGCCCGACTCGACGTCCAGGTCGACGTCCTGCAGCGTGTGGATGACTTCCCCGCCGCGGCGATAGTCCTTGCGGATCCGACGGCATTCGATCGTGCTCATCGCAAGCCTCCTTGCACCGCCGCGGCCGGGGCGGCGGCCCCTTCGCGCCATGCCTCGTGGATCCGGACGCGCGTCCCCGGAGCGGGGGCCGACGCCGGCGCGCGCACGAGCAGGTCACCCGCACGCAGGCCCGACGTCACCGGCACCCAGCCGTCGATCGCAGGGCCGGCAACCGTGACCGCGCGCCGCGCGACCCGGCCGCGGCCGTCCTCCAGGCCATCGATCACGAGTGCGGATGCTTCGTCCCCGGCGCCGGTGACGGCGTCCGCGGGCGCCCAGATGGCTGCGGACGACGCCGGTGCATCGGCCGACGCGCCGCCCGTGCCGCCACGCACCTTCGGGAACACCTTCACCCGCGCGAGCATCTCCGGCTTGAGTTCGGGCGCCGGCTCCTCGATCCGCACCTTCGCCTGCACCGTGTTCTTGGCGATGTCGGCCTGGTGCACGATGCGCACGACCTCGCCGCGCAGCGTGCGGCCGGGCAGCACGTCCAGCATGATCTCGGCGCGGTCGCCGATCGCGATGCGCCCCGCGTCGGCCAGCGGCACGTCGGCGCGCACCTGCAGCTGCGCGGGGTCGTAGAGCTCGACGACCGGCTTGCCGTCGCCGGCCCCCACCATCATGCCGGGCACCGCCAGGCGCGCCATCACCACGCCCGCCGACGGCGCCCGCACGACGGTGCGCGCCAGCTGCAGGCGCTTCAGATCAAGCTCCGCGGCCGCCGCGCGCGCGCCTGCCTCCATCGCCTGCGCGCGCAGGCGCAGGCGGGCCACCTCGCCGACGCTGGCCGCGCCGCTGGCGACCAGCTTCTCCTTGCGCGAGAGTTCGTCCTTCATCTCGGCGGCCTTCGCCTCGGCCTCGGCATGCATCGCCGTGGCAAGCTCTGCCGCGATGCGGGCCTCGTCGTCGACGAGGTGCGCCACCGGCTGTTCGGCCTCGACGCGCTGGCCCTCCAGGACGTCGACGCTGCGCACCGTGCCGGTCACCAGTGCGGGCACCATCGTGGCGAAGGGCGCCGGCTCCACCCAGCCGGGGGCCTGCACGGGCGCACCTTCGCGCGGCGGGGCGCCCGCGGCGGCCGGCGTGCGGCCCGCGGCATCTGCCGCCCGCACGGAGACGGGGACAACGTCGACCGTCGGCACCGGCACCAGCGAGCGCCAACCTGTCCATGCGAGCGCGGCAAGCGCCGCCGCGACCAGCGAGAGCGGCAGCACCAGGCGCGTGAACGTGTGCCGGGGCGGTACGGGGATCGAAGCGCTCATTGCATCGCCTCCAGTGCGGTGAACTCGAAATCGGGCATGCCGGGGTCGGCGTTGACGCCCATGGCGCCCATGCCGTTGGAGCCCCGTTGCGATCCCATGCCGCCCGAGCCCGAAGGCAGGCGTCCGCCGGCCAGCGCACGCTCGAATCCCAGCATCGCCAGGGCGCGGTCTCGTTCGGCTCGTACCAGCTGGATCCGCACGTGGTTCTCCTGGTGCTCGCTGCGCCACAGCTCGATCGGGCGGCGCTCGCCGACCTCGACCGACTGCGCCAGCAGCCGCTTGTTCGACTCGAAGCTGGCGAGGGTCCGCTCGCGCAGCGTGGCCAGGTGGTGGTCGGCGGCGGCCACCGCGGTCAGCGCGCGGCGGACGTCGATCACGGCGCGCTGCCAGGCGCGGTCGGCGTCGATGCGCGCCATCTCGAGTTCCGCGCGCGCGGCGGCAATGCGGTAGCGCTGGTCGTTCCAGAGCGGCAGCTGCGACTGCAGCTGGAACATCACCGCCGAATCGCCCTCCATGTCGCGGTCGTATCCGGCGCCGAAGTAGAGCGACGGGATGCGCCCTGCCTCGGCCTGGGAGACGCGCGCGCGGGCGCCGTCGACGCGCGCCTCCGCGGCGCGCAGGTCCATGCGCATCGAACGCACCAGCGCATGCAGGGCGGCATCGTCCTCGGGTGCGGGTGGCGCCTCGATCCCGCAGGCGCGGCGCGCGTCCACGGCGGTCAGGTCCGCCGTGCGCCACGCGATGCCCATGTCGCCGCGGCCGATCGTCTCCAGCAGTCGCGTCTTCGCGGTCACCAGCTGCGTCTCGGCCTCCATCACGCGGTTGTCGGCCTCGGCGGCGTTCATGCGGGCCTGGTTCACGGCCGTGGTGGTTGCCTCGCCGGCGGCGTAGGCGGACTCCTCGGCGGCCAGCACGCGGGCGGCGACGTCGGCGTCGCGCCGCGCCAGCTCGCGCTGCTCGTGCGCGCTGGCGGCCTCGACATAGTCGGCGCGTATCTCGACGGCCGTGGCCACGGTCACCGCCGCGGCCTCCAGCAGCATCGTGCGCAGCTGGGCGTCTGCCTCGTCCACGATCGCATCGCGGCGCCAGACCCAGTCGACCTGCTGCGCCAGCATGGCCAGGATGGGCACCGCGCCCATCGAGATCGGCGCGCCGATCGCGAACTCGAGCGTCGGGTTCGGCGGCAGCTGCGCGTCCTGCGAGACGGCGCGGCGGCGTTCCAGCTCCAGGACCGTGCGCCGCAGCACGCGGTTGTTCGCCAGCGCGCAGCGGACGGCGGCGTCGGCGGTGAGGGGCGCGGTGCCGTCCCACGCGGCGCTGACTGCGTCCCAGCGCGCCTCGAACGCGGTGCGGACCGTCTCGTCGGGAACATGGGCGCGCGCGTCCAGCGTGGGCGCGGCCTCGTGGAGCGCGGCGCCGGGCGGGGCGGTGCAGGCGGCGGCGAGGGCCGCGGCGGCGAGTGCGGCGCGGCCGGCAAGGCGCGCGCCCGCAAGGGGCATGTGGATGGTCATGGCGTGATCCGGTCGGGATGCGGCATCGCCGCGGCACGCGCCGCGGTCGGTGGGGCAGTCCCGTTGCTCAGATCACGAGCACGGAGTGCATCGCGAGCGCCGTGCGCCCGACGGGGGCGCCGGGCGGCCCGGTGTCGTGGGCGGCGGCACCGGGCACCGCGCAGGCGCCACGGACCGGCAGCGCGTCGGTTGCCAGCACTGCCTGCGCCACGAAATCGACGGTACCGACGGTGTCGACGTCGATCGTGGGCGCCGCGGCCGGCAGCGCGCGTTCCTTGCAACTGACGCAGCAGTCGCCCTTGGCGGGTGCCTTGCCCTCGTGGTCGTGCCGGTCCGCGTCGGGCGCGGCGTCGCAGCAGCCGGCCGGGGCGCAGCAGTCGTCGGACGCACGCTCCTGGCAGCAGGACGGGACGTCGGTCTCGGCCATCCGGTGCCCCGCATGGGCCACCACGGCCGCCGCCGCACGCACCTGGCAGCAGCAGAACGGCAGCCACGCGGCGAGGAAGGCGACCAGGAATTGGCGGGCGAGCGTCCGCATCGTCTCCTGATATGTACGCAGGCACGGGGGCCTTGTCAAAGCGAATCGCCCCCGGAGGGAGAAATGACCGCCCCGTGTACCGTGTGCCGCATGAACCTCCGCATGGATTCTCGGTCGCTGGTCGCCTCGCTTGCCGTGTTCCTTGCGCCCGCAGCGGCGGTCGCGCAGGGTGCGCCGGCCCCTTCGGCCAAGCCTGCCGACCCGGCTGCGCCCGCGGCCAAGGCCCCCAAGACCACCGCCGCCGAGCGCGGCGACCTCGCGCTGACCGTCGAGCGCAGCGGCCGCGTCGAGGCCTCGCGCCGCGCCGTGCTGCGCTTCGAGCCCGAGGCCTTCGGCGGCCAGGTCACCGTCAAGGACATCGTGCGCCGATCCGGCCCGGTGAAGGCGGGCGACATGGTCGCGGTGCTCGAGGGCAAGGACTTCGACAAGGGCCTGGAGGACCTGCGCACGCAGGTCGCCGAGGCGAAGCAGCGCCTGGCGATGCAGCGCGAGGAACGCGCGATGCAGGCGCGCCAGTCCGCGGCGTCGGTGGAGCGCGCGGAACTGGCCGCGACGCTGGCCGAGCAGGCCATGCAGCTGTGGCAGGACTACGAGCAGGCGAAGGCGCTGGAGATGAGCGACCTCAGCCTGAAGGGCACGCTGGACGGCCTGAAGGACAACAAGGACGAGCTGGCGCAGCTGGAGAAGATGTACTCCGGCACGTCGCTGCAGACCGAGACCAAGGACATCGTGCTGGAGCGCGCGCGCCGGTCCGTCGAGCGCGGCGAGACGTTCGCGCGCTACGCCAAGCGCGACAACGAGATCTTCAAGGCGATCAAGCAGCCCAACGAAGCGCGCCGCGTGACCGACACGGCGAAGTACTCGAAGATGGAACTGGAGTCCGCGCGCCTCTCGCAGCGGCTGGGCGAGATCCGCGCGGCGCTCGAGCTGGCCGGCGCCGAGCGTTCGCTGCGCGACCTGGATCGCCGACTGGAGCGCATGGAGGGCGACGCCCGCCGCATGACGGTGAAGGCCGAGGGCGACGGCTACCTGGTGGTGCAGCTGAAGGACGCGGGCGACGCCGTGCAGGCGCGCCAGGCCGTCGCGGAACTGGTGGACCTGGGCGCGCTGCGCGTGCGCGGCAGCGTGAACGCCGACGCGATGCGCGTGCTGAAGCCCGGCGACACGGTGCAGGTGTGGTTCCCCGCGCGGCCCGAGGCGCGCGCCGAGGCCGTGATCGACGAACTGGTCGGCGTGGGATCGCCCGACGGCGACGGCGCATCGTTCCCGTTCGTCGCTTCGCTGCGCAACGTCGAAGGAAGCGTCCCGCCCGGCATCGAGGCGCGCATCGTGGTACGCGGCACGCTGGCCGGTCGAACGCTGGTGCCCTCGAAGGCCATCAAGGCCGAGAAGGGCCGTTTCACCGTGAAGGTGTGGGCTGAAGGGAAGGAGGCCGAGCGCGAGGTGCGCACCGGTGCGTCCGACGGCACGCGCACCGAGGTCCTGTCGGGGCTCCAGGCTGGCGAGCAGGTGGTGGTGCCCGATGCGTGAGTGCGCCTTCCTGCGCGCAGCCGCGGCGTTCACCTGCGCGTGCGCGCTGGCGGCGTGGGGCTGTGCGTCGACCGGGGCGTCCGGCGTGGGCCAGCCCGCTCCCTCGGCGGGAGCCAGCGTGCCGTCGGCGCCGGCATCTGCGGCACCCGCGGCACCCGCGGCCGCGGCTGCACCCGCGCCTGCTTCCGCGCCCGCACCCGATACCGCCGTCCAGCGTCCCGCGATCTCCGGATCGCAGCGCCCCATCTCCGACGCACCGCGTGCCCTGGCCGCGGCACGTGCCGCCTACGCGAAGGGCCTTTCCTGGATCCTGGCGAACCAGCGGCCGGACGGCAGCTTCGGCACGTTCGAGAGCCCGCGCGCCCGCGAGATCTACCTGGACACGCAGGCCAGCCACCGCGCGTTCCACACGACGACCACCGCGCTGGTCTGCTGGGCGCTGCTGGCCCCCGCGCGCGGCAACCCGGCCGCCGCCGCCGCGCTCGAGCGTGGCCTGGCGTGGCTCGAGGACCAGGGCGAGATCGGTCGCGCCAGCGGCAAGACCTTCTACAGCGTCTGGACGCACACGTACCTGATGGAACTGGCGGCCGCGGTGCTGCGCGACCCCGGCCAGGCCGCGCACCACGAGGCGTGGCGCGCGATCGGCGAGCGCGAGGCCGCCGTCGCGCGGCGCGAGCAGAGCGCCGAGGGCGGCTGGGCGTACTACGACTTCAACCATGTCGGGCAGAACCCAAGCGGCAACGAGAGCACCAGCTTCAACACCGGTGCCATGATCGAGGCCCTTGCCAACGTGCGCGCGCAGGGGATCGCCGTGCCGGCCGGCACCATCGAGGACGCCGCGACCTGCATCCGCCGCATGCGCGTGCCGTCCGGCGCCTACGCGTACGGCACCTACGCCGAGCTCAACCTGAAGGCCGAGTACAACAAGGTGGACGGTTCCAGCGGCCGCCTGCAGGCGTGCAACATGGGCCTGCTGCGCGCGGGAGACAAGGACGTGACGCCCGAGGTGCTGGTCCGCGGCGTCGAGCTGCTGCGCGAGACGCATCACTACATCGAGATCGCCCGCGGCCGCGTGATGCCGCATGAGGCGTACTACCGCTGCTCGGGCTACTACTACTTCTTCGGCCACTACTACTGCGCGCGCGTGCTGCAGGAATCGCCGCCCGGCCCGCGCCGCGACGCGATGGTCCGCTGGCTGGCCGACCAGATGGTCGCCGACCAGAACAAGGACGGCAGCTGGTTCGACTACCCGCTCTACGGCTACGGCTTCGCCTACGCGACCGGCTTCGCGATGCGCACGCTCGAGATCGTGACGCCCATGCTGGAGCGGCAGGTCGCAGGAAACTGAGCGGCGGGCGCAGCGCGCGCCCTCATGGTCGCGCGTCGCTCACGCGCCGCGCGACCGGACCGCCTTCGCCGCCGTCACCACGCCATCCGCCGTCAACCCGAAGTGGGCGAAGTTCTTCTCCGCCGGCGCGCTGGCGCCGAAGCTTCGCATGCCCACCACGCGCCCGTCGAGCCCCGTCCAGCGCTCCCAGCCGAGCGTGCTGCCGGCCTCCGCGGCCACGCGCGCGCGCACCGCGGGGGGCAGCACCTCGTCGCGGTACGACTGCGGCTGCGCCTCGAACGCCAGCCAGCAAGGCATGCTGACCACGCGCGCCGTGATGCCGTCCTTCGCCAGCGCGTCCTGCGCGGCCAGGCACAGGCTGACCTCGCTGCCCGACGCCATCAGGATCACGTCCGGCTTCCCGCCCGCGGCCAGGCCGGAGGCTTCGCGCAGCACATACCCGCCGCGCGCTGCGTGCGCGGCCGGTGCACAGGCGCCCGCTGCGCCCGGCGTACGGTCCAGCGTCGGCACGTTCTGGCGCGTCAGCACCATGCAGCTGGGCGTGCGCGCGCTCTGCATGGCGCAGCGGTAGGCCTCGACCACCTCGTTCGCGTCGCAGGGCCGCCAGACCGCCAGGTTCGGCATCGCACGCAGCGACGAGAGCTGCTCGACGGGCTGGTGCGTCGGGCCATCCTCGCCCACGCCGATCGAGTCGTGCGTGAAGACCCACAGGGCGGGCAGGTGCATCAGCGCGCTCAGGCGCACCGGTGCGCGCATGTAGTCGCTGAAGATGAAGAAGCCGGCGCCGAACGCGCGCACGCCGGTCAGCACCATGCCGTTCACGATCGCGCCCATCGCGTGCTCGCGGATTCCGAAGTGCATGTTGCGGCCCCCGTAGGTGCCGCCCCATTCCGGCGGGTTGAAGTCGCCGGCACCCTTGGTGATCGTCTTGGTGCTGGGCGCCAGGTCCGCGCTGCCGCCCATCATCCACGGGATGGCGCGCACCAGCGCGTTGATCGCCTCGCCGCCGGACGCGCGCGTGGCCATGCCCTTCGCGTCGGGCGCGTAGGTCGGCAGGCCCGCATCCCAGCCGGCGGGCAGCGTGCCGGCCGCGATCAAGTCGATCTCCGCGGCCTCGGCGGCGAACTGCGCGCGGTACGCGGCCATTCGCCCGTTCCACGCCGCGTGCGCCGCAGCGCCGCGCGCGCCGAACAGCTGCGCGAAGCGCGCCTCGACGCCCTCCGGCACCCAGAACTTCCGGTCGGTCGGCCACCCGTAGACGGCCTTCGTCTTGGCGAGTTCCTCGTCACCCAGCGGCTCGCCGTGCGCCTGCGCCTTGCCCTGCACGCCGGGCGCGCCCCAGCCGATGTGGCTGCGCACCACGATCATCGTCGGCCTGCCCTTCGTGGCGCGGGCCTCGGCGAATGCGCGGCCAAGCGCGCCCAGGTCGTTGGCGTCGGCCACGTGCAGCACGTGCCAGCCCTGCGCGCTGAAGCGCGCGGCCACGTCCTCGGTGTACGCCAGGTCGGTGCTGCCCTCGATGGTGATCTTGTTGTCGTCGTAGATCCAGGTCAGGTTGTCCAGCTTCCAGTGGCCCGCCAGGCCGGCGGCCTCGTGGCTGATGCCTTCCTCCAGGTCGCCGTCGCCGCAGATCGCCCACACGTGGCCGTCGAACAGCGTGAAGCCCGGGCGGTCGTAGCGCGCGCCCAGGAACTTCAGCGCCGCCGCCATGCCCACCGCGTTCGCGATGCCCTGGCCCAGCGGGCCGGTCGTCGTCTCCACACCGGTCGTCTCGCCGAACTCCGGGTGCCCCGGGCAGCGGGAATGCAGCTGCCGGAACGCCTTGAGGTCGTCCACCGTCAGCGCCTTCCGTCCGGTCGGCATGCCGCCCTTCCACTCGTCGATCCCCGCCAGGCAGATCAGCGAGTAGAGCAGCATGCTGCTGTGGCCGTTCGACAGCACGAAGCGGTCGCGGTTCAGCCAGTGCGGGGCCGCCGGGTCGTAGTTCATCTCCAGCTGCCACAGTGCGTAGCCCACCGGCGCAAGCGCCATCGGCGTACCCGGGTGGCCGCTCTTGGCCGCCTGCACCGCGTCCATCGACAGCGTGCGGATCGTGTTGATCGCGACGTTGTCGATGGCCGCCGTCCCGGCCGGCGTGCCCGCGTTGACGGCGGGCATCGCAGCCGCGACGGATGCGGCGAGCGCGGGCGGGGCGGGGTGGGTGAACGACGAGGTGCGCGGCGCGGTGGCGGTGGTCATGGCTGTTGTGCCGCGATCATTCGCGGCGGCGGCGATGGTAACCGTGGGCCACCGCGGCAGCCGCGCCCAGGAGCGCCCCAGGCCCCGGCGCCGGCACGTCGGGCGCGCGGCCCGGCGTGTCCCACGACCACGACGCGTACGCCCCCGCCTGCCACGCGCCGCCGGCGTCCTTCCACGCGTGCGCCGGCATGCCACCGGTGCCCGTCGTCGCGACCGGCCCCACGCGTGCCGCCGCATAGCACGGGTCCGTGCCCGGTGCGCCCACGAGCGCGACCGCGTCGCCGATCTCCAGCCACGGCAGAAGGTCCAGCGTGCCGTCGTTGCCAGCGTCCAGGTCCATGCCGCTGCTGCCGGTGAACCCGCGCACCAGCAGGTACGTCACGGTGTCCGCGTTCTCCAGGTTCATCGCGTCGCCGCTGCCCACCGTCGCGCGCGCCGCCATCGGGTCGATCGCCAGCGTGCGTCCCTCCAGCACGCCGATGCCGAACGTCGACTCGTGCGCCACGAAGCGCCCGTTCGCGCCCGTCGACCACGCCGAGAGGTCGATCGCCATCTCCACGACGCCGGCCGGGTCCGTCCCGCCGTCGCCGATCGCCAGCAGCCACCACCCGGTGAGCGGCGCGAAGGGCGCTCCCACGATCTCCGCGTACTCGTCCGTGTCGGCACCCAGTTGGTCGACCCGCAGTTCCGCCAGCGCGAACGTGCCCACCCCGACACCCGGCGATCCCGCGACGAGTCCCGCGCCGGCCGCGGTGGACGCGCCCAGCGCGACGCCGCCGGCGAGCAGTCCCGATGCGATCCCCGTGCGCGCCGCGGACGCGGCGTGCGTTGTCCCGAATTCCGACATGACAGCTCTCCCTGCGGCCTTCCGCCGCGCTTCCTTGCGACGCGCGCACGGTAGGGCCCCAGCGGGCGTGTTCTCGGAAGCGCCGCCTTTTTTCCACGGAATCGGCACCCTGCGGCACGCATCCCGCTTGTCCTCCCCGAACCATGGGGCAACACTATGGGACCGATGATCCGCAAGAACCCCACCCGCGCGGCGGTTGCCGCCGTCCTCGTCGCCATCGCCGCGTCCGCCGCCTGGGCCAGCCAGTCGGTGCTGGTCGTGTCGGACTCGCTGCGCGACCGCTTCTGGACCATCAGCACCGTCGACGGGTCCCTGATCCGCAACGACTTCATCCTGAACGACGCGGCGGCTCGCTTCTCGCAGGTGATCTCGTGCCAGCCCAGCGGCCGCGGCACGCTGCTGATGAACGACATCGACCGCGACGCGATCTACGAGTACTCGATGACGGGGATCCACCTGCGGACCCTGGCCGACACGTCCAAGGGGATCCTGGACCCGTGGGGCATGTGCGTGGCGTACGGCAAGATCTTCTTCACCTGCGCCGATCCCAACAACACGCCGGGCTACAACGCGATCTGGTCCATGGACATGGACGGCTCGAACTGCGCGCTGTGGTACGCAAGCGTCGACCTGGGCCGCGTCCGCGACATCAAGCCCGTCGAGGGCGGCTTCATCGTCGGCGACAGCCTGAACAACCGCATCAACTTCGTCTCGCTGGACCGGACCGTCTGCCGCATCTGGAGCACCTACGGCCTGGGCTTTCCGCAGCAGATCACGCGGCGCCCCGACGGCGGCTACGTGGTGACGGCGTTCAACGCGCCATCCTTCGGCCTGAACTTCTACGACGCCCAGGGCAACATCGAGGGCGCGACCTCGACCATCACGTCGCCGCGCGGCGTGTGGCCCCTGGACAACGGCGAGTTCGTCTACGCCGGCGGCGATCGGATCATGGCCTACAACCCCGTGACGAACGTGCACCGCACGATCATCACGGGAAGCTCACCGATCTCCGGCTTCCGCTTCATCTACCGGCTCGAGGTCCCGACGCCGTGCCCCGCGGACCTGAACATCGACGGCGCGGTGGACGGTGCCGACATGGGCCTGCTGCTGGGCGCCTGGGGCCCTGGCAACGGCATTGCCGACATCAACCGCGACGGCGTGGTGGACGGCGCCGACATGGGCCTGCTGTTGGGTGCCTGGGGCATCTGCCCTCCCTGACGCGCGGCGTAGACTCGCGCGTCCCATGCTGAAGACGCGCTCGACCATCCTTCCCGCGCTCGCGCTTGCTTCCGCCCTCGCCGGTGCCGCCGGTGCCGCGTCGTCGGCAGGTCCCCTCGTGGCGTCTTCTCGGTCCGCGCCGCCCGCTGACGCGTCCACCGGACGGGTTCTGGGCATCGGCGACAAGGTGCCGCTGCCGCTGCAGGCCACGCCCGTGAAGGGACGCCTGCCGGGATTCTCCGAGCGCGGCGTCACCTACGTGCTGGCGTTCGTGCACACGTCCGAGGCCTCCTCGCGCCAGGCGATCCCGCGCCTGGACGCGCTGGCGCAGCGCTTCGGCAGGCAGCTCTCGGTGGTGGCCGTGTCCGACGAGGCCGAGCTCACGGTCCGCGAGTTCTGCGAGCGCCCGGAGTGGGCGCCCAAGATCGGCTTCGTGATGGCCGCCGACCCGGTGCGCCAGGCCTACCGCACGTTCCTGGGCCCGCGTTGGGTGCAGCCGGGCCCGGTGGCGTTCGTGATCCGCGACGGCGTGGTGCAGTGGGCCGGGGCCCCGATCGACCTGGACGAGGTGGTGACCGAGGTCGTCGCCGGCAAGTGGAGCCTGGATGCGGCCAAGCGTGCAGCCGAGCAGCAGCGGCTGTGGGACCGTTCGATGGATGACGTCGATGCGCTGGCCCGCGGCGGCCGGGCCGACGAGGCGCTCCGCAAGCTGGACGATGCCTGTGCCATCGCGCTCCCTGCGCAGGCGGCGATGTGCGAAGGCCGGCGCTTCACGATCCTGCTGTCCGCCGGCCGGGTGGCCGACGCGCTGGCCTGCGGCGAGCGGATCGTCGCGAAGCCGGCCAACGCCAAGCAGCCCGCGGGCATCGCGTGGTCGCTGATGAACGCGGTGCCGGGCGACCGCGGCGCACGCGACCTGGCGCTCCGGGCCGCGCAGGCGTCGGACCGCACGATGCGCGGGCGCGACGCGATGGTCGGCGCGATCCTGGCACGGGCGTACTTCCTGTCGGACCGGCGTTCGGACGCCGCCGAGACCGCTCGCCGCGCGCTTGGGTTCGCCGATTCGCCCGACCTGCAGGCCTCGCTGCGCGACGACATCCGGGTGTACGAGGGCACCGTGGGCCCGGGTGGTCAGCCGGCCTCCAAGGCCCCCGGCACGCCGTGACGGTCTGCGCGTCCCGCCCGCGTGCGGTGGCTCACAGCCCAAGCGCGCGGGTGACGATGCCCCGCACCCGCGGCGGCACCGCCTCCAGCGCCGCGACCAGGCTGCTTTCCGCCATGAAGCGGATGGCGACCAGCGACGTGCAGCCGTAGACGACCGCGGTCGTGGCGAATTCGATGGCGCTGGACTGGCGCCCGCCAGGCACGCCGATCGACCGGGCCAGGCTCCCGCCCAGCGAATTGGATGCCAGCGCGATCGTTGCCGCGAGGAGCGGCCCGTGGAAGACGATGCGCGCAGCCTCGATCCGCGTCATGCCGTACCGCGGCATCAGCCACAGCATCTGCGCCACGCTGACCACCGTGACCACCAATGCGGTTGCCGCCGCGATCACCGTCGCACCGTCCCGCATCCACTCGGGCACCGCGTCCCCGAGGGGCTCGACGACCCACACCACCAGCGACCCGAGCGCCGCTCCGCCCAGCACGCCGACCGCCTTCAGCGCCTCGAAGCCCGCGATCGGCCGGAACTGCCGCAGCCCGGCCAGCGGGCCCGTCAGCAGCGTCAGAGCGGTGCTCCATGACGCGCCGCAGGCCAGCAGGATCACCGGCGCCGTCGCGGCGTCCCACTTGCCGTCCCAGATGAGCCGCTGCGCCGAGGCGAAGGTGGCGACCACGCCGAACATCACGATCGGCACGAACAGCATCGTGCCCGTGAATGCATCGCGCATCGCGCGTGCCTCGTGCCGGGAATCGCCGCGTTCGCGCGCGAAGTGCGCGGAGAACACGCTGGTGAGCGCGGAGGAGAGCATGGTCACCGGCTGCATGGCCAGCTGGTACGCGAAGTAGAAGACCCCGACGGTCGCCAGGGGCACGACCAGCTTCACGAGCAGGAAGTTCACCTGCGTGTTCAGCGAGACGAGCGCCGCGATCAGGAGCGGCCACGCCATCTGGCGTGCGGTCTCGGCAACCGTCGCGCCCGTCCATCGGTAGCTGACCCGCGACATGTCGCCGCGGGCGACGTAGTAGGCAAGCTCGACCACCGGCGAGAACGCGTAGGGGATGACCAGCGCAAGCGCGCCCGCGCCGCGCCAGGCCAGCACGGAGGTGAGCACCAGGCGCACGATCGCGTTGGCGATGTCGAGCGTGGCCAGCTGCTGGAACTCCAGCCGCGCCGCCAGCCGCATGCGCCCGATCTGCTGGAAAGCCATCACGACCTGCCTGCCGCCAAGCAGGTAGAGCGCCATGTCCAGCCTCGGCGGCGCATCCAGTTTCGGGAACAGTGGGATGGCCGCAGCCGTGGCCCACGTGACCACCGCACCCAGGAGCAGGAACACCAGTCCCCACCAGAACATGCGCCCCGCCTCGCGGTCGTAGTCCTCCGAGCGGATGGTGGGCAGGTAGTGCGCGGATCCGCCGGCGCGCAGCATCGCCGTGAAGCCCAGGATGCCCACCGCCACCGCGTAGGTGCCGATCTCCTGCTGCGTCAGGAAGATGCCGACGACGATGTTCGACGCCAACGCACCGACGCGGCCGACGACGCCGGCAGCGGTCATGAACAGGACGGCGACGGGCTTGCGGTGGGGCATCGGACTGTCCCCGGAATGCGGTCAGCCCCGCACCAACGTCCGGGGGCCGGGGAGTATGCCACGCATCGGCGAGCGGGGCTTCCCGGGCCGCCGTGGTTCAGCGCTTGCGCGGCTGGACGGCGCGATAGCTCGCCCGAGGAGTTTCCGGGATCACGTCCTTTGGCGTCGGACGCAGACCCTTGTCCTGCGCTGCGGCACGGAACATTTCAAAAGTGTTGTCCCCCAGGAAACTTCGCGTGGCGGCCTGCATCGACACAAGCTTGTCGTGGATCGCGCACGGCTCGCCCACCCCGCAGACGCCACCGCCGAAGGGGCAGAGGTGCGAGACATCGTCGCGCTCGAAGACGTCGTAGACCTCCTGGAGCGTGATCTCGGAGGGCGGTCGAGTCAGCGCGTAGCCGCCGCCGGGCCCGGGTGACCCCACCACCAGCTTGGCCTGCGAAAGGGCCGTCAGGATCTTCGCCACCATCGGCCCGGGCAGCGACCGCTGCTCGGCGATGTCCATGGCGGACAGGCGTGTCCGCCCGCCGTCCCAAACCTCCGCCAGCCGACTCATGGCCGCGATCGCACGTTCCGTTTGCTTGCCGTACATGAATCAGGGTCCTTTCGCCGCGACGGCCGCGAGGGCTTCCGATGCGGTCGAGGTGCAGTCGTACCACAAATCCGGATGAATGCATCCGGATTAATCGCACGAACGCGGAAATGGGGTTCGCGACATCCCGGAACCGATTTCCTACCCGCCGAAGCCGCGGTCCCCGCCGCGTTCCATCAGGTCGCGGGGCGCGATCGCACGCAGCACCGGGCCGGGCAGCACGGCGCACAGGCCGACGATCGCGCGGTTCACGCCGCCGATCACCTCGACCGGGCGTCCGGCGTCGCATGCATCCAGCGATCGGCGCGCCACCGTCTCCGCATCGCTCCACAGCCATGCAGGCAACCGGTCCATGTGCGCGCGGTTGCCCATCGCGTCGTGGAACTCGGTGCGCGTGAAGCCGGGGCACGCGGCACAGGCGTGGACACCGGTGCCGGCCAGCTCCAGCGAGAGCGACTCGCTCCACGTGGTCAGCGCGCGTTTCACGGCGCCGTACAGGCTGCCGCGCTGCGGCGGTGCGAAGCCGGCCACGCTGCTGACGTTGACGATCCGACCATGGCCGCGCGCCAGCATGCCGGGCAGCGCACGGTGCGTCAGCTCGACCGCGTCCGCAAGCATCACCGTCAGGAAGTCGCGATGCGCCTCCCATGGATGGCGCATGAACCCGCCGCGCAGTCCGTAGCCCGCGTTGTTGACCAGCACGTCCAGCGTCGGCGCAAACGCAGCGGCCCGCGCCATCACGCGTTCGCAGGCGCCCGGCGCGGCCAGGTCCTGCACGACGGCGCACGTCCGCACGCCGTGCGTGCTGCGCAGCTCCGCAGCGATCGCGTCCATCCGATCGGCGCGCCGCGCCACCAGCACCACGTCGTGCCCGCGCCGCGCCAGTTCGCGCGCGAATGCCGCGCCCAGGCCGGCCGACGCGCCGGTGACGAGCGCCACGCGCCGTGCGGAGGCAGGGTCGTCAGCGGTGGTCTGCATGTCGTTGCCTTCGGATGGGTGCGTCGGCTGGCCATTTGCCCGCCTTCGCATGCGGGGGCGCACCGGGCGCCAGCCCGTCCACCACGCTACCGGGCCGCCCCTATCCTTCGTGCATGCTTACGTACCGCACGGCAGGCGAATCCCACGGCCCCACGCTCCTGGCGCTGGTCGAGGGGTTGCCCGCCGGACTGCGGATCGACACCGACCTGATCGACGCCGAACTGGCGCGCCGGCAGGGGGGCTACGGCCGCGGCGGCCGCCAGCGCATCGAGACCGACCGCGTGCGCGTGCTGACCGGCGCGCGCGCCGGCGTGACGCTTGGCTCGCCCGTCGCGCTGGAGGTGCCCAACAAGGACAATCGCCTGGACGACGCCGCGAAGACTCCGCCCGTCACGCGCCCGCGCCCGGGCCACGCCGACCTGGCGGGCAGCGTCAAGTGGCTGACCACCGACTGCCGCGGCACGCTGGAGCGCGCCAGCGCCCGCGAGACCGCCGCGCGCGTCGCCGCCGGTGCGCTGGCGAAGTGCCTGCTCCGCGAGTTCGGCATCGAGGTCTTCGGCTTCGTGCGCGGCGCGATCGACGCCCGCTGCGCCACCGCCGTCACCGCCGACGCGCTGCCCGCGCTGCGCGCCGCGCGCGACGCCAGCGAGGTCTACTGCCCCTGCGAAGCGACCGGCGCACGCATCGTCGACCACATCCACCGCGCCAAGGTCGAGCAGGACACCGTCGGCGGCTGGGTCGAGGCGCACGTCTTCGGCCTGCCGGCCGGCCTGGGCACCTGCGTCCAGTGGGACGAGCGGCTCGATTCGCGCCTGGCCGCGGCGGTCATGGGCATCCAGGCGTTCAAGGCAGTCGAGATCGGCCTGGGCACCGAATGCGGTGCGCGCTTCGGCAGCCAGGTGCACGACCCCATCGCGTTCGAAGCGGCCCGCGCGGCCGAGGCTTCGCTCGGCTTCGTGCGCCCCACCAACAACGCCGGCGGCCTGGAAGGCGGCATGACCAACGGCATGCCCATCGTCGTGCGCGGCACGATGAAGCCCATCTCGACGCTGCTGCGCGGCATGCCCAGCGTCGACCTGGCCACGCACGAACCCGTGCAGAGCCAGTACGAGCGCAGCGACGTCAGCGCCGTGGCCGCGGCCAGCGTCGTGATGGAGAACGTCGTCGCGTTCGAGATCGCCCGCGCGTTCCTGGCGAAGTTCGGCGGCGACTCGATGGCCGAGCTGCGTGCGCACGTCGAAGCCACCATGCGCCTGGCCCGCGCCCTGCACGGGAAGCACTGACCATGTCCTCCGCCGTTCCCCACGACGTCCTGCACGCCCACACCGCCGACGCCGCGCTGGCCGCGGTCGTGCGCGCGATCGCCGCCGACAGCGGCACCGTCCACTTCCTGCGCGACGACGGCTGCCTGCACCTGGGCGGCCTCAGTGGCCCGCTGCCGCCGCCCCTCATCGAGAGGATCCGCACCATCCCGATGGGCAAGGGCATGGCCGGCGCCTGCGCGCAGATGGACCAGCCCGCCACCTGGTGCAACCTGAACCAGGACGACCGCGGCATCGTGCAGCCGGGCGCGAGCTCGTCCGGCATGGAGGGCGCGATCGTCGTCCCGATCCGCCGCGACGGCCGCCTGGTCGGCACCCTGGGCGTGGCCAACCACGGCGAACGCACCTACACCCCCGGCGAGACGGCGTTCCTGGAGTCCTGCGCGGCAGCGATCGCCCGCTTCGCCTGAGCCGCGCTGCGCCCCAGGCCGCTCGGGCAGGGCGTCACACCCCGGAGGACGCGGAAATCGCCCCCCGGCCCCCTCAGGAATTCCGCCGTATTTCCCGGATAGTCCCGTTGGAGTCGTGCATCGGGCGGCGACCCACGGTCGAATCCACCGCACCATGAAGCGCATCCTTGCCTCCACCCTCGGCGTCGTCTCGCTCCTCACCGGATTCGGCGCCGGCCAGGCCGTCGGTGACGGCAAGCCCGCCGCCGACCAGAAGCCCGCTTCCTTCTACGCATTCAAGGCCACGTCCTTGGACGGTAAGCCCGTCGACCTCTCCCAGTTCAAGGGCAAGGTCACGCTGGTGGTGAACGTCGCCAGCCGCTGCGGCTACACGCCGCAGTACGCCGACCTGGAGAAGCTCTACGAGGCGTACAAGGACAAGGACGTGGTCATCCTGGGCTTCCCGTGCAACGACTTCGGTGGCCAGGAGCCCGGCAGCGCTTCGGACATCAAGGAGTTCTGCACCAAGAACTACGGCGTCACCTTCCCGATGATGGCCAAGGTGCAGACCAAGGCCGGCGAAGGCCAGAGCGAGCTCTACGCGTACCTGGGCGCGCGCACCGGCAAGCTGCCCAGCTGGAACTTCGGCAAGTACCTCATCGGCCGCGACGGCATGCCGATCGCGTTCTACGGCTCGGGCGTGAAGCCGATGGGCGACGAACTGAAGCAGGCCATCGAGAAGGCGCTGGCGGCGAAGCCCGTATCCTGACCGGATGCGCGCGACCACCCGCAGCCTCACCGCCATCCTTGCAGCCATCCTCGTGCCCGCGGCGCTTGCCGCGGGCATGTTCGCTCCCGCGGGCGATGCGTTCGACGCCGCCGCGAAGCTGGTGCCGGCCGACGCCGTGGCGGTGGTGCTGCTGCCCAGCCCCAAGGCCGCCAGCGACGACCTGCAGCAGGCGCTCGACCGGATGGGCCGCGCCGAGAGCGCGCTCGGCGGCCGCCCGATCGACCTGCTGAAGGCGCAGCTGCGCATCGGCCCCGGCTTCGACGACCGTGGCCCGTGCGCCCTGTGGATCGAGCGCCGCGACGGCAAGGCCGCCGCGGTGGGCGCGTTCCCCGTCACCGACGCGAAGGCGTTCATCGCAGGCACGTTCACGCCGGCGCCGGACCTGGGCCCTGACGCCTACCGCATGCCCGACCGGCCCGACCAGGCGCTGTTCGTGCGCGAGGCCGGGAAGCACGTCATCGTCGCGCAGGACGCGCGCTCGGCGCAGGGCTACGACCCCAAGGGCGGCATCGGCGCGGCGCTGGCGGCGCACGGCGGCGAACGCGGCCTGGCCATCATGCGGGCGGCCGACGCGTGCTCGTGGGCCGGCGAATCGGTGTTCGCCGACGCCGCGGCCGCGATGCGCGCGGCCACCGACCCCAACACCACGCCCGCCGACCGCGAGCGCGGCGCCGACGTGGTGTCGCAGGTCACCGACGGCATCGTCGCGTTCGACTTCGACGCGCTGGGCGTGGGCATCCGCGCCCACGCGCGCTTCCGCGAAGGCTCCGAGATCGCCAAGGCCATCCAGCCCTCCGCCAAGGGTGCGGCACCGCGGATGGCGGCGTCGCTGCTCGGGCGCCTTCCCGCGGCCCCGTACTACGGCGCACTCGGCATCGACCTGCTCTCGCTGGGCGGATCGTCGCACCTGCGCGGCTTCCTGCGCACCATCCCGCGCGCGCAGCAGGTGGAGCTGCCGCCGTGGCTGGATGCCGTGCAGGACAAGGTGCAGTCGCTGCAGGTGGCCGCGTACCCCAGCAAGCTGGGCGTGCTGTCCGGCGGCGTACTGAACGACGCCGCGTTCGTCGTCGCCACCAGCGACCCCGCCGCCGTGAAGCAGGCCCTGCGCACGTGGATCGAGGGCCAGGCCGGCGAGTCCGAAGGCATCCGCCGCGCACCCGCGTGGGAGGACGCCCGCACGCTGAAGGACGGCACCGCCGTCAGCGCGTTCGAGGTCAAGGAAGTCGTCACTGGCCCCGGCGGCGACGCGATGCAGCGCATCGTCAAGCAGATGTTCGTGGGGGCGCGCGGGCTGCACGGCTTCGCGAAGGAGCTGCCCGGTGCGCTGGTCGTCACCTACAGCCAGCGCGCCGACGTCCTGGGCCGCGCGCTGAAGGCGGCCTCCGGCGCCGAGGGCGCGCGCACGCTGGGCGCCGACGCCACGATCAAGGCGATGGAACCATGGCTGGTCCCCGACCCGGACGTCGCCGTCTTCCTGGGCGTGGGCGAACTGCTGGGCGCCGCGCAGCAGGTGGCCGAGATGATCCCCGGCGCCGACGGCGCGATGCTGCCCGCCCCCGCCGAGCGCATGGAACCCGTCGGCCTGGCGGTGCGCTGCAAGGACGCCACGTGGGAAGTGGCGGTCGTCGTGCCCAGCGGCGTGCTGGCCCTTGGATGGGACGCCGCGAAGGCGCAGTTGATGCCGCCGCCGGCCCCGAAGGCGCCATGAGCATGCGCGCGCCGCCCGCCGTCGATGGCCGCCGGACGTGGCGATGCGGCCCCCACGCGATCCCGTGGGGCCCTGGCGTGGCGCCGGCGCTGATGGCGGTCGTGAACACCACCCCCGACAGCTTCAGCGACGGGGGCCTGCACCTGGACCCCGCCGCGGCCGCCGCGCACGCGGCGCGCTGCATCGCCGAAGGTGCCGCCATCGTCGACATCGGCGGCGAATCCACGCGGCCTGGCGCCGTGCGCATCCCGGCCGACGCGCAGCTGGCGCGGACGCTGCCCGTGCTGCAGGCGCTCCCGCGGCATGCCATCGCGTCCATCGACACCACGCTGGCCCCGGTCGCCACCGCGGCGCTGGCCGCGGGCGCCGCGATCGTGAACGACGTCAGCGCCTGCACCGAGGACCCGAGCATGCTGGCGACGGTCGCCGCCGCGGGCGCGGGCCTGGTGCTGATGCATCGCCTGGCGCCGCCGCCGCAGGACCGCTGGTCCGACGAACATCCCGCGCCGCCGGCCTACGCCGACGTCGTGCACGACGTGCGCGACTTCCTGGCCGCGCGCATCGACGCCGCCGTGCGCGCCGGCGTGCGCCGCGAGTGCATCGCCGTCGACCCCGGCCTCGGCTTCGGCAAGGACGTCGCGCAGAACCTGGAGCTGGTCGCGCGCCTGGACGAGTTCGCCGTGCTCGGCTGCCCCGTGCTGGTGGGCGCCAGCCGCAAGCGCTTCGTGGGCGCCGTCACCGGGGAATCCGACCCCGCACGGCGCGACGCCGGCTCCGTTGGCGTGGCCCTGGCCGCCGTCGCCGGCGGCGCAGCGGTGCTGCGCGTCCACGACGTCGCGCTGCACCTGCATGCGCTCCTGGCGTGGTGGGCTGTCCACGAAAAACACACCCGGCGCACTCTTCCGGTGGACGAGGGGAGCGGGTGCGCCGGGTGATCGGCAGCGGATGACGCGCCGAAGTCGGGGTTGTGCGGGGGGGTGTCAGTGCCGGCGGCGCCTCGAGCGTGCGCCGCTCGCCATCGCCAGCAGCGCCATGGCGCCCGGGGCGGGGATGACCGAGTACAGCTCGAACGCACCGGACGTGCCGTCCGTCAGCGGGAGCCAGTTGCCCCACTGCGACGGGATGTCGCCGATCGTGACGTAGCTCTGCGTCGAGCCGCCGGCGCCGTTCCACTCACCGTCGATCCATGCGAAGGCGTCGCCGTCCGGCTGCAGCAGCCGGCCGCCGATCGTGATCGCGTACTTGCCGGCCTCCAGCACGGTGCTGCCCGTGAGCTGGCACGAGACCTTGAAGATCGGGCTGAAGGTGTCGAGGGTGTAGGTGCCGGTGGCCTGCTGCGTGAAGAAGCCGCGGTTGATGTTCCACGACGTGACCTGCGGCATCGTGCCGTTGTCGTTCACGCGGTACAGCGCCACCTGGAAGCCGTCGACGTTGCTGCTGAGCCCGGTCTCCAGCCACGGCTGGGTCGAGTTCAGGTACTCGGATGCACCCCAGAAGCTGAGCGATCCGAGCGTCGCGCCGCTGGAGATCGAGAAGCCCTGCGCCAGCGCTTGCGAGTAGAAGTTCTGCCCGCCGCTCGACATCGAGTCGCTGAACGTGCCGTCGCGCACCAGGAACGAGCCCTGCTGCTGCGTGGCCACCGGGCCGTTGGCCACGATGAGCTTCTGGGCGTCGGCGTGCGACGCACAGGCTGCGAGAACGAAGATTGCCGACGCCAGCGAAATACGCACGGCGAGTCCTTTCCCTTCCTCTTTGTCCGAGACGATCGAGGCCTTTCCCTGCGCGGCGTGCCGAGAGGCACCGCTCGCTCGTCCTGAATATGCAACGCCGGGCGGGATCCGCAAGGTGACTTCCCCGACATTGCGCGGGAAGCACGCCAGCAGGTGGGTTTGGGGCGGCGCATCGGCCGCCAGAAGCCATCAAATTGTCGATTATGAGACGTTCAGGGGCAGGCGCCCCACGCACCCAGCAGCGCCCCGAGGTCCGCACCGGACACCGTGCCGTCGCCGTCGAGGTCCGCCGCGGCGTCGGCGGTGCCCCACGCGCCCAGCAGGGCCCCCAGGTCCGCGCCGTCCACCTTGCCATCGCCCGTCAGGTCGGGGCGGCAGCAGCCCGCGGCGGTCAGCGTGCACAGGTCCACCACCGCGTACTCCGCGGCGTCCACGTTCGCGTCGCCGTTCACGCTGGCAGGCACCTGTTGCGCGGTGCGCAGCGCGCCGCCGTTCGCGTTGCCGTACGCCACCGCGGCCAGCGCGATGCGCATGGGCATGCCGCTCAGCAGCACCGCCAGGTCCACCGTGCCCTCGACCACGCCGCCGTTGGCTCCGGTCGCGCTGCGCGCCGCCCACTGCGTGCTCACGTTGCCGTTGGCGTCGAACCAACCGCTCCACCCATTGTCGTTCTCATCGGCCAGGAACGCACGCCACTGCGCCGCCTGCCCACCCTTCGCCCACCATGCGGCGCGCATCGGGCCGGGCGGTGCATCGCCCACGGCCACGAACGCGTCGTCGCCCTCGCCGGCGTCCTGCGTGGCCACGTAGAGCGTGGTGCCGTCCACTGCCGCCCACAGCGATCGCCCGCCGTTCTGGGCGACCAGCCTGGCCCTGGCGTCCAGCACGCCGTCCATCATGAACGGCGACGTGCCGCCGCCCGACCCTCCGCCGGACCCCGTCCCGGTCCCCACCCAGACGTGCTGGATCGGGCTCCTGCGCACGTTTCCAGCGGCGTCGACGGCCTCGACGCAGTAGTCGACCAGCTTGCCCGACTGGCCCGCGATCGTGGCGTAGGCCTGCTTGGCGATGGCATTCGGCATCTCGAAGAAGTCGATCCCCGGGTCGTTGAAGACGTTGCCCGCCGGGAAGGCGCGCAGCGTCATCGGCACGGACTGCCACGCTCCGACGCCGGGGCCGCCCGCGTACGTCTCGTTCTCCGTCGTCGTCATCGGGTTGGTGCCGTCTGCGTCGGTGCGCCACTTCAGCGTGACCGACTGCAGGCCGCCGGTGTCGTGCACGAAGGTCCACACCGTGAAGTCCGGCCCGAATTGCTTCTGCTGGTAGCCGTACTGCGGCCCGTAGTTGTTGCCGCCCGGGTTCCACGGGTGCCGCTGCGGCACCCAGATCGTCGGCGCGGTGCGGTCCGTGGCGCCCGCGGTGGCGATCGCCGCCTGCGCCAGCGCATCGTTGCAGGCGACGGTCGGCTTCACCTCCATGTCCAGCGCGGTGCCGTAGTACATGTAGCCCGAGTTCAGCGAGCCAAGGAAGTGGTGCCATGCGCGCTCGCTGGCGCGGGTGCCTGCCTGCGGGCGCAGGACGTGCGCCATGCGCACGGGCAGCGCGCGATCGGCGTCCGCCTGCTCGGCGAAGTCCACCGCGTTCTGCGCGGCCGTGATCACCGCCCAGTTGCGGATGTCCTCGGCCCAGCCGTTCGCCACGTCGATCGCCCCGGTGGCGCTCACCGGCGGCCAGTTCCAGTTCAGGAACTGCGGCGCGCCGAAGTCGCCGTCGGCGTTGACCCACGCGCCGTCCTCGACGTGCACCAGGTCGGTCGCCGGCACGGGCCAGTCGGACAGGTAGCGCTGCACCACCGTCGCCACGTACCCCGCGCCGGAGGCCTGCGAGACGAAGTTCGGCACCGCCTCCATGTAGTACGAGTAGCCGCCGCCCCACGCGTTGTCGCCGTCGTGCGCGAAGGTCACCAGCATCGGGCGCGCCGGGTCGGCGCGCGCCTCCAGGCGGTTCAGCCCGTCAAGGCCCTGCGCGCTGTAGCCGTCAAGCCATCCCAGGCTCTGCGAGCAGGGAACCACGATCACCTTGCTCACGGCCCCGGTGTTCGGGTCCACCCATTGCGCCCAGTGCGGGGTGTGCCCCATCGGCACGGCCTCGGCGGGCGCGCAGCCGCGGCTGATGCTCAGGCGGTCGAACCACGTGCCGTTCGCGTTCAGCTGGTCGGCGCGGTTCGGCGGGTCGCACTGCATGCCGCCGGAACCGAACGCGATCGGGTAGTCCGGGCAGCAGCGCGAGACCTTCTCGCTGCTGACGAAGGTCCACTGGATGCCCAGCTCCTGCAGCACCGGGATCAGGCGCTCGCTGAAGGCCATCTCGCTGGGGAAGAAACCCTTGCTGGCGGGCGGGAAGGTGCCCCAGGCCTCGGGGTAGACCTCCTTGTAGAGCAGCAGCTCCTTGCGCACCGCGCTCTCGTCCAGCAGCGGCAGCAGCGCATGGTGGAAGCTGAACATCACGACGTCCATGCGCGGCAGCGCGGCGCCGGCGGCGGTCGTCCACCCGCGCGACTCGCGCCACGGGGCGTACCAGCCGGTGCCGTAGCCCAGCTGTCCGCCGGCCTCGGCGAAGCTCTGGATGTTCTCGATCAGCCCGCCGCTGAAGCTGACCTGGGCGCCCGCGCGCGGCGACCAGCGGATCGCGTTCACGCTGTCGCGCGGCCGCCACTGGTACGCGTTGACGCGGTCATCCAGCCCGAAGATCGCACGCAGGTCGTTCGCGGGGTGCGCGGCGCCGGCGTCGCGCCGCAGGATGCTCTGCCACGCGCGCTCGTACCGCCCACCGACTCCGTCCGGCCAGTAGATGGGCTGCTCCAGGTGCCACAGGTAGGTGAAGTTCGTCTTCTCGGCCAGCGCGGGCGTGCATGCAAGGAACGCGGCGGCCGCGGCGGCAAGCGCACGGACGTCGGGCTGGTGGCGTGGCGGCGTCATGGATTCCCGGAGTATGGCACGGTGGGTGGGGAAGTCACGCCGACGCCCGAAAACCCGCAAATCGCCCAAGTGGCCTCCAGCGCTCGCATTATGGCTCCGAAGGTCGGCCTGGTCGGCCTCCGTGCGCCGCGGCCGCTTGCAGGGGGGGCGGGGAAACGTACGGTCGGGGCGTCAGTTTGCTCAGAGCGGGTCGCGCCTCCACGCAGCGCCACAGGTCGGACCCGCGGCAGCGAAACGGACAACGCAGTTCTCGTCCAGCATGGAGCGCACCCCGCGAGGGATTGCCCATGTGCTCCGATGAACGCCAGCCCACGTCCGCCCGCCCCGTCGCCAGCCACGCCCCCTCCGCCATCGCCCGCGCCGTGCGCGCGTGCGCCGCGGCCGCGGTGCTCTCCTGCGCCGCACCGGCCAGCGCCGACGACTTCCGTGCGTTCACCTGGGGCTTCTCCAGCACCGCCGCCACCCCCAACCTGTCGCCGATGGTGCGCCTGACCCGCGACTCCAACCTCGACGACATTGCCGCCCGGCTCCGGCTGCTTCCCGCCGGCAGCCGCTACCTGCTGCTGTTCTTCTACCCGAACGACCTTGCCGACAACCCCGCGGACCGCTGCATGCGCCAGGTCGTCACGCTCTCGACGCGGCTGGTCCCCGCGCCGACCTCCGGGAAGACCTCGGCCACCGCTCCCGCGAAGATCAGCAGGGGTCGTACCGCCGCCGCGCCGACCGCCGCCGCGCCGACGCTCGTTCCCGTCACGGTCCGCACCGTCACCAACGTCGCGACGCCGTTCCGCGGCCCGTGGATGGAGAACGGCATCGCCGCGGTCCGGGCGCGCGTCACCGCGATGGTCGCCGGCCTGAAGGCCCGCGGCGTCGCACCCGACGGCTTCATCCTGGACAACGAGACCACGCTCCACGCCACCCACTTCATGGGCACGGATGGGGCGTTCGCCGCCGTCCAGGCCGATCCGCGCTGGCCGGCGCTTGCCACCCAGCTGGGACTTCCGCGGGACATCTCCTCGCCGTCCGTCATGTACTGGGGCTCGCCTGCGTACTACCGGTGGACCGACGTCATGTCGGCCCGCTTCGACGCGGCGATGAACACCGCGGTCTACCAGCCGATCCGCGCGGTCTTCCCGAACGCGGTCGTGAGCAACTACATGAGCGCGCGGGTCACCTCGCCCAACGTCACCCCCGACATCACCGGCAAGCTGGACACCTACTCCACCCCTGGCTTCGGCACCCACGACACCGGCGAGTTCTACGGCATGCTGACCGGCCTGCGCCTGCAATCGATGGTCGGATCGCTGAACGCGATGAGCGCCGGCGCCGGCGATGCGTGGGCCGCCTTCCGCCTGGAAGTGCACAAGGTCCGCGGCCTGATGGCCAGCAGCCGCCGCCCGAAGCAGGCTTGGATCGCCGCGCGCAGCTGGGGCGACGCGTGGTCGGAGCCCGGCATCCAGGTCGGCTTCGCCTCCGGCCCCTACTGGGACGAGACGGTGCTCCAGCTGGGCATGCACGGCATCAGCACCTTCCTGAACTGGAACCCGGACGCGTGGATGGAATCGCAGGACCACTCGGCCTACAACCGCGCCTCGGACCGCGCGGTGCTCGATGGCCTGCTCGCCGAGCTCGATGCGCGCGTGGGCGCGGCCGTGGGCACCTCGGCGGTCCTGAAGCAGCCGACCTGGGACGACCGCGTCATCGCGACCGGCCGCCGCGTCGGCTCGCAGATGGTGTGGCGCTTCTCGTTCGACGAGGGCATCGACAGCGTGCAGGTGTCCTTCACGGACGGCAGCACCGCCACCGTGACCCCGGACGCCGGCCGCCGCGGTGCATGGTTCAGCCATCCCGCGACCAAGTCGCTGGTCATGGATGGGCGCGGCTCGAAGCCGGCCATGCTGGAGAACGTCTCGCAGTCGGTTGCCTCAAACGGCAACTGACCTCGCGGCCGCGCACCCGGCCCGGCACGGCGGTCAGCCGCCGCCCGGGCCCTTGCCGCCCGGCTTCGTCATCGCGGTCGGGTCCAGCAGCCGGTCCAGGTGCTTGGGCTCGACCAGCTTGTGCGCCAGCACGTGCTCGCGGATCGTCGCGCCGCTCTTGTAGGCGTCCTTCGCGGCCTTGGCGGCGACGTCGTAGCCGATCACGGGCGCCAGCGACGTGACCATCATCAGGCTGCGCTCGACGGTCTTCGTCGCGTCGGGGTGCAGCTCCAGGCCGGCGATGCACTTCTCCGCGAACATGTCGCACGCGTTCGCCAGCAGGTCGATCGACTCCAGCAGGTCGTCGGCGATCAGCGGCATGCAGACGTTCAGCTCCAGCAGGCTGCCCACGCCGCCGAAGCCGCCCAGCGCGATGCTGGCGTCGTTGCCGACGACGCGGCACGCCACCTGGATCACGCTCTCGCAGATCACGGGGTTCACCTTGCCGGGCATGATGCTGCTGCCGGGTTGCGTCGCGGGCAGGACCAGCTCGCCCAGGCCGCAGCGCGGGCCGCTGCCCAGCCAGCGGATGTCGTTGGCCACCTTGGACAGGCTGACCGCGATCGTCTTCAGCAGGCCGCTTGCCTCGACCACGCAGTCGCGCGTGGCCTGTGCCTCGAAGTGGTTGCGCGCCTCGGTGAACGCGATGCCCAGCTCCTTCGACAGGATCGCGCACACGGTGGCGCCGAACCGCGGGTTGGCGTTGATGCCCGTGCCGACTGCCGTTCCGCCGATCGGCATGTTGCCTGCCAGCGCCGCTCGCGCGCGTTCGGCGCGGCCCGCCGCGTAGGCCACCGCCGCCGCGTAGCCGCTGAACTCCTGGCCGACGCGGATCGGCGTCGCGTCCATCAGGTGGGTGCGGCCGATCTTCACGTGGCGGTCCCACGCCTTCGCCTTCGCGGCCAGCGCCTTCTCCAGGCGCTTCAGCGCGGGCACAAGCTTGCGGTCGATCTCGATCGCGCCTGCCAGCTGCATCGCGGTGGGGAACGTGTCGTTCGAGCTCTGCCCGTAGTTGACGTGGTCGTTCGGGTGCAGCGGGTCCTTCGAGCCGATCGCCTTGCCGCGCACCAGGCTCGCGGTGTTCGCGATCACCTCGTTCACGTTCATGTTGGTGCTGGTGCCCGAGCCGGTCTGGAAGACGTCGATCGGGAAGTGCCGCATCACCTCGGCTCGGCGGTCGGCGAAGTCCTCAAGCAGGCGGCCGCAGGCTTCGACGATCGCATCGGCCTTGTCGCGCGGCAGTTCGCGCAGCTTCAGGTTGGCCAGCGCGCAGGCGCGCTTCAGCTCGAAGTACGCCGCGATCACCTGCGGCGGCACGGGGCGGCCGCTCACGGGGAAGTTCAGCACGGCGCGCTGCGTGGTGGCTCCGTAGAGCGCGTCGGAGGGCACGAGCATCTCGCCCATGCTGTCGGTCTCGGTGCGGGTGGCGGCGGGCTTCGTGCCGGCGCGCGTGGCGGACGGCTTGCGTCGGGTCTTCGTGGTCATGGGGTCAGCTGGTCCTGAGCTTTGAGAGCAGGCGGTGCACCTCGGCCGAGCGGTCGCGGAGCTCCGCAAGGGTAGCGTCGAACGCGTCCAGGAAGCCGCGCAGGTCCGTCGCGGCATTCGCCGACGCCCGCAGCGAGGCCTGCATGGCCTCGCCCTCGGCGCGGAAGTGCTCGCAGCGGTCGCCGATCGCGTTGACGCGCGGGGTTGTGCGCTCCAGCTCGCGGATGCTCTCGGCCATCGACGTGGCCAGGCGGCCCGAGCGGGCGCTCGCGTCCGCGGCGGCGGTGGCGAAGTCCTCGGTCGCGCGGTGGCCTGCCTCCAGGGCCTCGTGCATCGCGCGCACGTTGTCCTCGATCTGCATGCTGTTGGCGGCGGCCTGCTCGGCCAGGCGGCGGATCTCGCGCGCCACCACGGCGAACCCGCGGCCCGCGTCGCCGGCCTGCGATGCCTCGATCTCGGCGTTCAGGCTGAGCACCGCGCTGCGGTTCGCCACGTGCACCATGGCCTCCAGCGCCGCGTCCACCGTGGCCGCGCGCCCGCGCAGCACCTCCAGCTGCGTGGCCAGGTCACGGCCGCGCGCGATCACCGCCTGCACGCCGGCATCGATCTGCGCCACGTCGCCCAGAGCGCCGACGCCGCATTCCGCCGCGCCGCGCGTCACCGTGGCCGCTTCCTGCGCGTCCTTCACCAGCGATGCCGCGGACTGCGCCACCGCGCGGGCCCGTCCGGCCGCCTCGACGGTCGAGTCACCCACCGCGGCGATCGCCCTCCGCCGGTCATCCGCCCGCTCCAGCAGGCGTTCGCACGCATCGCGGACCCGCGTCGCGGTGCCGTCGGCCTCGGCGACGATGCCGCGCAGCGATCCCAGTGCCGATTCCAGCGAACGGCCGATCTCGCCGATCTCGCCGGGAGCGCCGCCGTCGGGCCGCACGGACAGGTCACCCGTGCCCATCTGCACGGCGCACGCCTTCAGGCGGTCCAGCGGCGCCGACGTCCGATGCGCCATCCACCACGCCAGCAGCACGGCCAGCAGCGCCGCGGCCAGCGCCGGGATGGTGCCGCTCAGCACCACCTCGCGCACGGACGCCTCGGCCTGCGCGGCATCCAGGTCGATGCCCACGACGGCCTCGACCTGCCCGTCCGCCGAGAGCACCGGCGCGAATCCGGCGAAGAAGGTGCCGTACGCGTCGGTGTAGGCGAACGCCTGCAGGTGCCGCCAGTCGGGCGGGCCTGCGTCGCTCGAGAACATCCTCATCTGCTCGCCGGGCTTCGACTTGTCGGGTCCCTTCTCCTCCGCGTCGACCACGTAGACCATCCCGCTCGGGCTCGCGGGGTCGGGAAGCAGCGTGAAGACGAATCGCACCGGGACGCCTGCATCGCGCCATCGGTCACGCATCACGCGCAGCTCGCGCTCGACCTGCGCGTACTCGGGTCCGTCCATGTCGTGCTTGGCCAGGGCGGCGCGGTTCAGCGCGGGGTTCATCGTGGCCGCGGCCGAGGACGCCAGCGACCTGGCCTGCGACTCGAGCGCGGCGCGCATTTCGCGCCGGATCGCGCGTGCCGCCGACCACGTCGCGGCCACCCCAACCATGGCGGCGACGAGGACGGCCAGGACGATCAGGGCATTTCGGTGACGCACGGGCACGCCATGGTAGGGCATGCCCGGCGCCCGGCGGGCTCAGCGGGCAGGCGCCGGCGAGGTCGGGGCCGCCAGCCGCGCCAGCGTGATCCGCCGGTACCCATCGCGCTCGAACAGCACGCCGACGCTGCCGTCCGGCAGCAGCGCAGGCTGGCTGTAGGCGAACACGCCGCCGTAGATCGCCTGCGCCGTCGGCCACGTCCTGCCGCCGTCGAAGCTGAACCACGCCGTGCCCTCCTTGCGCTCGCGCCGGCTGTTGGGGCCGGTGAACACCAGCCGCTCGGGCGTGATCGCCGCGATGCCGCCCATGCAGCTGGGGCAGGGCAGCGCGGCGTCATCCTCCAGCTTCGACCAGTGCTCGCCGCCGTCGGTCGACCGGGTCACCTTGCGCGCGCCGCCGCCGTTCTCCTGGCGCGCCACCATCAGCAGGTCGCCCCCGGTGGTCTCGACCAGCTGCACCTCGTTGGCGCGGCCCTTGCCGCCGTCCGGCGCCAGGTCGCCCATGCGCCACGTGTCGCCGCCGTCGTCGCTCAGCGCGGCGTAGACGCGCCACGCGCCGCGCGGCCCCTGGTTGAACGGCACCACCAGGCGCCCGGCGTTCTTGCCCTGGCGCAGCTGGATGCCCACGCCCGGCCCGCTCGCGATGCTGGTCACGCCCTTGGGACGCTTCACCTGCGCGGTCAGGTCGCGGGGCGCGCTCCACGTCACGCCGTCGTCGTCGCTGTGGATCTCGGCGCTGCGGCAGCTGCGGGCACCGAAGAGGCCCTCCCCGACGTCGCCTTCGCCGATGCCCAGCGGGTAGCGCTGGAACATCAGGATGATGCGCCCGGCGTGCGGACCGGTGGCCACCACGGTGGCGCACGGGTTGTTCGGCGAGATGCCGCTCTCGACGTAGAGCGTGCGGCCCGGACCCCACGTGCGTCCGCCGTCGGTCGAGCGCTTCAGGACGATCTCGTTCTGCCCGTTGTCGCGCATCGTCGGCCGGCCCTCGGCGAACGCAAGCAGCGTGCCGCGGGTGCTCACCGCCAGCGCGGGGATCCGGTACACGGGCATGTGCGCCTCGCCTCCAACGTAGACGTCGACCAGCGTGCCCTCGGCCGGCGCGGCGCCGACGGCCAGCGCGGGCACCGGCTCGGTCACCGGCTTCTCGGGCGGCTTGCTGCAGGACGCTGCCTGCACGGCGGCCATGAGTGCGACGAGGAACGCGGAGCGGCGGATGCTGGCCTTCATGGGGTCGCGAGGTTACGCTGCCCGCCCGACCCGCGCCGCGGGCCAACCAGGAGGAACACCATGGGCTTCATCAAGGAATTCACCGACTTCGCCGTCAAGGGCAACGCACTGGACCTGGCGGTCGGCGTGATCATCGGCGCCGCCTTCGGCAAGGTCGTCAACTCGATCGTCACCGACATCTTCATGCCCCCGCTGGGCTGGGCCATCGGCGGCGTCAACTTCACCGAACTGCAGTGGATCATCAAGCCCGCCGTCGAGGCGAAGGACGGCGTCGCCGCGCAGGCGGCGGTGGCCATCCGCTACGGCGCGTTCCTGGACACCGTCGTGCAGTTCGTGATCATCGCCTTCAGCGTCTTCGTCGCGATCAAGTTCATGAACAAGATCGCCAACCTCCGCGACCTGGAGGAGATCAGGAAGCTTGCGAACCTGGCCGAGCGCACCACGGACCGCGTGGCCGGCGCCACGGGCCTGACCAGCGAGAAGAAGTCCTGACGCCCCGCGCGGCTCAGTCGATCCGCCAGCTGACGTAGCGCAGGTCCAGGTATTCCTCGATGCCGTGCCGGCCGCCCTCGCGGCCCAGGCCCGACTGCTTCACGCCGCCGAACGGCGCCTGCGCGGTGGCGGGCAGCGCGTCGTTCACGCCCACGATGCCGTACTGCAGGCCCTCGGCCATGCGCATGATGCGCGCGCCGTCGCGCGTGAAGACGTAGGCGGCCAGGCCGTACTCCGTGTCGTTGGCGGCGGCCAGGGCCTCGGGCTCGGTGTCGAACGTGCACACCGGCGCGACGGGCCCGAACGTCTCCTCGCGGAAGCACAGCATGCCCTGCGTCACGCCGTCCAGCAGCGTCGGCGCGAGGAAGCGGTCCGCGCAGCCCGCCGGGCGCACGCGCACGCCGCCCGTCACCACCTTCGCGCCCTTGGCCACCGCGTCGGCGACGTGGCGCTCGGCCTTGGCCAGGCCCGCGTCGTCGATGAGCGGTCCCACCTGCGTGCCCGCCGCCGCGCCGTCGCCCACCTTCAGCGCGGCGATCGCGGCGCCAAGTTTGGCGACGAACGCGTCGTGGATGCCGCGCTGCACGTAGAAGCGGTTGGCGCAGACGCACGTCTGCCCGGCGTTGCGGAACTTGCTGGCGATCGCGCCGGCCACCGCCTTGTCCAGGTCGGCGTCGTCGAACACGATGAACGGCGCGTGGCCGCCCAGCTCCAGCGAGACGCGCATCACCGTGCGCGCGCTCTGCGCCAGCAGGATCTTGCCGACTTCCGTGCTGCCCGTGAAGCTCAGGTGCCGCACGTGCATGCCCTCGAAGAACGTGCCGGCGATCGCGGGCGCGTCCATGCCCGGCACCACGTTGACGACGCCCGCGGGGAACCCGACCTCCGCCGCCAGCGCCGCGATCGCCAGCGCGCTCAGCGGCGTCTGTTCCGCGGGCTTCACCACCTGCGTGCAGCCGGCCGCCAGCGCGGGGCCCATCTTGCGCGTGACCATCGCGATCGGGAAGTTCCACGGCGTGATCGCCGCGGCCACGCCTGCCGGGCGCCGCAGCACGAAGAGCCGCTTGGCGGGGTCGCTCGCGGGCAGCGTCTCGCCGTACACGCGGCGGCCCTCGTCGGCGTACCACTCCAGGAAGCTGGCGCCATAGGCAACCTCGGTGCGCGCCTCGGCCAGCGGCTTGCCGCACTCGGCGGTGCACAGCGCGGCCAGGCGCTCGGTGTCGCGCAGCATCGCGGCGGCCAGCGCGCGCAGGTGCTTCGCGCGCTCGATCGCGGCCAGCGCGCTCCACGCGGGGAACGCTGCCGCGGCCGCCGCCACCGCGCGCCGCGCATCGTCCGCGCCGCCGTCGGCCACCTGCGCGACCGCCACGTCCGTGGCGGGGTTGCGGACCGTGAACGTGCGTCCCGAGGCCGCGGGCCCGAAGGCGCCGCCGATGAAGCAGCCGGTGTCCATGGCAGGGGAGCGTATCGCGCGGCGCGCGTTCCCCTCGTTGCCGCCGCAGGTCCGGGATGCAGATTTCCAAGCAGAAACCGGGCCCTTTCCGCGCGCACCGTTCCGCGCGTTGCCTACTGTCCTTCGTCACCTTGTTCAGACGCGGGCCGCGCCACCAGGCACCGCCGCGAGCGTCTCGCGCTGGACACACGGACAATTCGACCGTTGCTTGGGGCGTTCCCGCCGGGGAGAGAGCTTCCATGCGACTCGTTCCATCCGTCTTCCGCCGCTCCTGCGCCACCGTTCCCGCCGCGGACCGCGCGCCGCGCCCACGCACCGTGCACGTCGCCCGCCGCGCGCTCCTCGCGGCCTGCGCCGCCGCGGGCCTGGCCGGCGCCGCGTCCGCCGGCCCGTTCCGTGCCCATACCTGGGGAACGGCCGATCCTGCCGCCACGCCGAACCTCTCGCCGATGGTCTGGGTCACGCTCGACTCCAACATCGACGTGGTTGCGCGCAACATCATGGCCAAGCCCGCGGGTGACCGCTGGCTGCTGATGTTCTTCTACGTCAACGACATGGCCGACAACCCGGCCGACCGCTGCCTGGTCCGGACCGCCACGACCACCACGACCTACGTCTGGAAGTACACGACCATCGGCAGCGGCAAGAAGAAGCGCACCACCGCCACGCTTGTGCCTGTCACCACCACCTCGTACGTCGACGCGCCGACCAACCAGCGTGGCCCGTGGATGGACAATGGCATCGTGGCCGTGAAGGCCCGGATGCAGGCGCTGCTGGACGGCCTGAAGTCCCGCGGCGTCCAGGTGGACGGGTTCGTCTTCGACAACGAGACGACGCTCCATGCCACCCACTTCATGTCGGTCGACGGTGCCTGGGGCAAGATCCAGGCCGATCCGCGCTGGGCCACCCTTGCCGGCCAGCTGGGCCTGCCCACGGACATCAGCTCGTCCTCCGTCATGTACTGGGGATCGCCCCTCTACTACCAGTGGATCGAGGTGATGGCCGGCCGCTTCGACGCAGCGATGAACGCGGCGGTGTACGAGCCCATCAAGGCGGCGTACCCCGCGGCCACCGTCAGCAACTACCAGAGCATGCCGGTGCAGGCGGCGTACGTGACCCCGGACATCACCGGCAAGCTGGACCGCTACGCCACGGCCGGCTTCGGCACGCACGACACCAACGAGTTCTACGGCATGCTGACTCCCGGCCGCATCGCGGCCATCACCACGCCGGACTACCCGGCGGCTGGGGACGCGTTCGTCTCCCTGCGGCTCGAGGTCCACAAGATGCGCGGGATGCTGCTGAGCGGACAGCGCCCGAAGTTCGCCTGGGTGGCCAACCGCAGCTGGGGCGACCTGTGGTCCGAGCCCGGCATCGAGGTCGGCTTCGCGTCCAGCCCGTACTGGGACGAGATGGTGCTGCAGCTCGGCATGAGCGGCATCAACACCTTCCTCTTCTGGAACGGCGACGCGTGGCAGTCGGGCGTGGACCCCACGCTCTACAACCCGCCGGCGGACCGCGCGGCGTTCGACACCGTGCTTGACGAACTGGCTGCCAAGGTCGGCACCGCCACGGGCGGCGTGGTCTACGCCAAGCAGCCGTCCTGGGGCGACCACGTGGTCGCCAGCGGCCGGCAGGTGGGCGCGAACATGGTGTGGCGCTTCAGCTTCGACGCGGGCATCGACGGCGTGACCGTCTCCTTCAGCGACGGCACCTCGGCGTACGTGAAGCGCGAGTCCGACCGCCCCGGCGCGTGGCTGGCCTACCCCGCCACCAAGACCCTCCGCATGGATGCGGGTGGCGCACTGCCGACGATGGCGGTGAGCTACACGGGGACGGGTTCGGTGAACTGAGCCGACCGCACCCCGCCGGAAACGACACGAGCCCCGGCATCTGCCGGGGCTCGTTTCATTGGCGAAGTGGACCTGATCGGGCTCGAACCGACAACCTCTTCCATGCCATGGAAGCGCTCTTCCAATTGAGCTACAGGCCCAGCTGCATGCCGCTCGGCCCATGGGGGCTCCGCGGGGAAGAGTGCGGATGATAGCGAAAATCCGCGGACGCCCAATGGGGCGCCCGCGGATTGATAACCATGCATGGACGGGTGGCACAGGCGCGCAGGGCGCGCCGCGCGCTCACGCCAGCGCGTTCGCGTAGTCGCTCTTCGGGCGGATGCCGACCCACTTGTTCACGAGCTTGCCGCCCTTGAACACCATGACCGTGGGGATCGACTGGATGCCCAGGCTGGACGCCAGTTCCTGCGCGGCGTCGATGTCCAGCTTGCCCACCTTGGCCTTGCCCTTCATCTCGGTGGCCAGCTGGTCGATGGTCGGGCCAAGCATGCGGCAGGGGCCGCACCACTCGGCCCAGAAGTCGACGAGCACGGGGACGTCGGACTGCAGGACCTCGGACTGGAAGTTCTGGGAGGTGAAGGTGAAGGTGTCGGCTCCGGCCATGGGGGAAACTCCGTATTGCTCGTGGACCGTGCCGCGACGTGCGGCGACGGCCGAAAAATGATAGCCGTGGCCGGGAATCGCGTCTTTCCCGTGGAATCGGGCTTGATGCCCCGGGCCCGTGTGCCGATCCTTATGGAACCGATGGACCAGTTCTGGCTCATCTCCCGCGGCAGCGCAAGCGACGTCCGGTTCCGGCTCCAGCCGCCCGGCCCCGTGCGCGTCGGCCGTTCCACCGCCAACGCGCTGGTGCTGCCCGACGTGGCGGTCAGCCGCGAGCACGCGCTGCTCGAGTGGGTCGCCGAGGACGCCGACCACGGCACGTGGCGCATCGTGGACCGCGGCAGTTCCTCGGGGACCCGCGTCAACGGCGTGCCGCTCCGCGCGTACCAGTCGCTCCCCCTTGAGTCCGGCGACCGCGTGGACTTCGGCCCCGTCGCGCTCGAGTTCATCGCGCGCAGCTCCGACCACCCCGCCAGCACGATCATCGCCGACAGCACCGCCACCGATACCGAGTGGGTCGAGCCCGTCGCGCCCGCCGCGCTCAGCGCCGCGCAGCTCGAGGCCGTGCTCGCGGCCAGCCAGGACATCCACCTGGCGGGGACCGAGGACGCCGTCGCGCGCGCCACCGTCGACGCGATCGCCACCGCCACGGGTTTCGAGGACGTCGCATTCGTGCGGCCTTCGTCGGACTTCTCCGAGATCCGCGTGCTGGCCTCGCGCGGCGCCGATGCCGCGCGACAGCGCTTCAGCCGCTCGGTGTTGCGGCGCGCCAAGAATGGCCCGGTCATCATCGGCGACACGCAGCAGGCCGACCTCGGCCAGACCGTCGCGCAGTCGATCGCCGCCTTCAACCAGCGCCAGTGCATCTGCGTGCCGGTGGACCTGGGCGACCGTCTCTTCGGCATGATCTACCTGGCCGACCATGGCCAGAAGCAGGTGCCCGTCGAGACGCTGGCTGCGCTCGCGCGCTCGATCGGCCGCGTGGCGGCGCTGGCGCTCTCGAACATGGAGCGCACGCGCATGGCGCAGCGCCTGGAGAGCGAGCAGCGCGCGATGTTCGACGGCACGCTGCAGGCGCTCATCGCCGCGATCGACGCCAAGGACCCGTACACCCGCGGCCATTCCGCGCGCGTGGCCGAGTACGCGTGGCTGATCGCGCGTGCCGCCGGCCTGAACGACGAGGACGCCGCGCGCGCCCGGCTGTGCGGGCTGGTGCACGACATCGGCAAGATCGGCGTCAGCGAGTCCGTGCTGCGCAAGACCGACCGCCTGACCGAGGAGGAGTTCCGCGAGATCGCCGCGCACCCGGTCATCGGGCACGCGATCCTGAAGGGCATCCCGCAGATGGCGGACCTGCTGCCCGGCGTGCTGGAGCACCACGAGCGCTTCGACGGCCGCGGCTACCCCAACGGCACGCCCGGCATGGAGATCTCGAGGCTGGGCCGCCTGGTGGCCGTTGCCGATGCGCTGGATGCGATGACCACGAACCGCACCTACCGCAAGGCGCGCCCCATGCCCGAGGCCGTCGCTGAGGTGGTCCGCTGCTCGGGCGCGCAGTTCGACCCCGGCTTCGCCGAGGCGCTGGCGCGCGTCGACCCGCGCGAACTGCAGAGGGTCGTCGGCTCGCACGTGATGAGCGGGCTGCCCGACGTGGCCCCGCCCGCGCACGCCCGGCCGCACACCGACTTCCTGGGCACGCCGGCCGCGAACTGATCACGCCCGCCGCACCGCGAACGCGCGCCGCGCCTCGCCCAGGCGCAGCACGAACACCGTCCACGGCTCGTCGCCCGGCCCGCGCATCGCGCGCTGCCACGCGTCGGGGTCGCATGCCCCGCCGCGCGTGCGCACCGTCACGATGCCCGCGCCGCGCGCCGCCAGCCACGCGGCCACGGTCGGCTCGCGCGCGGGCAGCTCCTCGATGATCGTGAAGCGTTCGAACCACGCGGCGACGTCGGCATGCGCGGGCACGCCGGACGCGGTCAGCACGCCCAGCCCCGGCGCGGGCTCGGCCAGCGCGTGCGCGGCAGCCAGCATGCCCAGCAGCCGCGCGCGCTCCAGCGCGGGGTCCGGCACCAGGATCGCGTCGCCGAACGCGCCCGGCAGGTCCGTCGGCGGTGCCGGCTGCGGCAGGCCGGACACGGTGCATGCGCCGTCCGCGCCCAGCCGCGTCGCGGTGCGCCGGCCGGCGTGCGACGCCAGTGTGCCGGTCCACAGCACCTGCTGCACCAGCTGGCCGCCGTCGGAGATGAACTCCACTTCGCCGTCGCCGCGCACCTCGGCGGCGTCCAGGTCCATGCCCGGCCCCAGCTTCACGGCGGTGCCGCGGCAGCGTGCCGTCACGCGCCGGATCTCGGCGAGCGGCGGCAGCAGGTCCACGCTGCGCACGATGCGCCGGTCGCCGCCGTCGCGGCGCGCGGGATCGGCGTGGGCAAGGTCCTCGTCGCGCACGCGCGCCGTCGCATCGGCGCACTCGGTCGGCACGCCCGCGTTCTGCGCGGCCATCCACGCGCGCAACGGGTCCAGGTCCACGCCGGTCGCGGGCACGCGGCGCGCCAGCTCGGCCAGGTCTCCACCGATCCCGCAGCACAGGTCAACCGCGTTGCCGCCCTCGCGCGCGAAGCGCTCCGCCTTCCATGCGGCCACGTGCGGGGCGCTCGCCATCTCCACGCCGCGCCGGTCCGCCCAGAGTGCCGTGGCCGCCGCGCCGAACTTCGCCGCTGCGCGCGTGCGTGCGATCGAGAGCTCGATCGCCGCCGTCACCTTGCCTGCTCCGTGCTCGCGCCGCAGGCGCTCGATCACCGCGGGCGCGGGCGCGGCGTCGATCCCGCGCAGCGCGTCCAGCAGCGGCGCGCACGCAGGGGAACCAAGCTCCCGCCATGCCGCCAGCGCATCGCCGCCCGCGTCCGCCATGGCTTCACTCGCGCGCGCTCTTCGCACCCGCGGCGTCGCCCAGCAGCACCGAGAGCCAACGCAGATCGTCCGTCGAATCCAGCACGATCTTCATGATGATGGTCAGCGGCACCGCGAAGAACATGCCCGCGAAGCCCAGCAGGTAGCCCCACACCACCAGGGAGAGGAGCACCACCAGCGGCGAGAGACCCAGGCGCGAGCCCAGCATGCGCGGCTGCATGATGCTGCCGACCACGACGCCCGCCAGCACTTGCACGATCGTCATCGCGATGGCCGCGCCCCAGCCCTTCGCGACCAGCGTGATCGCGATCACCAGTCCGCTGGCGATGATCGCGCCGATCGTCGGGATGTAGTTGAAGAAGAACACGAAGAACGACAGCATGAACGCGAACGGCACGCCCAGGACGGCGCACGCGATCCAGTTGATCGCCGCCTGCAGCACGTTCAGCTGCGTGATGACCACCAGGAACGAGCGGATCTTGTCCGCCACGCCCGTGAGCGCGCCGTCCTT
>JBIKJV010000039.1:0-18680 GCA_044360755.1 Phycisphaerales bacterium
ATCCGCGCGGCGCTGGACGCGATGCACGCGGTGCACGATCGGCTTGAAGACGCGGCCCTTGCCGAGGCCGTGGCCGCGGAACTGGCCGCCGGCCGCATCGTGGGCCACTTCTGGGGCCGGGCCGAGTTCGGCCCGCGTGCGCTCGGACACCGTTCGATCCTGGGTGACCCGCGCGACCCCACGATGCAGCGCCGCATGAACGTGGCGATCAAGTTCCGCGAGTCGTTCCGCCCTTTCGCGCCGGCGGTGATCGCGGGCCGGCAATCGGAGTGGTTCGATCTGGACGTGGAGAGTCCCTACATGCTGCTGGTGGCGCCCGTCGCGGCGCGCCACCTGCGCACGCCGGAGGGCGCGGGTACCGGGGCCACCGGCATCGATGCATTGAAGCAGGTCCGCAGCGTCGTCCCCGCGATCACGCACGTGGACAATTCCGCGCGCGTGCAGACGGTGGACGCGGCCACGTCGCCGCGCTTCCATGCCATCCTGGAGGCCTTCGAGCGCCGCACGGGCTGCCCGGTGCTGGTCAACACCAGCTTCAACATCCGCGGCGAGCCCATCGTGCACGACCCGGGTGACGCGTACCGCTGCTTCATGTTCACCGACATGGACGTGCTGGTGGTGGGAAACCGGATCCTGCGCAAGGAGAGGCAGCCGCCGATGCCGGGCGCCGAGGAGTACAAGCGTTCCTTCAAGCCGGACTGATGCCGTGCCGATGACCTGATGCGGAGCAAGCGCCCATGAAACGCCGATCCTTCCTCTCCGAACTCGTGGGCTTCGTGCTCACGCACAAGGCCTACATGCTGATTCCCGTCCTGATCGTGCTGCTGCTGGCCGGCGTGCTGATCATCGCCGGAGGCAGCTCGATCGCGCCCTACATCTACACCCTCTTCTGAACCCGCCTGGCCTTCGATGATCACGATCAATTGGGAACCCTCGCCCGCCGAACTCCGCCGCTGGGCCCTGCGCACGGCGCTGGCGCTCGGCGTGATGGGGGCGCTGTTCCGGTTCGTGGACTGGGGCGTGTTCCGCGCCGCACAGCCGATGGGGCTTGTGCTGTGGGGGTTCGGTGCGTTCGCGCTTGCGACCGCCGGGACCGGCACCCGGATCGGCCTGCCCGCCTACTGGGCGTGGATGGGGTTCGCGTGGACGGTCGCCAACGTCATCGGCACGGCCGCGCTCGCGGTCACGTTCTTCCTGGTGATCACCCCGCTCGCCATGGGCGCGCGGCTGCTGGGCCGCGATCGCCTGCAGGTGCATGCGCCGCCGAAAGGGCAATCCATGTGGAAGCCGCTCCCCCGAACGCCACATGATCCGGAGCGGCAGTTCTGATGGCCACCGATCCGACCGCAACCGCGCCGGATGCGCAGCCCTTGCCCGCGTGGAAGCGCGCGCTGTTCATCGCGATCACGGTCAGCCTGCCGCTGGTGCTGCTGCTGCTGATCGAGCTGGCGCTGCGCCTGTTCGGTTGGGGCGGGTATCCCGAATTCATCCGCCGCGTCGGCACGCTGCCGTCCGGTGCGCAGCTGTGCATCGTGGAACCGGCGGCCAGCAAGCCGTACTTCTTCGCCAATCCGTCGCGCCCCGGCTACGCGGAGCAATCGAGCTTCTGCATGCCCAAGCCGGCGGGCACCGTGCGCATCGTGCTGATCGGCGAATCGGCAGCGAAGGGCTATCCGCAGCCATCCAACCTGGCGATGTCGGCGTTCCTGGGATCCATGCTCTCCGACGCATGGCCCGGCCGGCGCGTCGAGGTGGTGAACCTGGGCACCACGGCGATCGCCAGCTTCCCGCTGATCTACCAGGTGCGCGACGCGCTGCGCTACGACCCGGACCTCTTCGTCTTCTACGTGGGCAACAACGAGTTCTTCGGCGCCTACGGCACGGCATCGATCAACGCTTCGGGCACGATGCCCACCTGGGCGCTGCCGCTGATGCGCGCGGCGCGCGGGCTGGCGGTGGTCCAGGCGGTGGAGGGCGTGCTGCGCGGCCGCGCCGACGAGAACCGCACGCTGATGGAGCAGATGATCGGGCAGACCGTGATCCCTGCGGACTCGTCGCTGCGTGCGGCGGCGGCGCGCAACCTGCGGACGAACCTGGAGCGCATGCTGGCCGACGTGAAGGCGGCCGGCGTGCAGGTGGTGGTGTGCACCACGGCCAGCAACGAGTCGGGGCTGGCGCCGCTGGGCGAGGACGACCAGGGCGGGCTCGACGCCGCGGGCGTGGCTGAGATTGCGCGGCTCGCCGCGGCCCCGCCTGCCGCCGCGGCCTGCGACACGCTGCGCGCGGCGGCCGCGCGTGCGCCGGGCAGCGCCTGGACGCAGTTCGCGCTGGCGCGCAGCCTGCAGGCCGCGGGCGACGTGAAGGGCGCCAAGCAGGCCTTCCTGCGTGCGCGCGACCTGGACACCATGCCGTGGCGCCCAACCAGCCAGACCGAGCAGGCGATCCGCGATGCGGCGGCGTCGCAGGGGGCGGTGCTGTGCGACGTGGCCGAGCGGTTCCGGGATCTCTCGCCCGAGGGTGCCACCGGCTGGGAGCTGCTGGACGACCACGTGCATCCCTCGCTGCGCGGGCAGGCCGAGGTGGCGCGCGCGGTCGTGCAGTGCATGTCCGGGCTGTCGGGGGGGCTTGCGGTGGATCCCGCGGCGGTCGCCGCGCTTCCCGGATGGCAGGCCTACGCCGATCGCCTGCGCGCGAACGAATGGGACACCTACCGGGTGAACCACACGCTGCGCACCCTGTTCGGCGTGCCGTTCATGAAGCGCAGCAATCCGGCGGCCTTCGAACGCTTCGACGGCGCGTGCCGTGCATTCGAGTCAACCATGTCGCCCGGCGTCCGCAAGGCCGCGGGCGAGTGGCAGACCAGCGTCCCGCACGCCGGCGGCCTGCGTCCGCTCACCGGCATGGTGGCCCGCGTCCTGCTGCAGGAGGACAAGGTCGATGCCGCGCGGGCGCTGTACGAGGTCGCGCAGCTGCAGGTGCCCACGTACACGTCGTGGCACCTGGAGTACATCTACTTCACGCTTGCGTGCCGCGAGAAGCTGCGCGGCTCGCTCACCGAGCAGGACCGGGCCGAGGCGGCGTCGGCGATCGCCGAGGGGAACTTCCTGCTCGGGAACGGATTCTCCGAGTCGGGCCTGACCGAGCGCTACGTCGGCCGCCTGCACCAGCTGCGCGGCGAGTGGGCCGAGGCCATCCCGCCGCTCCTTGCCGCGCGCCCGCGCATGCGCGCCGAGGACCTGGTCGCCTGCGACCAGGCGCTGTTCATGTCGTACGTGCGCACCGGCAATGCGGCGGCGGCGCGTACGCTTGCCGAGGAAGGCATGCGCAGCGCCGGCCGCTTCGCTCCCGTGTACCAGCGGCTCCGCAGCCAGCTCGGCCAGTGACCGTGGGGACGCTGCGGGATTCGCAGGCGGGCGTCATCGGATCCGATGGATCCGCTCTGGGCGGCTGAGCGCCTTTATCCTGCCGGAATGACCCGTCCCCGCCTCCGATTCGGCCTCCTCGCCCGCCTGGCGCCCGCCGCCTTCGCCATTGCCGCGCTCATCCCCGCCGGCTGCTCGCGCTGGGGCTCCTGGGTGCTGGAGGACAGCCACGTCGCGTTCAACACGTCGGTCGCCGAGACGATGGACCGGCAGATGCTGCTCAACATCGTGCGCATGTCGCAGCGCCGGCCGGCGCAGTGGATGACGGTGAGCCTGATCAACGTGCAGTCCACGGTGGGTGCGGGCACCAACGGGGCCGTCGCGATTCCGTCGGACGGAATGGTCAGCGGTGGGGCCGGCGGCAGCCTGACGCTCAGCTACACGCCCAACATCACGTTCATTCCGCAGCAGGGCGAGCGCCTGGCGCGCGAGCTGATGTCGCCGATCCCTGGCCGCTGCCGCTGGTCACGCTCATGTGCGTCGAGAAGATCGGGAACGTCGAGGGTTTCGACGTGAGCAGCGGCGACGGCATCGCGCTGGACGGGCCGGGCTTCGGCAGGCTGCTGCAGATCATGCGTGCGCTCGAGTCGCGCCACCTGCTGTCGCTGAGCCAGGTTCCCCAGTCGATCACGTGGAATTCCGAGCCCATCCCCCGTGCCGAAGTGACCCTGGACCGCATCATCACCTCCAGCAAGGGCGGAGGCGCGTTCGTGCGGCTGCCGGACGGCAACTACGACTACCGAACCATCGAACGGATCCCCGTGATCACCTACTACGCGGGCATCGAGTCCGCGCCCGAAGCCCCCGAGCTGAAGCGCCTGCTGGGCCTGCCGACCCGCGCCGACAGCTTCCGCATGGTGGCATCCGAGGACATCTGGCCGGGCGAGACGCTCTCCATCCGCGCGCGGTCCTTCGTGGCGACGCTGCACCTGCTTGCGATGGGCGTCGAGGACGTGCCGGGCATGCCGCCGCCGCCGGAGGACGTGGACACCGAGGCCGAGCTCTACGAGCGCATGGCCCGCGTCAAGGCCGACCAGGACGTCTCGCGGCACATGCGCGCGGTCTTCCGCGTGCATTGCGGCAGCTCGAGGCCGGCCGACGCGCTGGTGGCGGTCAACGACGGCCGGTACTGGTACTGGATCGACCCCGCCGACCAGACGTCGCGCGTGCTCTTCGCCATGGTGCGCGACATGTACGACCTGCAGATCACCGCCGATGGCCAGTCGAGCCCGGTGTTGACGTTGCCGGTGGGCACGGGGCGGTAGCGGCGGGGGCGCGGGCCGGCGTGACGGGCCTACCATCCGCCGGCATGCCATCCCTCGTGGAACCGATCGACATCCGCGGACTGCGTTGCTCGAACCGTGTCTTCATGGCGCCGCTCACGCGGCAACGGGCGTACCAGCCGGGTGACGTGCCGGGCGAGCTGCAGGCGGAGCACTACGCGCAGCGGGCCTCGTTCGGGCTGCTGATCGCGGAGGCGACCTGGATCACGCGCGAGGGCAAGGGCTACCCATGCACGCCCGGCATCGAGACGCCCGAGCAGGTGGCCGGGTGGCGCACGGTCACCGACCGCGTGCACGCGGCGGGCGGCCGGATCTTCCTGCAGCTGTGGCACGTGGGGCGCGTGAGCCATTCGTCGTGGCAGCCGGGCGGCGGGGCACCGGTGTCGTGCGTCGCGAAGGCGTCCAATGCGCGGATCACCGTCATCCATCCCGACGGGACGCGCGAACGCGTGCCGGCCACCCTGCCGCGCGCGCTGCGGACGGACGAGATGCCGCGCGTGGTCGAGGACTACGCACACGCGGCGCGCAACGCGAAGGCCGCGGGCTTCGACGGCGTGGAGATCCACGCGGCGAACAGCTACCTGATCGACCAGTTCATGTCCGGGACCCTGAACGACCGCGACGACGTGTGGGGCGGGTGCATCGAGAACCGGCTCCGGCTGCTGCTGCAGGCGACGGACGCGGCCGCGCGGGCATTCGGCCATTCGCGCGTGGGGGTGCGGCTCTCGCCGCTCGGGAGCGTTGCGGAACTGCCGCCGGCTGCCGACGACCGCGAGCGCTGCGTCCGCGCCGCGCGGGAGCTGGGGCGCGCGGGGTGCGCGTACCTGCACCTGTACAACCACCACCTGCCGCAGCACGGCTGGGACGGCCCGTTCGATCACGCGCTTGCGCGCGAGATGCGGCAGGCGTTCGGCGGACCGGTGGTGATGAACGGGTACGGCCGCGACGTGGCCGCCGCTCAGAGGGACCTTGACCTGGGCATTGCCGACGCGGTCGCGTTCGGCAAGCTGGCGATCTCGAACCCGGACCTGCCCGCGCGCATCGCGGCGGGCACGGAGCTCGCGGGCTGGGACGAGTCGACTTTCTACGGTGACGGGGCGCGCGGGTACAACGATTACCCGGCGATGGCGGGCGGCAGCGGGTGAGCGATGCTGCCGGTGGGCAGGGGGTGGACTTCTTGGACGCCCACTCGCTCACCTCGCGCCGCGTGCGGATCGCTTCTTCGTGGCCTTGCTTGCGACAGCGCTGGGTGTCTTCGGCGTGGCCTTCTTGGCGACCTTCGTGGCCGCCTTCTTCGTCGCCTTCTTCGCGGCCGCGGCCCCCGTCTTTAGCTTCTTGCCGTCCGGCCCGCGGCCCGTGCTGGCCAGCGCCTTGATGTAGGTCGCGACGTATGCCTTCGCGGGCGTGCGGCGGATCGCTTCGCCGATCACGTCCAGCGCGGCGTCCTCGGCCTTCTTGAAGCGGATGCAGCAGCCGCCCATGTCGAGACGCTTTCCTGACTTGGCCCATGACTTCTGGAACCACACGCGTTCCTTCTTGTCCGAGTAGACGCTCATGAGGTAGACGGTCAGGCAGTTCTTCTGGCTGGCCAGTGCGGCCATCATGAGCGGCTTGCTGGTATCACAGTGGTAGCCCAGCGGCCACACGCGGTGCGGCACGGCGTAGGCGATCATGCCGTACTGCATGCTCTCCGCGTAGTCCTTGTCCAGGTTCCGCAGGATCACCTTGCGGACGGCCTCGATGCCGGCGCGGCGGTCCGCGGGGAGTGTCGCCAGGTACGCCTTGACGGTGGTGGCCTTGCTCTTCATGGGCGCAGGGTAGCGGGGGTGGTGGTTGGCGATTGCCGAGGCGGCGTCGACGCGCCGGTGGGGAAGCATGGCGACGGCGCCGTTCTCTGGAACTTCCGCACGAAAGTCCGGGCGTGACCAATTGCATCCGTAGATTCGCGCCATGCCATCAACCGTCTACGTCGAAACGTCGGTGATCAGTTACCTCACCTCGCGCCCGAGCCGCGACGTCGTCATGGCCGCGCACCAGCGTCTCACGCTGGAGTGGTGGTCCGGCGTGCGTCCGGCCTTCAACGCGGTGGTCTCGGAACTCGTCCTGCAGGAGGTCGCGATGGGTCACCCGGAATCCGCCAGGCGTCGGCTCCAGGCGGTCGAGAGCCTCCCCGTGCTTGCGATGACGGAGGCAGGCCGGGACCTTGCCCGCTCGCTCCTGGACGAGCTCGCGGTGCCGGCGACGGCACTCGCCGATGCGCTCCACATCGCGATTGCGGCCGAGAATGGCGCGGAGTACCTGCTGACGTGGAACTGCCGTCACATCGCGAATGCGCGGGCCCGGCACCTGATCGAGCGAACGCTGCGCGCGCACGGCTATGATCCACCGATCCTCTGCACCCCAGAGGAACTCTTGGAGCGCTGACATGCCGGACGAACGACCCCAGGATCCAATCCTTGAAGAAGTCCGGCGAAACCGGGATGCCTTGGTGCGCGCGTCCGGTGGAAGCCTCGAGGGGCTCTTCGCGATGCTGAAGGTGCATGAGGAGCGGGATGCCGCGCGGGTGGTCAAGCTCCCGCCGCGGCGACCGGATGCGGACGGCCCCGGACCTTCCGCGTCCGACGCGGCGTGATCGGCCCGTGATGTGGTTGTTTGGGTCGCAATCCGTGGGCCAGCCCCCGCGTTGCTCGCCCATGCGATCAACCCACCCTCAGTTCCCCATCGGCGTGATTCTGGCACTGCTGGCCTCGGTCGGCGGTGCCGGATGCTCGGCCCCCGTGGCCGCGCCGCAGGGCGCGAACGACGCCGGCCGTCCCGCGGCGATGGCCGTCGACGCACGCCTGGTGCGCGGCGACCGCGCGAAGGATGGAGCGGAGGAGCTGGTCCTGTCGGAGATCCGCATCACCGATGCGTCCGGCGCCACGCTGGCCGCGCCGCGCATCCTGGCCAGGTTGGGCGAGCCCGCATCGATCCAGATGGGCTCCGAGGCCGGCATGACGGACGTGCGCGTGAACTCGCGCCGCGAGGGCACGGACGTGTTCGTCGATGCCGTGCTTACGCGCAGCGACGGCCCGGAGCGCCTGTCCGCGTGCGTGAAGGCGAAGGCCGAACCCGGGTTGCCGGCGCGTTGAGCGTGGATGACCAGGGCGCACGCCGGGGCAGCGCCGTTCGGCCCGTCACGCCCCGTACTGCGCCCGGTACGCCGCGATTCGCTCGCAGTCGGCGGCCGTCAGGCGGCTGCCCATGTGCTCGATGACCTCGTCGATGGTGACGATCGCGGCGGTGGGCATGCCGAACTCGGCGCCGACCTCGGCCAGCGCGGTGCGCGTGGACGTCTCGCTGGCCCGCTCCTGGCGGTCGACCGAAACGACCAGGCCGGCCAGCCGGATGTTCGCCGCGGCGCGCAGGACGGGCACGGTCTCGCGGATCGACGTGCCGGCGGTGGTGACGTCCTCGACGATCAGCACGCGGTCGCCGTCCTTCGGCTGGCGGCCGACCAGCACGCCGCCCTCGCCGTGGTCCTTGGCTTCCTTGCGGTTGAAGCAGAACTCGACCTCGCGGCCGCGCTCGGCGAACGCCATCGCCACGGCGACGACCAGCGGGATGCCCTTGTACGCGGGCCCGAAGAGGCAGTCGAAGCCCTCCGGGAACGAGCGCTCGATCGCGTCGGCGTAGGCGCGGCCCAGCTGCACCAGCTGCGTGCCCGAGCGGTACTTGCCCGTGTTGACGAAGTAGGGGGTCTTGCGCCCGCTCTTGGTGGTGAAGTCGCCGAACGAGAGCACCCCGACCTGGAGCATGAAATCGACGAAGCGGCGCTGGTAGTCGTGCATCGGGCGGGGATCGTAGCGGTCGGCTGGCCCGTCCGTGACGCGCTCCACGCCCTGCGTTACCCTGCCGCGCAGGACCACGCCACATGATCGACCGCCTGCTCAGCCCCGTTCCTTCCGCGCAGTTCCTTGCCGCCGCGATGATCGCGATCCTGTTCATCCAGTCCGGGCTGGACAAGGTGATCGACTTCCGCGGCAACCTGGAGTGGCTGCAGGGTCACTTCGCCAAATCGCCGCTGCGCGGGCAGGTGAAGGCGATGCTGGTGACGGTCACCGTGACCGAGGTGCTGGCCGGGTTCGTCTCGGCGGCCGGTGCGCTGGCGATCGCGTTCGACGGCCGCACCGCGGTGGCCACGTGGGGCGCGCAGCTGGCGGCCGCCAACATCGTGATGCTGTTCCTGGGCCAGCGCGTCGCGAAGGACTACGCCGGTGCCGCGAGCCTGGTGCCGTACTTCGTGCTGTGCGTCGGGACCGTCCTGCTGATGGGGCTCTGAGCGCGCGTACCATCGGCGCATGGGCATCGAACGAACGCTGCAGCGCGCGTTGCAGGACGCCTCTTCCGGGCGGCTCCGCCAGGCGATCGATTCGGTGCGCGTGGCGATGCGCCTGTCGCCCAACGACCCCGCAGGCATTCGCGTGCTCGGGATGCTGCTGGTGCAGGCGAACGAGTTCGAGCAGGCGCTGCAGGTGATGCAGCGCGCCGTGGCGCAGCAGCCGGGCGCAGCCGACCTGCATTCCAACCTCGGGAACGTGCTGTTCTCGCTGAACCGCTTTCCGGAGTCCGTGGCGGCGTACCGACGCGCGCTGCAGCTCGACCCGGACTGCGCGCCGGCGCACTTCGGCCTGAGCGGTGCGCTGGTGCACTCGGGCGATTCGGCCGGTGCGCTCGAGGCAGCGGATCGCTGCGAACGCCTGAACCCGGGCACGCTGCGCGTGCAGGTGCGGCGCGTCGACGCGTTCGACATCATGGAACGCCACGGGGAGGCCATCGCGCTGCTGCGGCAGCTGATCGCGCAGTACCCGGGCGACGCCGAGATCCGCGCGCGCCTGCTGCAGATCCTGAACTATTCCGCCGAGCCGGACGAGGAGTTCGACGCCGCGATCACGGGGTACGCGCAGTGCATCGGGCGCGTGCCGGCGTTCGGTGCCTTTGACCGCGATCCGGAGCGGCCGCTGCGGCTGGGCATCCTGTCGCCGGACCTGCGGACGCATTCGGTGGGCTACTTCGCGCAGGCGTTCGCGCGGCACGTGCAGCCGGGCTGGACGCTGGTGGCGTTCTCGACGATCCGCGCGCCCAAGGACGACGCGATGGCGCGCGCGTTCCGCGAGTGGATCCCGGAGTGGGTCGACGCTTCCATGATGTCCGACGAGGAGCTGGACCGCGCGATCCGCGATCGGCGCATCGACGTGCTGCTGGACATGGCGGGCCACTCGAACGGCAACCGGCTGCGCGCGCTGGACCGCAAGCCCGCGCCGCTGGTGGCCACGGCGATCGGCCATCCAGCGACCACCGGGCACCCGGCGATCGACGTACGCCTGGTCGACTCGATCACCGACCCACCCGGGTCCGAGCGCGCGTGCACCGAGCGCCTGCAGCGCATGGACCCGTGCTTCCTGTGCTACGCGCCGCCCGACACGGCGCCCGAGCCCGAGATGCCGGCCGCCGACGCGCCGGTGACGTTCGGGTCGTTCAACCTGACGGCGAAGGTGGGCCCGGAGTGCCTGGCGCTCTGGAAGCTGGCGATGGACGCGGTGCCCGGCTCGCGGCTCCTGCTGAAGGCGCGGTCGCTGGGGGACCCCGGGACGCGCGGGGCGCTGCTGGAGCGGATGCGCGCAGCGGGGATCGACGAGTCGCGTGTGGAGCTGCTGGCGTACGTGCCGGGGATCGACGCGCACCTGCGGCTCTACGGCCGCGTGCACGCCGCGCTGGACACGACGCCCTACGGCGGCACGACCACCACGTGCGAGGCGCTGTGGATGGGCGTGCCCGTGGTCACGCTGCCCGGGGCGCGGCACGCCAGCCGGGTGTCGGCCAGCCTGCTGCGCGCGGCGGGCTTCGGCGAACTGGTGGCGGACGACGCGGCGGGGTTCGTGCGCATCGCGGCGCGCGCGGCGACCGACCGCGCGTGGGCTGAGGAATTCCGGCGCACCGCGCGCGCGCGGATGGCGGCCTCGCCGCTGATGGACGCGCCGGCCTACGCGGCGCGCTTCTACGGCGCGCTGCGCGACGCGTGGCGCTGGCGCTGCGCGAAATAGGGAACAGGTGGACCTGTCCCCTGTCTCTCAGAGCAGCAGCCGCGCCATCGCCACGATCACCACGATCGCGATCACGTCCAGCACCAGGCCCGCGCGCAGCATGTCGCGGCTGGCGACGCGGCCCGTCGCGTAGACGAGCGCGTTCGGCGGCGTGCCCACCGGCAGCGCGAACGCCCAGCTGGCGGCGAACGTGGCGGGGATCACCAGCGTCTCGGGCTGCACGCCCAGTCCGGGCGCCAGCGCGCCGACGATCGGCACGGCCATCGCGACGAGCGTGGTGTTGCTGCCGACCTCGCTGGCGAAGACCAGCACCGTCACCAGCACCGCCAGCACGCCCAGCGAAGGCAGCGTGCCCGCGTGCTGCAGCAGCTGGCCCAGCGACGTCGAGAGCCCGCTGCGCTGCATCGCGTCGGCCAGGCACAGGCCGCCGCCGAACAGCACCAAGACGCGCCACGGCACCTTGGCGAACGCCGTGCCATCCAGGATGGCGTGGCCGGGGCGCCCGCGGCTGGGCACCAGGAACAGGATCGCCGCCGCGGCCACCGCGATCGTGCCGTCCTTGGCGGCCGGCAGCGCCCCGGCGTAAAGCGGCTGCGTCACCCACGCGGTGACGGCCAGCAGGAAGACGCCCAGCGCCACCCACGCGTCGCGTCCCATCGGCGCGTGGCGCTGCTCGTGCGCCGGCGGCACGCGGATCCCGCGCGCCGGGAAGATCCACACGCCCAGCACCGCGATCGCGACGGGCAGGAACACCGCCGCGGTCGGCAGGCTGAAGCGCAGCCAGCGGACGAAGTCCATCTCGACGCCGTTCTTGCGCAGCCACTCGACCGCGATCGGGTTGGGCGGGCTGCCGATGATCGTGACCGCACCGCCGATGCTGGATGCGAACGCGATGCCCAGGAGGAGCGACGTCGCGAAGCGCTTGGCCGCGGCCTGGCCGGCCTCGTCCGTGGCGTCGCGGCGGGTGCGCATGGCCAGCGCCGTGGCCAGGGGCAGCATGGTGGCGGTGGTGGCCAGGTTGCTGACGAACGCGCTCATCACGGCGGTGGCCAGCATCACCGCGGCCAGGACGCGCAGCGGCGACGTGCCCGCCAGCCGCACCAGCCATGACGCGAAGCGCGAGGAAACCGTGGTGCGCTCGAGCGCCAGCGCCAGCAGCGCACCGCCGCCGAAGAGGAAGATGACGTCGTTGGCGTAGGGCGCGGCGATCTCGGCGGGCGTGCCGATCCCGAGCACCGGCAGCAGCACGAAGGGCAGCAGGCTGGTCAGCGCGGGTTCGACCGCCAGCGTCACCCACCAGGTGGCCATGAGCGCCAGCAGCGCGAAGACCAAGCGCGCATCAGGCGCCAGGCCCAGGCTGGGACCGGCCATCCACGCGGCGGCGGCCAGGAGCGGCCCGCCCACCAGGCCGACGCGCTCCATGAGCGGCGAGCCCTTCTCGAGCTCTCCCTGGAGTTCGTCGTCCTGCGACTGCGTCGGGTGGGTCACGCGGGGCAGGGTAGCCGCCCGCGTGCGCCTCAGCCGCGCCTGGATGCCTTGTCGAGCGCCACCGCCAGCTGGGCGCGCCGGCTGATGCCGAGCTTTCGGTACGTGCGGCGCGTGAGCTCGGCGACGGTGTGCTCGGAGATGCCGCAGCTGGATGCCGCCTCCCGCTTGGTCGCGCCGCCGACCAGCAGCTGCGCCACCTGCATCTCGCGCGCCGAGAGCGGCGGGGGTGCCTGCGTCGTGACGTCCGCCGGCCGCTCCTTGCCGGCGTGGCGCCCCAGGATCTGGAGCGAAGGCAGCGGCAGCACGCCTTCGAGCAGGGGGTCGACGTCGACGGTCACGTGGTAGTTGCACGCCTGCGAGCCGCCCTTGGCGACCGTGTTGTGGCGCTGGTTGCAGCGCAGGTAGAACGCCTCGAGCTTCTGCAGCAAGTCGTAGAGCTCGCGGATCTCGGCGCGGTCGAACTGCGCCGCGTGCAGGCTGTACCAGTGGAAATCCAGGGGCGTGTGCTGCGCGCGCGGCTTGGCCAGGCGGCTGATCTCGCTGCGGCGCCGCTTGCCGAACAGGTCGCCAAGCGTGCGGTAGGCAGCCTCGTCCGCCGGGTTGCCGATCAGGTACGAGACGATGATCGCCTGGCGCGTGACCTTCCAGGTCGTCAGCCTTCGGTTGCGCCCGGCGGGCACGGCGGCGACCAGGCCGACCGCCGCAAGCGCGTCGAAGGCTCGCTGGATCGTGGGCGCGTCGCGGTGCGCCGCCTGCGCCACCTCGCGGACCGTCGCGGGCCGCTGGAAGCGGCGCAGGATCTCGAACGCGCACAGGTGCCCGACGTTCGCCAGGGCGTCCTTGAGGCCGGGGGTCCGGATGTCGAGCGGGGCGGGCTGGTCAGGCATGTGGTCTCACGGCGGCCAGGCGGACGCGCGGAGCAAGCCTAGCCGCGGCGACGGACGGTGGTGCGCTCAGTTGCAGCTGCCCCAGCGCGAGAGCAGCACCGCGAGGTCGGCGCCGTCCACCTGGCGGTCCGAGTTGAGGTCGGCCCGGTGGCCCAGCAGCGGATGGGGGCCCCACGCCGCGAGCAGCGCGCTCAGGTCGGCGCCGTCCACCAAGCGGTCGCTGTTGATGTCGGGAGCGCAGGTTGCGCCGCCCGCGCCATCGGCATAGCGCGGTGCCAGCACGGTCGTCATCATCGCGGTGTCGACCGGCGTCAGCGAAGCCTGCTCCGAGCTGCTCTTGTACGTCCAGTTGGTCGGCTCGATGCTGAACTGGATCGCCCAGTTGCTGGATGCCCAGTACGTCCAGCCCGACCACACGTCGCTGTTGGTCTCCAGGAAGTCAAACGCGCCGTTCAGGTCGTCGTAGCACACGGTGTTCGAGCCGGCGCCGATCTCGCCAAGGAAGCCGATGCGCCCGTTCGAGCGCAGCCACGTGGTGAAGTTGGCCAGGTTCTCGGCGCCGTGGCTGGCGTCGCAGGTGTCCGACGTGCCGGAGTAGTTGCTGTCCAGGTACTGGTGCACCTCGAACGCGATCTTGCCGGCGCTGTCGGTGACCGCCAGCATCGCCGTGCCGTTCGTGGCACCGGTGGTGTCGGTGGTGGTGGTCCAGCTCCACGCGCCGGTGTAGAAGTTGCCCGGCACCAGGATCCAGTTCTGCGTGGCGCCCGCGCCCGTCTGCGTGTCGCGGATTGCGGCGATGGCCTGGTTGCAGTAGCCGGCCCATTCGGCGCACTGCAGTTCCTCGCCGTAGTCGTCCCACTGCACGGGCTCGTTCATCAGGCCGAAGACCACGCCCGAATCGTTCTTGTACAGCGTGGCCAGGCGCTTCCACAGGTCGACGAACGCCGAGGCCGGCACCGATGACGACCCGATGTGGTGGCGGTTCTGGCCGGACAGCCGGTACATGGAGTAGTTGTGCGGGTCCAGCAGCACCATCATGCCGGTGGCCCGGATGGCGGTCACGGCGCTCTGGATGTAGCCCAGGTAGGTCGTGTCGAACGCGCCGCTCAACGTGGGCTGCAGGCGCTCCCAGGCGAAGGGAAGCCGCACGATGCCCATGCCCTTGCCGGCGTAGTAGCCGATCTCGGAGGTGGTGGGGAGCACGTAGTTGGTGTTGACGGTGCCCGGGAAGGTGCCCTCGCTGAACTCCATGCCCGAGGCGTTCACGCCCATGTGGAAGCCGAAGGCCGTGTCGGCACCGGCCCGGGGCGTGGCGGTCCCAAGCAGCATGGCGGCGCCCACGAGCGCGGCGGCCACCAGGGCCGGGCGGCGGGCGGTGTGGGCGAGGGTGCGGCGGGGGGCGGCGTTGAGCATCATGTGTCGTGCTCCAGTGGGGGGTGTGCGAGGGAGGAAGAGAGTGCCCCGTGTCGCCTCCGAGTCCAGCGCAAACCCCGTGGGAGTGCGGGACTGCACGCCAGCCGTAGCACGAACGGACTACACGCGCGCTCAGTCCCGGTCGCCGCGACCGTCGTTGAGCGGGCGCTTCCGCACCGGCGGCGCGGCCGGCGTTGGCTGCACGGGCTGCTGCGGCACCCGGGTGTACGTCGTCTCCGTCATCAGGAACTCCTTCCCGGTGGCGGCGCTCGTACCCCAGATGCGCAGCCAGATGCGGTCGTCGGTCTCGCGGACGGTGACCTCGCGCAGGGTGACCTGCTTCTTCTTGGCGGGGTCGAAGTACGTGTACGTGATGGTCAGCGTCTTTCGGTCGTCGGCAAGCTGGCCAGTGCCGCTCATGATGCCGGTGCCCATGTTGTCCACCCAGCTCGAGACGAAGATGCGCTGCGCGTTGTCGTAGCCCAGCGTGGCGCGGCCCTCGAACGTGCCGATCTCCGGCCATTCCGCGCGCACGTCGTTCATCAGGAAGCGTCCGCCCAGGTCCATGCGGCTGTTCATCGTCACCGTCGAGGGCATCGGCGCCGCGTCAGGTGTCGGCCAGTTGCGGCTGACGCCCGTCCAGGTGCCGGCCGCCTTGGCGAGCCACGCGTGCATCTCGCCCGGCGCGGCGGCGGCGGCGTAGGCGTCCACGTCGGCCTGCGTCATGCCGGGGGGCGGCGCGGGCGCGGCGGGTGCGGCCGGCGCGGGCTTCGTGTCCTGCGGCAGGAAGGGGATGGTGGTGGCCAGGAGCGCGGCGGTAAGCGTGGCGGCAGGGTGCATGCGCTGCAGGGTAGTCCGCTTCCATCGGCTGGGGGGGGTGCGGCCGGCGTGCCAGGGCCCTGTAATCCCCGAACGCTTCCCCGTTGGCCATCCGGCGCCTGCGTCGGATGCTTGGCGTGCATGCCGCCGCGCGGTGGCAGGCGTTCGCCACGCATCCGAAGGACGGTGCCCCATGCCCATGAACACGATGAAGGACCTGCTGGTCACGCAGCTGAACGAGCTCTACGCCGCCGAGCGCCACGGCGGCGCGCTGCTGGCGTCCCTGGCCGACCATGCGTCGGACCGCGCGCTGGCTGAGTTGCTGCGGTCGCACGGCAGCGAGACGAAGGAGCACGTGGCGCGGCTGGACGCGGTGTTCAAGGAACTGGGGCTGCAGCCGCACGCCGCGCGCGCCGAGACCGCGTGCATGAAGGGTCTTGCGAAGGACTGCCTGGACTTGGCCAAGGCGCCGCGCACCGAGCCGCACGTGCGGGACGCTGCGATCATCGCGGGGGTCCAGCACATCGAGCACGACGAGATCGCCGGCTACGGCTGCGCCCGCACGTGGGCGTCCCTGCTGGGGTTCCACGGGGCGGTCCGCACGCTGCAGCAGACGCTGGACGAGGAGCGGCGCGCGGACGTCGACCTGAGCCGGATCGCGCAGCAGGTAAATCGGAAGGCGATGGGGGTGACGACGGTCTGAGGAGGCGAGGGCGGCCGCGGGGGGAGCATGGCGACCGATAACCGGCGATAGTTGCTGTCCGAGTGGACAGCCCGTGTTTGCGCGGGGGGAAATCCCGCGCATAGTTGCGGGGTACCCCGTGAGTCGCTCCCGGGGCGATCCGTTCGATCACCGCTCAACTGAGGTCCCAGAGATGTTCATCCGTTCGCTCACCGCCGCTTCGGCGGTTGCTGTCGTGGCCACGACTTCGGCCGCCTTCGCCCAATCGGTGACGGCGCCCTACAGCTCCACCTACTCGATCGCGGACCTCGGCGTGGTACCGGGCGTTCCCGCGTCGTATGGCGGCCTCGTCTTCAAGGACAACAACACGCTGTTGATCGGTGGATCGGCGAATTACGCGCCCGGCAAGATCTACCAGATCTCGGTCGCGCGCAACCAGGCCGGGCAGATCACTGGCTTCACCGGCACGGCGACCGTGTACGCGTCGGCGCCGTACATCGACGGCGGCCTGTGGTTCATGCCGAACGGCACCCTTTGCCACACGACGTATGACTACACCGACAACGGCGCGGGCAACGCGTTCAACAACCGCATCGGCCAGATCCTCCCCGGTGCGAATGCCGCTGCCACGATCACCCACCTGACGCCTCTCGGCGTCGCTCCGTCGACGGGCGCAGCGGTCCTGATTCCGGCGGGCTTCCCCGGTGCCGGCACCCTTGTCGTCGGCAACTACGACCACGGCGAGGTCTACACGCTGCCTTATTCGGCGAATCAGGATGGAACGTACACCTTCGGCTCCGCAACCCTTCGCTGTGATACGGGCAACGACGGACTGGAGGGCTTCGTGTACGTCCCCACGGCCAACCCGCTGTTCGGCACGCCGTCCGTGCTGGTCAGCGACTACTACTACAACACGATCAATCGGTACTTGATTGACCAGTCGGGTATCCCGATCGTCGCGAGCCGCGAGGTCTTCATCACGGGCCTTGGTGGTGCCGAGGGCGGCACGCTCGACCCCGTGTCGGGCGAGTTCCTCTTCTCGACGTTCGGCGCGACCACGAACGGCGCGAGCAGCAAGGTGTTCGTGGTCCGTGGTTTCACGGCCAGTTCTGGCGGCGGCGGTGGCAGCACCCCGACCCCGAAGCTGAAGCTCGTCTCCTCGCCCACGGTGAAGGTGAACGACACCTTCGTCGTGAACGTCGACATCTCCGACCTGGCCAGCTCGGCGGTCGGCGCGCAGGCGCGCGTGGGCTTCGACCCGACGAAGGTCGATTTCGTCAGCGTGGCCGGCGGCAACGCCTTCCCGCTGGTGATCTACAGCGCCTCGACGTCGAACAGCGTGACCTTCGCGACCGGCATCTTCGCCGGCAGCGGCGCGGGCACGGCCACCGGCAACGTGGCGCAGCTGACCTTCCGCGCGAAGACCACGCTGTGCGGCGACGCGATCGGCGCGGCCTTCGCGACCAGCGGCTTCACCAACCGCGTGACCGACAGCAACGGCCAGCCGATCAGCTTCACGACCGACACGAGCGTCAGCGTGACCAGCCTGGCCGGCTTCGTGATCGGCGGCGCGCCGAGCTCGGTCTCGGGCAAGGCCTGCGATGCGGGCTACCTGGGCGCGGCGATCGCGGCCTTCACCGGCGCGGCGCCGGCGGCCAGCGATTCATGCGGCACGTCGCTGACGATGTCGGTGCAGGTGACCCTGCCCGACAGCACGACCCAGGCCTCGATCCCCGCGCGGTTCCCGAAGGGCACCAGCACGGTGGTTTGGTCGGCCGCTGACGCCGCGGGCAACACGGCGTCGGAGACCCGCACGGTGCAGGTGGATGACCGCCAGGTGCTGACCATCGCGGCGGCCCTCGACGGCGTCGCGGCCGGCAACTCGACCCGTGGCGTGAACATGACGTACTCGGGCGGCCCCACGGGCGGCCAGGCGGCCATCGTGCCGATGGTCAACAACGCGGGCCTGGCCTCGGGCAGCGTCGACGTGGACATCGCGCCGGCGATCATCGGCAGCCCCGCCTGCGCCAGCCTGAAGGACCTTGCGCACTCGCTGCGCAAGACCGCGGCCGGCTTCGGCACGTCGGGCACCAAGTGGACCGTCGACTTCGGCACCCTGCAGCAGGGTGACTCGAACGACGACGACCTGGTCGACATCCTGGACTTCGGCCACTACGTGGGCGATTTCTCGGGCGCTGTTGCCCCGGCCGCGCGGAGCAACTTCGACGGCGACACCGATGTCGACACCGCCGACTTCACCTTCATCTCGGGCAACTTCTTCCAGCTGGGTGCGGCGTGCAGCAACGCCACGCACAACACCCCGCGCGGCAGCGTGACGGTGAAGGACCTGCGTCGCATGGGCATGGGCGAACTGGCCGCCGCGGACATCAACCGCGACGGGCGCGTCGACCAGGCCGACATCGTCGCGTTCCTGCGCGGCGCGCGCGCCGGCGAGGCGACCCGTGACGCGGGTGCGGCCCGCGGCTCGGCCGAGTGACGAAGGCTTCCCAGCCCAACACGTGAATCTCCGTCCGGCCCCGTCCTTGCGACGGGGCCGGACGCGTTTTCGGCGCGGTCAGGACGGGCCGCCGCTGCCTGACCAC
>JBIKJV010000040.1:0-18603 GCA_044360755.1 Phycisphaerales bacterium
TGGCTTCTCGCGCTGCAGGCGCTCCATCAGCGCCACGCAGCGGGGGTCGTCCACCAGCGTCAGCTGGATGCCGTTGGCGCGCATCCAGTCCTCGGCGCCCATGAAGGTGCGGTGCTCGCCGATCACCACGCGCGGCACCTTGAAGAGGATGGCCGTGCCGCTGCACATGGGGCAGGGGCTCAGCGTGCTGACCAGGGTCAGGCGGCGCCAGTCGCGGCGGCGGCCGGCGTTGCGGATGCAGCTGACCTCGGCATGCGCGGTAGGGTCGCCGCTCTGCACGCGCATGTTGTGCCCGGCGGCGACGACGGCGCCGGACTCGTCCAGCAGCGCGCTGCCGATGGGGATGCCGCCCTCGCGCCAGCCCTTCTCGGCCTGCTCGATGGCGGCGTCCAGGCCGCGGCGGATGATCTCGGGTGTCAGCTGCATGGTCAGGCCTCCTCCTCTTCGCCGTCGTGGAACGCGTCCTGGAAGGCGTCGCTCTCCTGGTCGACCTTGGCCATCAGCTTCCGGTCGGCCGCGATCTCCTCGTCGGTGCGGTCGTCGCCCTCGGCCTCGAGCTGCTGCATGCGGTGCCAGTCGTCGATCGTGATCAGCACGTCGCGCTGGATGCCGTTGCCCTTGTGCGGGCCCAGGATGCCGGCCTCGCCCATCTGGTCGATCAGGCGGCTGGCGCGGCCGTAGCCGATCGACATGCGGCGCTGCAGGAAGCTGACGCTGCCGCGCTTGTTCTCGATGACGAGCTCGACGGCCTTGTCGAAGAGCTGGTCGCGCTCGGCGGCGGACAGGCCGCCCGTACCGGAGGCCTCGCCCTCGGCGCCCTCGGCGCTGGCCGGGCCCTTGATGGCCACCAGCACGCGCTCGAAGCTTGGCTTGGCGACGTTGCGCAGGAAGCCGGTGACGGCGCGCGCCTCCTTGTCGGCGACCAGCGTGCCTTGGGCGCGCTTCAGTTCCTGCGCGCCGTTGGTCAGCGCCAGCATGTCGCCATGGCCCAGCAGCAGCTCGCCGCCCTTGTGGTCCAGGACGATGCGGCTGTCCATCGCGCTGTTGACCTTGAACGACACGCGGCACGGCATGTTCGACTTGATCAGGCCGGTGACCACGTTCGCCGACGGCCGCTGCGTGGCCAGCACCAGGTGCATGCCCACCGCGCGCGCCTTCTGTGCGATGCGCACGATCGAGGTCTCGACCTCCTTGTGCGTCATCATCAGGTCGGCCAGCTCGTCCACCACGAACACCAGGAAGGGCAGGCGCTTGGGCACACGGGCCCAGTCGGCGTCGGTGGCGGGGCTGACGCGGGCCTTCAGCGTGTCCTCGTCCAGCTCGTTGTAGCTCTTGATGTCGCGGACGCCGGCGGACTTGAGCAGCTCGTAGCGCTCCTCCATCTTGCGCACGGCCCAGTCCATGATGCCCGCGGCCTTCGACATGTCCGTCACCACGGGGCACATCAGGTGCGGGATGTCGCTGAACTGCGCCATCTCGACCATCTTGGGGTCGACCAGCACCAGCTTCAGCTCGTCCGGCCGCTTGGTGTACAGCCAGCTCATGATGATGGTGTTCATGCAGACGCTCTTGCCGCTGCCGGTGGTGCCGGCGATCAGCATGTGCGGCTGCTTGGCCAGGTCCAGCACCAGCGGCTCGCCGGCGCTGTCCTTGCCCAGGAACATCGGGAGCGCCATGCCGTTGGCGGCGGGGCCGCTCATCAGTTCCTTCAGGCGCACCTTCTCCTTCTCGGGGTTGGGCACCTCGACGCCAACCGCGGTGCGGCCGACCATGTTCGGGATCACGCGGATGTTCGGGGCCTTGAGGGCGCGGGCCAGGTCGACGTTGCGCGCGGTCAGGGTGGAGACCTTCGTGCCGGGGGCCAGCTCCACGGAGTACAGCGTGACCACCGGGCCGCTCTCGATGCCGGTGACCGAGCCCTGGATCTTGTACTGGTGCAGCGCGGCCTCGAGCGTGGCCGCCTGGTTGCGGACGTGCTCCTCGATGCGGCCGCTGAAGTTGCCCTCGGGGTCCTCCAGCAGGTCGAGCGTGGGGAACTTGTAGCCCGAGTAGTCCTCGGTGCGCGGGATGTCCTCGTCGCGCAGCTTGGTCTTCGTGGGCGCACTGGCCATGCGAAGGGGGAGCTTGGCGATCTTCTCCCGCAGTTCCTCGGAGGAAAGCGGCTGGGCGACGGGGGCCAGCTCAGGGGCGGCGTCGATCTCGTCGTCCTCCTCTTCTTCCTCCTCTTCGTCCTCGTCTTCGTCGTCTTCCTCGTCCTCGTCGTCGTAGTCCTCGTCTTCGTCGTCCTCGAAGTCGTCGTCCTCGTCCTCGTCTTCGTCTTCGTCTTCGTCCTCATCGCGCTTGGCGTCCTCGATGAGCGTCGCCTCCATCGCGCTGGCGCCGGCCTTGCGGCGGGTGCGCGCGGGGGCGGCGGTGGCGCCGACGCCGGCCAGCGCAGGCTGCGGGCGGCCGCCGCGGAACGACGCCAGCAGGCCGGCCCAGTCGAACCGCCACAGCGGCTCCAGGAACGAGAGCCCGCGCATCACGGCGCCGGGCACGCGCACCAGGACCTCGTCGGCGGCCACCGTGGCGCCGATGACGGCGCCGCAGAGCAGGATCAGGCTGGTGGCGACGCCGCTGAAGCGCGCGCCCAGCTGGGCGACCATCCACTGCGGGATCAGGCCGGCCTCGATGCCCGCGACGGGGCCGATGCGGCCGAACCACTGCGCGTGCAGGCCGCTGACGGCCAGCAGCAGCAGCAGCGCGCCGACCGCGCGCAGCCACAGGTGCTGGATGCGGTGGCCCATCGGCCACGCGACCAGTGCGGCGACGACCAGCGCCAGCACCGGCCAGATGCCGTAGCCGACGATTGCGTACGTCCAGTACGCCACCGCCGCGCCGGCGTTGCCCAGCAGGTTGGAGGGCGGTTCGTTGTGGACGGCGACGGCCTGCGAGGGCCAGTCGGCGCTGTTGAACGACCCAAGTGCCAGCGCGAACGCCAGGGTGGCGCCGCATCCGGCGAGCCACGCCACCTTCGCGCGGAACTCCGAGTTGCTCAAGGGGTGCGGGACGGTCGATCCTTCGGTCGTCTTCGAACGGGCCATATTCCGGTCTTCATCGGCCAGAACGGGCGAAAGCGACCGATCTTTGCGGACCCTCCGGGGGGCCGTTACCATCCCCGCGCCGATGCACTTCGCCCTGATCGACACCATCCTTGAGCAGACCCCGGACCGCGTCCGGGCCGTCAAGCAGGTGACCCTGGCCGAGGAGTACCTCCAGGACCACTTCCCGACGTTCCACGTCCTGCCCGGCGTCTTCATGCTGGAAGCGCTGGTCCAGGCCGCCCGGGCCCTCTTGGAGGCCCAGGGGCACCCCCGGATGGTCCTGGGGGGCGTCAAGGCCATGCGCTACGGCACGTTCGTCCGGCCCGGCGAGGCCTTGGAGGTCGACGTCCAGCTGGACAAGGCCCAGCCCGACGGCACGTTCGTTTTCAAGGGCACCGGAACCGTCCGCCGACAGGGGGGCGGTGAGGCGGAGACAGCCGTCTCGGGCCGCTTTACCATGCGCCCCTTGCGGATCCCCCCGCAGACCCCGGTCCAGGCCTGACCCGGTCAGCCTGGCCCGGACCCCCGGCCCCCGCGGGCCGGCAGCACGGATGCACCCCAACGGAGACACCATGTCCATTTCCCGCGCCGACATCGAAGCCAAGGTCACCGAAGTCCTCGAGAGCGCCCTGGGCGCCGATGCCGACGACATCGTCCCGACCGCCACGCTGACCGAGGACCTCGGCGCGGAGAGCATCGACTTCCTCGACATCCAGTTCCAGCTCGAGAAGAAGTTCTCCACCCCGGAGAAGCCCTTCAAGATCGAGCAGGGCGAGCTCTTCCCCGAGAACATGATGTCGAACCCCGAGTACGTCAAGGACGGCAAGTTCACCGACGCCGGCATGACCGTGCTGAAGGAGCGCATGCCCCACGTCGACCTGGCGGTGTTCGCGGCCGACCGCAACGTCAAGGGCCTGGCCAAGATCTTCACGGTGAAGAGCCTCTGCGACTTCATCGAGATCAAGCTGAAGAAGTGATCCCCCGCGCGCCGGCATCGCCCGGCGCGCGTGCATTTTTGGAGCCGCCATGCGCTGGATGTGGATCGACACCATCGTGACCTACGAGCCGGACCGCCGGCTGGTCGCCATCAAGAACGTCTCGCTGGCCGAGGAGCACCTGCACGACCACTTCCCGGCGAAGGGCGCGCTGCCCGCGCAGCCCGTGATGCCGGCGTGCCTGATGGTCGAGGGCATGGCGCAGACGGCGGGCATCCTGACCGGCAGCCTGCGGCGCTTCAGGGAGAAGGTGGTCCTGGCCAAGATCCAGAAGGCCGAGATCCACGCCGACGTCGTGCCCGGCCAGTGCATCCGCTACGACGCGCGCATCGAGCGCATCGACCCGATGGGCGCCGGCACCAGCGGCACGATCGAGCGCTTCGACCACCGCACCGGGCAGTGGGAGAAGATCGGCGAGACCGAGATCATGTTCAGCCACGTGGACCAGAACATGAGCGGGCTGGCGTTCCCCGAGCACAACTTCGTCTTCAGCGACAGCTTCCGCAACGTGCTGCGCGCGAGCGGGCTTGGGCACCTGATGGACTGAGTCGGAGTGGCCGGGTGCGCCGCGGCGGCCCGTGCATGGCCGTTGCGCAGAAATAAACGGCCCCGTCCGGGGAGGCACAAACCGGACGGGGCCGATCCAGAGGCTTGTCGGGCCCTCACCGCTCGGGCCCTTTGGTCAAGTGGGCCCACACCGCTCGGGCCCGTGGTTCAGGGGGCCCAAACATCCCGGGCCCGTGTGCGATGGACCCAAACTGCTCGGGTCCGTGTTCAATCGGGCCCACACCTCGAAGGCCCTTTGTCCATGGGCCCCTCCCTCTCAGGGGGCCCGTGTTCCGTTGCCCGGGCGCAACCCTCCTTGCGCCCGAGACACCCATGACGGTCGATTTCATCGGTGGGAAGGCAAGGCGGGTTGAGGATGAATCTCGGTTTCGGGCACACGAAGTTCTGGTTGTGCGGCCTTCTCGGGCGTGGAACCCGCGTGGCGCGTTCCCAGCGCGGGTGGGGCCCGTGCATGCGCTAGCCTGCCTGCAGCGGAGATCCCCCCATGGCACGCCACTTGGCCGTCTACACCGGCAGCTTCGATCCCATCACCCTGGGCCACCTGGACGTGCTCGCGCGCGCGCGGACGATGTTCGACGAGGTGATCCTGGCGATCGGCCACAACCCGAGCAAGCCCGCGCTGTTCAGCTTCGACGAGCGCCTGTCGCTGGCGCGTGCGTGCGTCGCGGACATGGTGGCCGCGAAGCCGGACGGCGCGCCCGTGCGCGTCGAGGTCTACAGCGGGCTGACGGTCGACTTCGCGCGGCAGGTCGGCGCCGCCGCGATCGTCCGCGGCATCCGCAACGTCAGCGACCTTGCCGCCGAGTGCCAGCTGGCGATCACCAACCGCCAGGTGGCCGGCATCGAGACGGTCTTCGTGGTGACGGGCGAGAGCTTCGCCTACACCAGCTCCAGCCTGATCAAGCAGATCGCGGCCTTCGGCGGCGAACTGGACAAGCTGCGCCCGCTGGTGCCCGCACGCGTGATCACGGCGCTGGACCGCAAGCGCAACGACCCGCACGACCCGCTGGGCAAGCTGGCGGCGGAGCATCATGGGGAGGCGGAGGGGTAAGGGGGTGGCCCGCCCTACACTCCCCGCCCCATGGCCACCTACCGCGTGATCTCGATCGGCACCCTGGCGCACAACCCGGAGTGGGGCGAGCGCGGCGACGTGCGGCCGGCGCACGCGACGACGACGCTGATCGAGGCCGGCGACGAGCGGATCCTGGTCGACCCTTCGCTGCCGGAGCAGATCCTGGTGCCGCGCCTGGCCGAGCGTTCGGGGCTGAAGCCGTCCGACATCACGCAGGTGTTCCTGACCAATTTCCACCCGATGCGCCGGCGCGGGCTGGGGGCGTTCGAGGACGCGCGCTGGTACGTCAGCGAGCTGGAGCGCGAGGCCGTCGGTGCGCAGCTGGTCGAGAAGTTCCAGGAGGCCGAGCGCGCCGGCGACGGCGACCTGGCCGCGGCGGTGCGCACCGAGGTGGCGCAGCTGCAGCGCTGCAAGGCAGCGCCCGATCGGTTGGCCGAGGGCGTGGACCTCTTTCCGCTGTATGGCGTGACGCCAGGCAGCGCGGGCCTGCTGCTGCCGCTGCCCGCGTACACGGTGCTGGTGGCCGGCGACGCGGTGGCCACCACCGAGGCCCTGGACCGGGGCAAGGTGATTGCGCCGGTCTTCAACCTGGAACAGGCGCAGGAGAGCTTCAAGGAGGCGGTCGAGATCGCGGACGTGATCGTCTGCGGTCGCGATAACGCGGTCCTGAACCCGCTCCGGCGCGCGATGTGACGCTTGCGGGCGCGTGCGGCCCGGCTTGCCCCGCCGCATACACTTGGCCGTCATGACCATGCCCAAGCCGACCACGCTCCGCGACCTGTCGCGCATGTCCCGGCAGGGCGAGAAGTTCGCCTGCCTGACGTGCTACGACGCGACCACCGCGCGCTGGCTGGCCGGTGCCGGCGTGCCCGTGCTGCTGGTGGGCGACACCGCCGCCGAGATGATCCTGGGCCACGCCAGCACGGTGCACGCGCCGCTCGACTTCCTGGTGATGCTGACCGCCGCCGTGAAGCGCGGCGCGCCGGGCTGCGTGGTGATGGCCGACATGCCTTTCATGAGCTACCAGGCCGACGACGCCGAGGGCGTCCGCAACGCCGGGCGGTTCCTGACCGAGGGCAACGCCGACTGCGTGAAGATCGAGGCCGACCGCACGTTCGTGCCGCTGGTCGAGAAGATGGCGCGCGCCGGCATCCCGGTGGTGGCGCACGTGGGCAGCCGGCCGCAGCAGGCCAAGATGAAGGGCGGCTACGTCAGCGCGGGACGCACCGCCGAGGGCGCGATGCGCATCCTGCACGACGCCGCCGCGCTGGAGGCCGCCGGCGCGTGCATGCTGCTGGTCGAGGCCGTGCCCGCCGAGGTGGCGCAGATGATCGTCGAGCGCGCCACCGTGCCGGTGATCGGCTGCGGCGCGGGCACCGCGTGCCACGGGCAGGTGGTGGTGCTGCAGGACATGCTGGGGCTGACGCACTGGCAGCCCGCGTTCGCGCAGCCGGTCGTGAAGCTGGGTGAGCAGCTGGATGCCGCCGCGCGCACCTGGTGCGACCGTGTGCGCACCGGCCAGCTGGGCGAGCACCCGTACTCGATCGCCCCCGACGAACTGGCGCGCCTGCAGCAGCTGGCCGCGCACGCGCCCTGACGCCATGCGCGAACCCGCCGCCACGCGCATCCTGCCGCCGCTCCTCCTTGCGGTCGGTGCCGTCGCCAGCCTGTGGGCGGTGCCGGCGCTCCTGCGCACGGCCGACACGGTCCGGACCGCCCGCGCGGTCGACGCCGCCGAGAAGCGCCTGGATGCCGGGAGCGTGCTGCCCGCCTTCAACGCCGCGCTGCGCGACATCGGTGACGCGGTCGAGCCATCGGTGGTGCACGTCAGCATCGCCGGCGAGGCCAAGGGGCGCGGCGGTTCGCGCGCCTTCACGCAGACGGGCTCGGGCTGGGTGTGGGACGCGGAGGGCCACGTCGTGACCAACGCGCATGTCGTCGACGGCGCGTCGGCGGTCGAGGTTCAGCTGCACGACGGCGCGCTGCGCACCGCCAAGCTGGTGGGCCTGGACCTGCGCACGGACATCGCGGTGCTGGAGATCGAGCCCACCGACCTGCACCCGGCGCGGCGCTCGAACGACCTGCCCGCGCAGGGCGACATGGTCTTCGCGTTCGGGTCGCCGTTCGAGTTTCGCTTCAGCATGTCCAGCGGCATCGTCTCGGGCATCGGGCGCAGCGCGGGCCTGGCCGAGGTGGAGTACGAGAGCTTCATCCAGGTGGACGCGGCGATCAACCCCGGCAACTCGGGCGGGCCGCTGGTCGACGTGCGCGGGCGGGTGATCGGCATGAACACCGCGATCGCCACGGGCCGCGGCAGCACGATCGGCAGCGGGCAGTTCGCGGGCATCGGGCTGGCCATCCCGATGGCGATCGTCGAGAACGTGGTCGAGCAGCTGATCGAGCATGGCAGCGTGGCGAAGGGCTGGCTGGGCGTGAGCGTGCTGGACGTGCCGCAGGCGGGGTCCGCCGCGCTGCGCAACCCGGCGTTCGCGGAAGTGGCGCGGCGCTACCAGGGCGATGGTGCGATGGTGACCGTGGTCTCGAGGGGCAGCCCTGCCGAGCAGGCGGGCCTGCGGCCCGGCGACGTGATCCGATCGGTGGGCGCGCGCCGCATCGCCACGCGTGACGACGTGCTGAGCGAGATCGGCACCAGCCGCCCGGGCACGACGGTGGCGATCGACGTCTGGCGCCCCGACTCCGAGTCCGCCGCGGGCGGTGCTCGGATGACGGTGCGACCGGTGCTGGGCACGCTGGACCCCGAACTGAACGCGGGCCCGCTCCTGGACGCCCTCCGGCGTGCGGGGCTGGCCGGCCTGTCCGACGCTCCGTTCGAGCGCGGCGACGCACGGTCGGGCGGTGTGCACGTGGGTCGTTCGTCGGGCCCGATGGCCGCCGACGTGCCGGCGGGCTCCACGATCGTGGCGGTGGACGGCCAGCGGGTGGCGCGGCTGGACGACCTGGTGCTGCGCCTGATGCGGCAGCTGGGGCAGCGCCCGCGGCTCCTGGGCGAGCCGTCCGTGGCGCTGACGGTGGTCCGGCCGGACGGGTCGGAGCGCGAGGTTGAGCTGCCCTTCCGCTGAGCCCGGCGCACCGTTCCGGCCGCTGGTGCCCCGGTAGGATCCGCCGTTCGGATGACCGCCCCCGCCCCCCAGACCAGCCCCCGCCCGGCCAAGCCGATCGCAGAAGGCGCGCCGCTCCTGGACGTCCGCGGGCTGCAGACGTGGTTCCCGATCAAGAAGGGCATCCTGCAGCGCGTGGTGGGGCACCACAAGGCCGTGGACGGCGTCAGCTTCCAGATCCGCACCGGCGAGACCCTGGGCCTGGTGGGCGAGTCCGGCTGCGGCAAGACGACGGTCGGCCGCACCATCCTGCGCCTGCAGCCGGCCACCGGCGGGCAGGTGATGTTCGAGGGCAAGGACGTCTTCACACAGGATGCGGCCAGCATGCGGCAGCTGCGGCGCGACATGCAGATCATCTTCCAGGACCCGGGCGGCAGCCTGAACCCGCGCATGCGCGTCGGGAACATCGTGGGCGAGCCGCTCGAGGTGCACGGCATGGCCAGCGGCGACGAGCTGCGCGAGCGCGTCGAGGCGCTGCTGGAGCGCTGCGGCCTGTGGCGCGCGGCGGCGGACCGCTACCCCCATGAGTTCTCCGGCGGGCAGCGGCAGCGCATCGGCATCGCGCGCGCGTTGGCGCTGCAGCCCAAGATGATCGTCTGCGACGAGCCGACCAGCGCGCTGGACGTCAGCGTGCAGAGCCAGATCCTGAACCTGCTGGCCGACCTGCAGTCGGAGTTCGGGCTCAGCTACCTGTTCATCAGCCACGACATGGCCGTCATCCACCACGTGTGTGACCGGATCGCCGTGATGAAGGACGGGAAGATCGTCGAGGAAGGCACGCGCGACGCGATCATCGGCAATCCGCAGCACCCGTACACGAAGCGGCTGCTGCTGGCGGTGCCGGAATGCGACCCGCGCGTCGATGCGGCCAAGCGCGCCGAGCGTGTGCGCATGCTGCAGGAGGAGATCGAGCGGTGAGCGTGGACGGCCCCCAGCCCATGACGCCCGAGTTGGCCGCGCGCAACCGCCGGATCATCGTCGGCGTGGCGGTGGTGTTCGTCATCACCAGCGTCGCGGTGTTCGCGTGGGGCCTGGGCATCGTGGGCAAGACGCGCGCCCGCGCGCGCGCCATGGATGCCGCGCTGCGGTCGACGGCGTGGACCATCCTGTGCTACGCCGAGGCCAACGGCGGCGCCTTCCCGACGGGCGAGGCCGCGCTGGCCGGCTTCGACGCCGCGGCTGCGAAGGCGCCCGCCTCCGGCGAGGGCTGGCCCGCGACGCGCGAGGCCGCGATGGACGGCTTGGAGTGGCTGTCGCCCGCGGAGTGCGGAGGCGTGGGCGCGACGTGGCCCTCGGGCGGCGCGAACCCCGGCTACGCGGCGCCCCAGCTGAACTCGAAGGGCGAGCCCAGCGGCTACGGCACGCTGGACACGGTGAACGGCTGGCTGGCGGCGTACGCGCGGGCGCGCGTGGCCGCGCCGGCCGCCGCCAAGTGAACGCAGGCAATCGAACGCAGGACGCAGAGGAGACCGACGTGACCCCGAACCCAGCCAACGAGGCCCCGACCGCACCGATCCCCGGCGTGCCCGCCGTCCGCCCGATCCAGGTGGTGCCGCCCGAGGCGCCGCTGGTCGACGTGATGAAGGGTGCGGCGCGCCTGCAGATCCCGTGCCTGGACCATGGCTTCGTGGCGCTGGTCGACTGCATGCCGCGGCTGGTTCCCGAGGGCAAGACCGGCGACTTCGCGATCGTGCAGGCCGCGCGCGTCAGCTACGGCCAGGGCACCAAGCAGGTGAGCGAGGACCGCGGCCTGGTGCGCTACCTGATGCGGCACCGGCACTCCACGCCGTTCGAGATGGTGGAGTTCAAGTTCCACATCGCGATGCCGATCTTCGTGGCGCGCCAGTGGATCCGCCACCGTACCGCGAACGTCAACGAGTACTCGGCGCGGTACTCGATCGTGCCGGACCGCTTCTACCGCCCCGAGGTGGACGCGATCCGCAAGCAGTCGAAGTCGAACCGCCAGGGCGGCGACGAGCCGATCGAGGTCGGCACGGCCGAGGAGTTCCTGGAGATGCTGGGCCGCGCCGAGGCGCTCTACAAGGACTACCTGCAGCTGACCGAGAAGGGCGTGGCGCGCGAGCTGGCGCGTGCGGCGCTGCCCGTCAGCGTCTACACCGAGTGGTACTGGAAGTGCGACCTGCACAACATCTTCCACTTCCTCTCGCTGCGCATGGACCCGCACGCGCAGCTGGAGATCCAGGTCTTCGCGCAGGCGATGTACGAGCTGCTCAAGCCGATCGTGCCGATCGCCGCCGAGGCGTTCGAGGACTACCGCCTGGAGTCCATGCACCTGACCCGGCTGGAGATCGACGCCATCCGTTCCGGGAATGCGATCGCGACCGAGAACAAGCGCGAGGCCGCCGAGTGGGAGGCCAAGAAGGCCCGGCTGGGCCTGCGGTAGGACCGAGGTGTCCGGTGATCGAGCCCGGCGAACGCGAGTTCGGGCGAGATTCCGGGCGGAACCGCATGGTTCGGGCTGCAACCCCGGTGGGCGGGCGCCTGTATCAGCCGTGAATGCGCCCGCTCCATGCCTGCCTGCTGCTGGTCCTTGCCGTGCTCCCCATCGCCGGGGGTTGCACCCAGCGGCTGGCCGTCGAGGGCCAGAGCGATCGGCTGTACGCCGAGGCGAAGGGTGCGCTTGAGAGCGAGGGCTTCCGGCCCGTCGGCCGCGGCTCCGATTTGGCCGGTGCCGTCGGCAGTGACCCGCGGACGGGACGCCTGCAGTTCGCGTACTACGCCGATGCGCTGTCGCCGACGATCGTCGAGATCCAGATCGAGCCTGCCGCGGCCGGAACCGTGTACCGCGCCGGCCAAGGGCCGTTGGCGGCGGCCGACCGACCCGGTTCGCCGGACGCGCCGGCCGCCCCGGAGCCCGCGGGCGGCCCCGCGCCCAAGGCGTACGAGCCCGGCCTGATCGGTGCGCATCGCGTGGTGATCCGCACGTGGTCGAGCCTGACGTACGCACCGGACCCGTTCATCGCCGACCTGGCGATGGGCGTTCTGCGGCGCGCTTACCTGCTCTCCGGCAACGTGCGGTGACCGAGTGTCCGTCGCGCGCGCCCTGCGCGCCGCGCGATCAGCGACGGTTGACGTCAGGGGGCTTGGCAACCAGTCCGATCAGCGGCTTGTCCGGTGCGACCTGGATCTGCGCCAGGACGATCGGGGTCGGCTGGAAGTAGCGGAACCAGCCGCCCGGGAAGGGACCCTCGCCGCGCTCGTCCCAGAAACTGTCGATCGGCACCGAGAGCGTTTCGCCCGCCTTCATCGAGTCGATGTGCCGGACGTAGCGCTGGTTGATCCAGAGGTCGAAGTCCGCGTAGCCAGTGGCCGTCGCGTTCACGATGGTGATCGTGTTCTCGGCCAGGTTCGGCAGCACCTGGATGTCCACGACCGAACCCTGCTTGAGTTCGCGCGGGTACGGCCGCGTCGACTTGCTGGGGTCGTACGGGTAACGCTGGCACGCGGCGGCGGCCAGGGCGGCCGCCGCGGCTGCGGCGATCGGGGTGCATGCGCGGATGCGACGCATCGACGCGTAGTATCCACGAAATCGGCCACGGACGCGTGGCCATGTTCCATGGGCGTCGAACTCAACCCATCCCGGCTTCCTCCGCGCGAGCTCTCGCGCCCCGTCGAGGAGACGGCGCGGCGCACCGTCGTCGATCCGCGGATCGTGGCGGCGGTGCCGGGCTTCGACGCGCCCTTCTTCCAGGCGGGGCTGGCGGGCTACTCGGACGGCGCCATGCGCCTGGTGGCGCGGCGGCACGGCGCGCCGTTCTGCGTCACCGAGGCGCTGCTGGACCGGACGCTGATCAACGGCGGCAAGGGGCGCCGCAAGGAGGACCCCGACCTCATCGCCAGCGAGGTGGGGATGGGCGACCTGGACGAGAACCGTGCGGCGGGCCTGGACGACCACCCGATCGCCGGGCAGATCATGGGCTCCTGGCCGGACGAGATCGCGCGCGGCAGCGAGATCCTGGCAAGGATGGGCCACGACGTCATCGACGTGAACCTGGCGTGCCCGGTCAAGAAGATCAAGCGCAAGGCGCGCGGCGGGCACTTCCTGGCGCACCCCGAGGACGCGGTGGCGATCCTGCGTGCCGTGCGCGAGGCGGTGCCGGCCTCGATCCCGTGCACCGTCAAGCTGCGGCGGTCGTTCAACGACACGCCCGAGATGGCGGCGGCCTTCGAGCGCATCTTCGACGCGGCGTACGAGATGGGGTACGCGTGGGCCACGGTGCACTGCCGGACCGTCGAGCAGCGCTACCTGGGCCCGGGCCGGTGGGAATTCCTGCGCGACCTGGTCCGGCGGCACCCGGACCGCGTGATCTTCGGGTCGGGCGACATCTGGACCGTGCTCGACATCTTCCGCATGATGGACATGTGCGGCGTGCACGGCGTGAGCGTCGCGCGCGGCTGCATCGGGAACCCATGGATCTTCCGCCAGGCACGCGAGATGATGGCCGGCCGCCCTCCGGTGGGGCCGACCATCGCCGAGCAGCGCGACGTGCTGCTGCAGCATTACGCGTACAGCGAGGTGATCCACGGCGCGCTGCGCACCAGCCGGCACATGCGGAAGTTCGGCATCAAGTTCGCGCAGCACCACCCGCGCGCGTTCGAGGTGAAGGCTGACTTCATCCGCTGCGAGAGCGCGGCCGAGTGGCGCGACGTGATCGAGCGCCACTACGGACCTGCGGCCGAGGCGCGCGCCGCCGAGGACGGATGGGCGCCCGCGGTGGTGACGGATGCGTCGGCGGCGATGGCGATCGCGGACGCCGACATGGACTGCGGCTGCGACACGCCCGGGTGACGCGCAAGCAGGACGGGGGCGGGACGCATGCCCCATACCTCGACCGATCCAGGCGTCAGCAGGCGTTCAGGGTCGTTGCGCGACGCGATGGCCAGCATGTGGGTGGGGCCGAGCGCCGCACGCCCGGCCGCCGCGCCCAGCGCGAGCCCCGCACCGAAGCCATCGCCTCCGCGCGGAAGCCGGGCGACCAGCCGTTGCGGCGTGCCGCCGGCGGATGGGAATGCCCACGCGCATCCCGCGTCGCGCGCCTGGGCCTCCGTGGCAGGCGTCCCCGGCACCGCTGCCACGTCGGCACCGGGCGCGCCGACCACGACCCAGTCACCGTCGCACGCCACCGCAAGGCCGAAGCCATCGCCGGGGGCGGCGTCGGGGGACGGGATCACGCGGACACGCTGCCACGCGGTGCCGGCGCGCCGCAGGTGCTCGGCCGCACCGGCACGCGCGAACGGCGGGCTGGAGGCGCACGCGATGGGTGCGCCCACGATGAGTTCGGACCCCGCGAGCGCGACGGCGGCACCGTACCAGCCGATCGCGCCCGCGGAAGGTCGCAAGGTCTGTGCGGGCTCCCATCGCCCGGCTTCGTTGCGCCGCAGCAGGTGGACCGCGCCGGGACGCAGGATCTCGCGTCCGGCGCCGGGTTCGCCGATCGCGATCCAGTCGCCGCACACGGCCACGGACGCGCCGAAGCGTCCGCTGGCGGCGGGCTCGGGGCTGGCCGCGCGCAGGACATGCCGCGGATCGCCACCCGCGGGGTCCAGCGCGAACACGTCGACCGCGCCGGCGTCGATCGCGCCGGCGTCGGCGCGCGGCGACGCGACCACCAGCGTCCGGCCGTCCGTGGCCACGGCCGCGCCATACTCGCTGGCCGGCTCGGGCGTCGGGCAGGGCACCTCGTCCACGTGCCACGTTCCGTCGTGCGCGCGGCGGACGAGGTGCGCCTGGCCCGTGTCGCAGCCGTCGCCGCGGCAGCCCGCGTTCGGCGCCCCCACGACGCCGACCGCGGGTGCCGCCGCGACCGCCAGCCCGAAGCCCGCCGAGCGGTCGGCGGCGGGGGCGGCGATCCGTGCCGCGCCCACGGTCGGGAACCCGAAACCTGCCCGCAGAACGACCGCCTGCACCGCCGTCGGGCCGTCGCCGACGTCGGCGTCGCGCGCCGTGCCGGACCACACCACGCCCTCGGCCACGGCCACGGCGGCGCCGATCGCGCCGGCCTCCTGGCCGAGCGGTTCGAGCGTGCGGACCCGGCGCCACGCCTCGGGCGCAGGTGCGCCGGCCGCGGTGCGGGCGTGCGGCGACGGCGCGGCGGCCGCCAGCACGACGGTGGCGAAACCGGCGAGCGCCGCCGACGCGCGGATCGCGTGCGGCGGGGCGGGGCGGCGACGGACGGTTCCCTGCGTTCGGACTTCCTTCATGGCGCGCATGGTGCACCTGCCGCGACCGCACCCACGGAATGGCCGCCTTTTTTCGTGGCGGATTCCTACGATGCGCCTTCACCCCACGGAGGCACTACCCGATGCACGCAGCCAGCACGCGATACAAGGACGGCGATACCGAACTCGAGGGATTCCTGGCATTCGACGGCCCGCTCACGCACCGCCGTCCGGGCGTGCTGGTGTTCCACCAGTGGTCAGGCGAGGGCGAGTTCGAGCGCTCGAAGGCGCAGGAGCTGGCGGACCACGGGTACGTGGCGCTGGCGGTCGACATGTACGGCGCCGGCAAGCGCGGCAAGAACCCAGCCGAGAACGGCGCGCTGATGAACCCGCTTGTCGCCGATCGCGCGCTGCTGCGCCGGCGCACCGAGGCGGCGCTCGCGCACCTTCGTCACCAGCCCAACGTCGATGCGGACCGCATCGGCGCGATCGGCTTCTGCTTCGGCGGGCTGTGCGCGTTCGACCTGGCGCGTTACGGCATGCCGGGCGTCCGCGGCGTGGTCGGCTTCCACGGCCTGCTCGGCGCGCCCGAGGCCGGAAAGGTGCAGCGTGCCGAGCAGATGCGCACCAAGGTGCTGGCCCTGCACGGGTGGAACGACCCGATGGCGCGGCCGGACGCGGTGAACGCGTTCGCGCGGGAGATGCACGATCACGGCTGCGACTGGCAGCTGCACGCCTTCGGCGGCTGCGGCCACGCCTTCACGAACCCCGCGGCGCAGGATGCCAAGGCCGGCATGCAGTACAACCCACTGGCCGATGCGCGGGCCTTCGAGATGATGCACGGCTTCTTCGACGAGGTCTTCAGCAGCCGTTGGGACACGAAGGTGACGACGTGCCCATGGCCCGAGAGTCGGTGAACGAAGTCGGGGGCGAGCTGCCGAATCTCACGGCGTGACGGTCGTCGCGCTCCGTGACCCGTCCGGTCGCACGAACGTCAGCTCGAACGTCTCGCCGCGCGCGAGCGGCAGCGTCGCGGTGCCGTCGGCGCCGGCCCGCGCCCGCGCGATCAGGTCGCCGTGCCAGCGTGCCTCGACGATGGCAGGACCGCCGCCGGGAACCAGGGCGCGGTACGCGACCTCCTCGTTCAGGAGCCGGGTGATGTTGAGCGCCGGCACCCATTCGATCTCGAACGCCCAGCACATCGGGAAGTGCGTGCCGGTGGGCCGCCATGTGGCGGCGTAGACCGCGTGGACCCAGTCGTCGGCGCGCGCCTGCGTGCGGCACTGCTCACGCACCCAGTCGGGTTGCCGCGGGTCCTTGCCGGCCTCGGGCACGATGTGCCACCGGTCCCACCAGACCTCCACCCAGGTGTGGTTGCCGGTGGCCTGCGTCCACGCCGGGATGCCCACGATGCGTGCGGGGATCCCTGCGGCGCGGCATGCATCGACGAGCAGGATGCTCATCGCCGTGCAGCTGCCCCAGCCCACCTGCATCGTCTCGTACGGCGACTGCTCGGTCTTGATGCGCTTCGTCCAGTCGAACCCGACCTTGCAGTCGGCCATCAGGCGGTCGTTGATCCAGCGGACGGCATCGATCGGGTCGGTGAACTTCCACGCGCCTGCGGCGAAGCGGTCGACGAAGTCCTGCCGCCAGTCGTCGCGGCGCTCGTTCAGGCTCGCGTACGGCAGCACGTACTGCCTGAACAGCTCGGGAGGCAGGTCCCGGCCCCACGGGGACCCGTCCCTCGCACGGTGGGCGAGCCGCACGTTGCGCAGCAGGAATTCCGGCTTGAGTGCCGCCAGGTCGCCCGGCGGCATCGTGCGCACCAGCCACTCAAGGTCGTCGCGGGACTCGGGCTCGACGGCGGCGAGGGCGCTGCGCAGCGCGTCGGCATTCGTCCTGGCGAGCGCCAATGCCTGCTCCAGCGTGCGGAGCGAGACAATCGGGGCAGGCGGGCATGTGGCTCCTGCCGTCGCATCCCGAGGCGGGGCCAGGAGCACGAGCGCGAGCAGCGTTCCGACCATGCGTCGGATGCTAGTGGGACTGTACGGGGGTGCCGCCGACGCACGGCTCGCGACGCCGTCCCGCCAGGATGCGCTCGGCGTCGGAGGCCTTTAGGTAGGCCTCGACTGCCGCCCGGACGCGGGGCTTTCGGCTGGCGCCCAGGCTGCCGAGCGACGTCTGGCTCTCCTTTGTCACCTGCTGCAGCCCCGCCCATTGCGTGGCATCGAGCCGGTGCGGGGCCCCGACGTCGGCGAGGAACGCGTTGACGTAGTCGAGCGAACCGGCGGGGTCGACGAGACGGTCGAACTCGAGGTGCCAGCGTCGGTCGGCGCGCCACGCCTGATGCAGGTACAGGAGGCCGAGGTAGTCGCTGACGTTGCGCTCGACCCCCAGGCGCAGCCGGCGCTCGGTGAGCCATGGCACGCGCGAGAACCGACGGAGCAGCTGGGAGGTGATCGCGTCGGCGGGGTTGCGGGTCACGAGCAGGACGCCGGTGGCATCCGGGAACTGCTGCTCGTGCGCCAGCACGTGGTGCAGCCAGTGCGCCTTCAGCCCGATCGGCTCGCGGTCATCGATCGCAATCACGCGCTTCGCCGCATTCGGCGGTCGGTTGGCGATGGGACCGTCCCGCAGCAGGAACGCGGGAAGACCGAGCGTCGGACGTCGGAACCCGAATTCCAGGATTCCGCGGACGAGGTGGTTTCCGCTGCGGGGGTAGGAGGCGACGATGAACTTCACGGGTGGCGAGTGGGCGGTTGCGGTCGGGTTTCGGGCCTGGTCCTCGGCGTTGGGCGGGAATCCTAGCGCATCCGCGTCACCAGCTGCGCTTCCCGCGGCGACCCTGCTTGTACTTGGAGCGGTCGCGGCCCTTTCGGCCGCGCTCGCCCTGGCCGGGCGCGAAGCCGCCGCCCTCGCGTGGCGCGCTTCCCGGCTTTGCCTGGCGCACGTTGGTCAGGTCTCGCGGGCTCAGGGAATCCAGGTCCTTGCGCGGCGAGAGCTTGACGACCGTCAGGTCCAGCTTTCGGCCGGGCAGGTCGATCAGGGCGATCGCCACCTTCACGCGGTCGCCCAGGCCGATGGACATCCCGCTCCGGGGGGCGACCAGGCGGCCGGTGAGCTCGTTGGCGATCCAGCGGTCGGCTCGCTGGGTGCCGGCGGGCAGCTCGCCGACCCGCGCGGCGCCCTCGACCAGGAACTCCTCCAGGCTCAGGAACACCAGCGTGGTGCCGTTGATGCCGGTGACCAGCGCGTCGAAGACGTCGGCCATCCGGTGCTCCTTGATGTACTGGAGCACCAGGAACGTGCGCAGGTCACGCTCGGCATCCTCGGCGTTGCGCTCGGTCTCGCTGCAGTGCATGCCGATGCGGACCAGCGTGCCCTCGTCCAGCACCCGGTCGTCGGCCGTGAGCCGGTTGGCGAGGTCGCGCCGCTTCTTGCCGCCCGCCTGCGTGCCGTTCGCGGTGGCGTCCAGGTACGCGGCCAGCGCGCGGTGCACCAGCAGGTCGGGGTAGCGGCGGATGGGGCTGGTGAAGTGCGCGTAATGGTCGCTTGCCAGCGCGGAGTGGCCGACCAGCGCCGGCGAG
>JBIKJV010000041.1:0-18496 GCA_044360755.1 Phycisphaerales bacterium
CGGCCGCTCCCCCCGTCCTATACTCCGCAAATGGCGTTTTTCACGCGCAAGAAGCCCGCTCCCGCCCGCACGCACGTCCCGCAGCAGTCCGGCCGCACGGCCACGCCGCATGACCCCGCGTTCGAGCGGCGGATCCAGGAGATCGGCGCCGACTTCCTGCGCCGTGCGCGCGAGGAGAAGGCCGGCGTCTTCAGCGGCAGCCTGTCCGTGTTCAAGGACAAGCTGATGGACTGGGCCATGCAGGACGAGGCCTTCAAGGTCCAGCTGTTCCGGTTCGTCGACTGCTTCCCCACGCTGCGCACCAACGAGGCCATTTACGACCACCTGGCGGACTACCTCTCGCAGCCGGGCGTGAAGGCGCCGCCGGGCTTCGAGCTGGGCATGGCCGCCGGCGGCCTGGCGAAGGGCCTGATGGCGAAGACGATGGCCGGCCAGATCGAGGGCATGGCGGGCAAGTTCATCGCGGGCACCGACGCCGCGAGCGCGCTGCCCGCGCTGGAGAAGATGTGGAAGCACGGCATGTGCTTCAGCGTCGACCTGCTGGGCGAGGCGTGCGTGAGCGACGAGGAGTCGCGCCACTACCAGCGCAAGTACCTGGACCTCATCGAGAACCTGCCGAAGCACGTGGCCAAGTGGGGCGCGCAGCCGGTGCTGGAGACCGACCACCTGGGCGCCGTGCCGCGCACGAACGTCAGCATCAAGATCAGCTCGCTCAGCGCGCGCGTCGACCCGATCGACACCGAAGGGTCGATCCGCGGCCTGATGGAAGGCATCCTGCCAATCCTGGAGGCCGCCAAGCGCAACGGCGTGCTGGTCAACTTCGACATGGAGCAGTTCGCTCTCAAGGACCTGACGCTCGAGCTCTTCATGCGCTGCTGCGAGAAGGTCGACTTCGAGGCCGGCCTGGCCATGCAGGCGTACCTGCGGAGCGCGCCGGACGACGCGCGCCGCATCGTCGACTGGGCCAAGCGCACCGGCCGCGTGGTCACCGTGCGCCTGGTGAAGGGCGCGTACTGGGACTACGAGACCATCCACGCCGAGCAGCAGGGCTGGCCGGTCCCCGTGTGGGGCCGCAAGTGCGACACCGACGCGTGCTTCGAGCGCGTGGCGCAGTACTTCATCGAGAACACCCCGCACAAGAAGGGCCAGGGCGGCGTGAAGCTGGCGCTGGGCTCGCACAACGCGCGCTCGATCGCTGCCGCGCTGGCCACGCTGGAGAAGTGCGGCCTGCCGAAGAACGCCATCGAGCTGCAGATGCTGCACGGCATGGGCGACCAGCTGAAGGCCGCCGCGATGGGGATGGGCCTGCGCGTGCGCGAGTACGTGCCGGTCGGCGAGATGATCCCCGGCATGGCGTACCTGGTGCGCCGTCTGCTCGAGAACACGTCGAACGAGAGCTGGCTGAAGGCCGGCTTCCTGGACAACGCGGACGCCGGGCACCTGGTCGCCTCGCCCTTCCGCGAGCATGATTCGGACCCCGGCGTCCAGCGCATCCAGCAGGGCCCCGAGCGCCACGCGCTGAGCTGCGCGGTGGCCGGCGTGGGCGATGGGCGCCCGTTCTTCACGGAGCCGATGCGTAACTTCGCCGTGCGCGCGGTGCGCGACGCCTTCCGCGGTGCCGTCGAGGCCGCCAGCGTCCCGACGATCCTGAACGACGGCACCTCCGCCGATGCCGCCCGCGCCGTCGCGCGCGCGCACGAGGCGTTCCCCGCGTGGCGCGACACCCCGCAGGAAACGCGCAGCGCCGTCCTGGTCCGCGCGGCCGAGCTGATGCGCGCCCGCCGCGACGAGCTGTCCGGCATCGTCATCAAGGAGAGCGGCAAGACCTGGCGCGAGGCCGACGCCGACGTCTGCGAGGCGATCGACTTCTGCGAGTACTACGCACGCGAGGCCTGCCGCCTGGCGTCGCGCGAGCGCCTGGGCACCTTCGTCGGCGAGCTGGACGAGCAGTGGTACCAGCCGCGCGGCGTCGCGGCCGTGATCAGCCCGTGGAACTTCCCGCTGGCGATCTGCGCCGGCATGGCGACGGCCGCGCTGGTCACCGGCAACACCGTCGTCGTGAAGCCCGCCGAGCAGACGCCCGGCATCGCGAAGGTGCTGTGCGACATCCTGTGGCAGGCCGGCACGCCGCGCGAGGTGCTGCACTTCCTGCCCGGCCCCGGCGAGACCGTCGGCGCCGCGCTGGTCCGCGACCCGCGCACCGCGCTCATCGCCTTCACCGGCAGCAAGGCCGTCGGCCTGGACATCATCCAGGCGGCCGGCGCCACGCCCGATTCGCAGCCCTTCGTCAAGAAGGTGGTCTGCGAGATGGGCGGCAAGAACGCGATCATCATCGACGAGAGCGCCGACCTGGACGAGGCCGTGCTGGCCGTCCGCCAGAGCGCGTTCGGCTTCCAGGGCCAGAAGTGCTCGGCGTGCAGCCGCGTGATCGTCCTGGAGGGCGCGCACGACGTGTTCCTGCACCGCCTGGTCGAGGCGACGCGCGCGCTGGTCGTGGGCGACCCGATGCAGCCCGGAACCGACGTCGGCCCCGTGATCGACGAGGAAGCCGCGTCCAAGGTCCGCCGCTACGTCGAGATCGGCGCGTCCGAGGGCAAGCTGGAGCTGCAGCTCGAGGTGCCCGCGGGCCTGGCCGCGAAGGTCGGGAAGCCCTACGTCGGCCCCGCGATCGTCAGCGGCGTGAAGCCCGGCGCGCGCGTGGCGAACGACGAGATCTTCGGCCCGGTGCTCGCCGTCATCAAGGCGCGCGACTTGGACGAGGCGCTGGCGATCGCCAACTCGACCGCGTACAAGCTGACGGGCGGCATCTTCAGCCGCAAGCCCGCCAGCCTGGAGCGCGCCAAGCGCGAGTTCCGCGTCGGCAACCTGTACGTCAACCGCGGCATCACCGGCGCCCTGGTGGGCCGCCAGCCCTTCGGCGGCTTCGGCATGTCGGGTGTCGGCAGCAAGGCCGGCGGCCGCGATTACCTGCTGCAGTTCGTCGAGCCGCGCGCCTGCTGCGAGAACACGATGCGCCGCGGGTTCGCGCCGGGACTGTGAAATGCGGGCCGGGCGTGACGCGTTCGGCCTGCGCATGAACCGCCTTGCAACCCTCCTCCTGGCCGCGCTGGTGGCCGCCTGGCCCGCGGCGGCGGCGCACGCGGATGCCGCCGAGCGCACCTGGGACATCGCCGGCACGCCGCGCAGCGCGATCGTCCATCTGCCCGCAACGGCCAAGGGCCGCCCCGAGCCGCGGCCCGTCGTGTTCGCCTTCCATGGCCACGGCGGCCGGGCCCAGAACGTGCAGCGCACGATGGCGATCCACGCGCAATGGCCGGATGCGGTCGTCGTGTATCCGCAGGGGCTGCCGACCGCGACCCCCCGCGACCCGCAGGGCGCCCGCCCCGGCTGGCAGATGCTGCGCGGCGGCCAGGACAACCGCGACCTGCGCTTCTTCGACGCGATGCTCGCCTCGCTGCGCGCCGAGGGATGGGTGGACGACCTGCGGGTGTATGTGACGGGACACTCGAACGGCGCCGGCTTCACCTACCTCCTCTGGCAGGAGCGCCACGCCGACCTGGCCGCCGTCGCGCCGGTCGCCGGAAACTGGCCGCTTGCGACGCGGCTGCAGCCCCTCCCGTGCATGCACGTCGCGGGCCGCGCCGACACGATCGTCGCCTTCGGCTCCCAGGAGCGCACGATGGCCGCGGTCCGGCGGGTCGACGGCTGCACGGGCGATGGCGCGCCGTGGGCGGAGAATTGCACGCGCTGGGAGTCGCCGCTCGGCACGCCGTTCGTCGCGATGATCCTGCCGGGCGGGCACGAATACCCCCGGCAGGCGCCGCCCCAGATCGTGCGGTTCCTGCGCGAACAGCACGCGCCGATCGGCTTCGGTCCGCCGGCGACGGGCGCGGCCTGGCCGCGCGGCACGCCCCTCAAGCCGGGCACGCCGCGCGGTCCAGCACCCGGTACTGAATAGCCTCGGCGACGTGCTCCGGCGCGACGCGCGCCGCGCCCGCGACGTCGGCGATGGTCCGCGCCACGCGCCTGACCTTGTCGTAGGCACGCGCGCTCAGGCCCAGCTGCTCGACCGCGTCCTCCAGCAACCGCCGTCCGTCGGGGTCCAGCGCGGCGTGCGAATCCAGCGCGCCGCCGCGCAGGTGCGCGTTCAGCACGTCGCCCTGCCGTGCCCGCTGCGCCGCGCGCGCCGCCGCCACGCGCGCGCGCATCGCGGCCGAAGGCTCGCCGGCAGGTGCCGCGGCCAGCAGCCGGATCGGCACCGCGGCCACCTCGACGTGCAGGTCGATCCGGTCGACGATCGGCCCGCTCACGCGGTCCATGTACTGCTCCTGCTCGCGCGCGCCGCGGTCGCCGCCACGCCGGTTGCCGCGCGCCGTCGGATTCATCGCCGCCACCACGATCGACCGCGCCGGGAAGCGCGCGCTGCCGTGCGCGCGGGCGATCGTCACGAAACCGTCCTCGAGCGGTTCGCGCAGCGACTCCAGCGCACTGCGGCCGAATTCGGGCAGCTCGTCCAGGAACAGCACGCCGTGGTGCGCCAGCGTCACCTCGCCGGGCCGCGGCAGGCCCGCCGCCCCGCCGCCCACCAGCGACACGGTGCTGGCCGTGTGGTGCGGCGCGCGGAAGGGCCGCTCGGTGACCAGCGCACGCCCGCCGTGCAGGGCGCCGGCCGCGCTCAGGATGCGCGTGACCTCGAGCGCCTCGTCTGGTTCGAGTGGTGGCAGGATCCCGGGCATCGCGCGCGCCATCATGGTCTTGCCGCAGCCGGCTGGGCCCAGGAGGAGCACGTTGTGCCCGCCGGCCGCCGCCACCAGGAGCGCCCGCTTCGCGGACGCTTGCCCGCGCACGTCGCGAAAGTCGACGCCCGCCGGCGCCGCCGCCACCGCCGCGCGCACGTCGACCGCCGGCACCCGCCGCAGCGCCAGCGCGCCGCGGAAGAAGGCGACGACCTCGTCCAGCGCGCCGGCCACGCGCACCTCGATGCCCTCGACCACCGCGGCCTCGGGCCCGTTCTCGGCGGGCAGGACGATCCCCCGCGCCCCACGCGCGCGCGCCAGCATCGCCATGCTGACCGCGCCGCGCACCGGCCGCAGCGCACCGTCCAGCGCCAGTTCGCCGGCGACCATCCACTCCGCCGGGTCAGGCGGCCCGGCCGCGCCACGCCCCACCGCGCCGGGCCCGCCCGCAGCGCTGCCACCGCGCGCGGTGCCACCGTGGCCGCCGTCCGCACCCTCGCCACCCCCCGCCCCCGTCGGCGTCGCCAGCAACAGCCCCAGCGCGATGGGCAGATCGAACCCCGGCCCCTGCTTGCGCAGGTCCGCCGGCGCCAGGCTGACGGTGACGCGGTGCCGCGGGGGGTCGAACCCGCGCGCCTCCAGCGCGCTGCGGATGCGTTCGATGCTCTCGCGGATCGCGGCGTCGGGCAGGCCGACCAGTGCAATCCGGGGAAGACCCCGCGACTGCACCGCGACCTCGACGTCGCACGGAACCGCGTCGATGCCGTGAAGTGCGAAGCTGGGGATGGTGACGAGCATGTGCGGGATCATCGCGCCCCGCGGAATCCACCCCGAGATCGACCGCCTTTTTTCCACGCCGCCGTGAGCCCGCCCGTACGCGGCTACCCTCCCCCACGTGGAACCCCTGCACGCCGTCGCCTTCGCCGCCTTCGGACTTGTAGGCGGCATCGCCGGCGGACTGCTCGGCGTGGGCGGCGCGGTGATGATCATCCCGCTGGCCACCATCGTGCTGGCTCCGGACAAGCAGCAGCTGCAGGGTGCGGCGATGATCTCGAACGTCGCCGTCGCGGTCACCGCGTACCACCGCTACGCCAAGGCCGGCCGCACCGAGTGGACGTACGCGGGCCGCATCTGGCCGTCGGCGGTGGCCTGCGTGCTGGCGGGCGTCGCGGCGAGCGTCTTCGTCGATGCTGCCGTCTTCCGCGTGCTCTTCGCGCTGTTCCTCTTGGTCATCGCCGCACGCGAGTTCCGCCTGCTTGCCCACCCGGGCGACCACTCCGACGACGACGTGCGCGAACTGACGCCCGCGCGCGGCGCCGGCATCGGTGCGGTGATGGGCTTCCTGAGCGGCCTGCTGGGGATCGGCGGCGGCGTGGTCGGCATCCCCCTGATGCGCGCCTGGGCGCGCCTGCCGATGAAGCGCGCCGTGGTCACCAGCGTCTGCACGATGCTGCCGCTCACCGTCGTCGGCGCCGCGATGAAGTCCGTCACGCTGGCACGCACGCCCGTCGAGGGCGGCGGCAGCGCGCTGGTTCCCGCGGTGATGATCGCCGCGTGCCTGCTGCCCACCGCAATGCTGGGCAGCTGGCTGGGCGCCAGCCTGAACGTGCGCATCACCGGCCGCGCCGTGCGCTGGGTGCTGGCCACGTTCCTGCCCGTGTCGGCCGTCTGGATGGCGTGGCCGATCGTCTCGCAGTGGATCGCCGCCGCGCAGCGGTAGCATCCCCGCCAGATGCCACGCGTCCTCCTTGTCGAGCACGACCCCGCCGCGCGCGACCGACTGGCGCTGGCCATGCGCCACGCGCGATTCGAGATGCGCTCGGCCGGAGACCTGGAAGGCGCACGGCGCATCCTGGCCGAGGTGCACCCGCAGGTGGTCGTGGTGCGCGCCGACCTGCCGGGCTGCGGGCTTCCCGCGTTCGTCGACCTGCTGCATGCGACCCCCGGCGCAGCCGAGGCATCGGTGATCGCGCTGCTGCCCCCCGGTGCCGACGGCATCGCCGCGGTGCGCGGCGCGATCCTGGCCGGAGCCGACGACGCGCTGCCGAACCCCGTGGATGCCGATGCCCTGGTCGAGGCCGTCCGCGCGCGCGAGCGCCGCATGCAGGCCACCGCCCCGGCACCCGCGCACGGCGCGGCCGACGCCGCCCCGCGGATTGCCGCTGCGCTGGAGTCCATGCGCCGCCCCGCGACGCTGGCGGTCCTGGAGCTGGAGGATGCCGCCGCGATCGCCGCCACCGAGGGCCACGAGGCGCTCCGCGAACTGGACGAACTCTGGCGTGCGCGCATCCGCGGCCTGATCCCCGAGCAAGCCGCGCTGGTCACCGGGGCCCTGGGCGAGGCGATCATCGTCCTGCCGCCTTCCACGCCGCAGCCGCGCGCGCTGCTGGCCGCGCTCACGGGCACGGGCCAGTCGCCCGTCCACGTCGGCGGCCGCGAACTGCGCCTGCGTGCCAGCCTGGGCGGACTCACGCTGCCGCGCGACGGCGAGACGCCCCCCGCCGAGGTGGCGATCGCGCGCTGCCGCCACGCCCTGCGCATGGCCCGCGCCGGCGCGCACCCGCGCGTCCACCTGTACGCCGCCGACGACCCGCGCCGCGCGCTGGACGACCTGCAGCTGGCCACGCTGCTGCAGCACGCGCTGGAGCAGGGCTCGTTCCGCCTGGTCTTCCAGCCGCAGGTCGAGATCGCGTCCGGCCAGGTGGTGGGTGCCGAGGCGCTCATCCGCTGGACGCTGCCCACCACGGGCGAGCAGGTCAGCGCGATGCGCCTGCTGGCCATCGCCGAGGACGCCGGCCTGCTGGACGAGATCGGCAGCTGGGCGCTGCGCGAAGCCTGCCGCCAGTGCGCGGCCTGGGCCGAGGGCGGGCTCGACCTGCCAGTCTCGGTGAACATCGCGGCGTCGCAGTTCCGCCGCGGCGACCTGGGCGACGAGGCGCGCATGGCCCTCAGCGAGGCCGGGATCCCCGGACGGCTGCTGACGCTGGAGGTCCGCGAGTCCGTCCTCGCGTCCGCCGACGCGCACCTGCGCGACCAGGTCGAGCAGCTGCGCGTGGCCGGCGTCCGCCTGAGCATCGACGACTTCGGCACCGGCATCACGGGCATCCCCCTGCTGCGGCAACTGCCCGTCGACGAACTGAAGATCGACCAGTCGGTCGTCGCCCGGCTGCCCGGGTCGACCGAGGACCGCGCCACCCTGGACGTCGCGCAGCGCCACGCCCGTGCGCTGGGCATCCGCTGCGTCGCCGAGGGCGTCGAGCACGCCGCCCAGTGGGCCTGCCTGGCCGAACGCGGCTGGGACGTCGCGCAGGGCTGGTACGTCGGCCACCCGATTGCCGGACGCGACATCCCGGGCTTCGTGCGCCGCGACCCCGCCGCCCTGGCCGCCGCATCCGGCGAGCCGTCCCCCCAGCAGCGCTGACAAAACGCACCCGGCCCCGTCGCGTGGACGGGGCCGGGCGGAAGATCAGGGGTTGGACGCCGGACTCACTCGGCGGCGTTGCCGGCACCCGCGTTGCGGGTCGCCTGGCCAACGCGCTGGCCCTGCATGAACGCCACGATGTCGGCCTGGTCGACGCGACCGTCGCGGTTGATGTCCGCCACGGCCAGGTCACCCATGCCCATGCGGCGCAGCTGCTTCAGCGTGACCGAGGCCAGGGGCTGGCCCTGCCAGGCCGAGGCGCAGGACGCACCCGTCGCGAAGAAGTTGCCCGAGATGAAGGTGTAGTCGCCGGTGTCGACGTCGGTGTCGCCGTCGAAGTTGCTGCGGGCGGCCGCGGCGGCGGTGCCGCTGAAGTCACCCACGTACATGCCGAAGTCGAGGATGTCGACCAGGTTGTCGTCGTTCGAATCGCCCTGCGTGAGCGAGCCGAAGTTGACGGTCCACTTGGTGCCCGAGATGCCGAAGCCGGCCTGCGTGTTGCGCAGCGAGTGGAGCGTGTCCTTCAGGCTGGCGCAGGCGGGCGACGAGACGATCGCCGGGGCGATGTCCACTTCGGAGCTGCCCGAGGCGGCGCCCTGGTTGTTCACCATGGCGATGCTCACCGTCTGCGCGGCCGAGGCACCCGAGTACGAGAAGCTCGTCGAGCGGGTCGAGTTGCCCGCGCTGGTGCCGCCCAGGGCGGCCTCGATGATGATGCGCTGGCGGTCGTCGACCTGCACGCTCGCCGTCGTGGTGTCCGTGTTGCCGGCCGAGTCGGTGGCCGTCCACGACAGGCTGGTCGTGCCGATCGGGAACGCCGAAGGCATCGAGCCCGGGTTGCCGTTCACCCGCAGGACGACGTTCAGCGCGTTGCCGCAGGAGTCCTGCGCCGCCGGCGACGAGCCGCTGACCGCGGCGACGACCGCGCTGAGTGCGCCTGCGTCGCAGGGCTTCGCGGAGACCGAGCCCGGCGTGCCCGTGATCGAGAACGCGCCCAGGCCGTTCACCGAGGCGTTCACGGCCGTCGTGAAGGGCATCGAGCCACCGCTCGAGTTGGAGATCTTGTTGGTGAAGCCGGACGTCGCGAAGGCGGCGCCGAGGTCACTGCCGCAGAGCACGGTCTTCGGCTTGAAGGACAGCTGGGCGATGTTGCCCGCCGCGATGCCCGTCGAGCCGCCGTTCACGCCGGTGGCCATGGTGATCACGCCGGCGGTCGCGGTGTTGGAGTAGATGACCAGCGGGAAGTCGATGCCGGCGGCGACGCCGACCAGGTCGACCTTGGTGCTGTCGTAGTTCACGCGGAACTGCGCACCGACCGCGCCGCTTCCGCCCATGTCGGCGACGTTGACGTTCACCACGAAGGTGTCGGCCGGAACGGCGCCGTTGGCCAGCTTGTAGCTGCCGCTGGCGTTGATCGAGAGGGTCGCGCTGGGCGTGCCGGCGAAGGCCGCGCTGGCCAGCATGGCGGCCGCAGCAGCGGCGGAACCACGAACGATGAGGTGTGTGCGGTGCATGAACTCAGGTCTCCACTTTGCGGTGCCCCAAACGGCGCAGTGCCCGATGGTCGGGTGATTCACCCACGCCCCCGAGCCGCGCGCCCCACAGGCACGCAAAAACACGGGACTCGCAGAGCATGCCACCCGATGCAAGCCGCGCAAACCCGGTGTCCGCAAGGACGGGGAAAATTGCGCAAACCCGGGTTGGCCGCAGCCGGTCGCCCGACAATGCACGACACAGAACCCTTTGCTGCCAAAGGGTTAGAGCACTTCAGGCCGACGTCCACTCGTGATTATGCGCTGAAGCTGGAGCCGCACCCGCAGGTCGTCGTCGCGTTCGGGTTGTTGAACACGAAGCCCCGGCCCATGATCTCGTCCTTGAAGTCGATCGTGGTGCCGTTCAGGTACAGGTAGCTCTTCGGATCGCAGACGACCCGGACGGTGAACGTCCCGGCCTCGGCAACCGCGGTGGCAGCGCCGCCGGCGCCCTGCTCCACCCGCGTGAGGGTCTTGCCGTCCGCGCCGGTGCGGTAGGTGAACTCCCACAGCTCGTCGGAGTCCTTCTGGACCTCGGTCAGGTCCAGGATGTAGCTGAAGCCGCTGCAACCGCCGCCCTTCACGCCCACGCGCAGGCGGATCTTGTCGGCGTCCAGGCCCTGCTGGTGGATGATGGCGTTGATCTCGCGGGCAGCGGTCTCGGTGATGTTCACGGGCATGGCAGTGGTCCTTTCGTGTGCGGGTCGCGGTCCGGCGCGGGTCAGTGCGCGGCGGCCTGCTCGGCGGCGGCCTCGACGGCATGGCCGTTCTTCTTGCGGTAGTCGGCGATGGCGGCGCGGATCGAGTCCTCGGCCAGCACGCTGCAGTGGATCTTCACCGGCGGCAGGCTGAGCTCCTCGACGATCTGCGTGTTCTTGATCTGCAGGGCCTCGTCGACGGTCTTGCCCTTGATCCACTCGGTGGCCAGGCTGCTGGACGCGATCGCGCTGCCGCAGCCGAAGCACTTGAACTTGGCATCCTCGATGACGCCCTGCTCGTTGACCTTGATCTGCAGCTGCATCACGTCGCCGCACTCCGGCGCGCCGACGATGCCGACGCCGACGTCCTTGCGGGAGCCGACGTCGGAGCTGGTGCCGAAGCTGCCGACGTTGCGGGGGTTCTGGTAGTGCTCGATGACCTTGTCCGAGTAGGCCATGGTGTGCTGTCCTTCGTGCGAAGCCCGCGTGGCGGGCGTGGGGTGCGGGATGAACTGCTCACGCGCGGCGGCGCCGCGCGCCGGCGGGCGTCAGTGCGCCTGCCACTGGATCTTGCTGACGTCGATGCCTTCCTTGTGCAGGTCCCAGAGCGGGCTGAGCGCACGCAGGTGGTTGACCGCCTTCACGATCGCCTCGATCGCGTAGTCGACCTCCTCCTCGGTGGTCCAGCGGCCCAGGCTCAGGCGCAGGCTGGAGTGCGCCAGGTCGTCGCCGACGCCCAGCGCCTTCAGCACGTAGCTGGGCTCCAGGCTGGCGCTGGTGCACGCGCTGCCCGACGAGCAGGCGATGTCCTTCACGCCCATCATCAGGCTCTCGCCCTCGACGAAGCCAAAGGAGATGTTCGCGATGTGCGGCAGGCGCTTCTCGGCATGGCCGTTGACCTTGGCCACCTCGATGCGCTGGCTCAGCGACGTCTCGAGCTTGCGGCGCAGCTTGACCAGGCGCTCGCGCTCGTGCTCCATCTCGTGCTGGCAGATCTCGCAGGCCTTGCCCAGGCCGACGATGCCGGTGACGTTCAGCGTGCCGCTGCGCATGCCGCGCTCGTGGCCGCCGCCGTCCAGGATCGCCTCCAGGCGCACGCGCGGCTTGCGGCGCCGCACGTACAGGGCGCCCACGCCCTTCGGGCCGTACATCTTGTGGCCCGACCAGCTCATCAGGTCGATGCAGTCGCGCTCGACGTCGGTGGGCATCTTGCCGACCCACTGCGTGGCGTCGGTGTGGAAGATCACCTCGCGCTCGTGGCACAGCCGGCCGATCGCGGGCACCTCGTTGATGCTGCCGATCTCGTTGTTGGCCCACATGATCGAGACCAGGATGGTGTCCGGTCGCATCGCCTGGGCGACCATCTCGGCGGTGATGATGCCGTCCTCGCCGGGGGCCAGGAAGGTGACGTCGAAGCCCTCGCGCTCCAGGCGCTTGCAGGGATCCAGGATCGCCTTGTGCTCGTGCTTGGCCGTGATGATGTGGCCGCGGCCGGTCTGGCCGGCGGGTGCCTTGGCGTACATCTCGGCGGCACCCTTGATGGCCAGGTTGTTCGCCTCGGTGGAGCCCGAGGTGAAGATGATCTCCTTCGGGCTGGCGCCGATCAGCGCCGCGCACTGCTCGCGCGCGTGCTCGACGGCGTCCTCGGCCTCCCAGCCGAACGAGTGGTTGCGGCTGGCCGCATTGCCGAACTTCTCGCTGAAGTAGGGCAGCATGGCCTCCACGACGCGCGGGTCGCAGCGGGTGGTGGCGGCGTTGTCCAGGTAGATGGGAAGCTTGGGTGCCATGGATGATTGGGTTCGACGGCGGGCGCGGCCGGATTCCGGTCCTGCGCGTTGAGACTCAGTTGCAGCACCCCAGTGTAGGGGAGCCCGGCAGCCAAGGGAAGCGAAATCCGGAGCGTCGCTCCGTGATATCCGGACGGCCGGATCCGGGATGCCCCGCCTGCGCGCGGGGCGCCCCGCTGCCCCGCTATGGTGCGGCCGCGATGCGCCTCATCCATGACCCCGCCGAACTTGCCGCGTTCCACGGATGCGCCCTCGTCCCGACTATGGGCGCGCTGCACGAAGGCCATGCCTCGCTGGTCCGCCAGGCGGCGCGCTCCGGGCTGCCGGCGGTGGCCACGGTGTTCGTGAACCCCACCCAGTTCGCGCCGCACGAGGACTTCGGGAAGTACCCCCGCACGCTGGACGCCGACGTCGCGATCGCCGAGCGCGCCGGCGCTGCGGCCGTGTTCGCACCGGCCGTGGAGACGATGTACCCCGCCGGCCAGGATGCCGCGCGCGCCGAGGCCGCCGCGTTCCCGCTGCCGGCCGTGGCGCGGGAGCCCGGCCTGGAGGACGCCTGCCGCCCCGGGCACTTCGGCGGCGTCTGCCAGGTGGTGGCACGGCTCTTCGACCTGACACGCCCGACGCTCGCGATCTTCGGCGAGAAGGACTTCCAGCAGCTCCGGGTGCTCACCGACATGGTGGCCGAATCGCGCGGCCGCTGGGGCGCCCTGCACGTGGAACCGGGCCCCACCGTGCGCGAACCCGACGGCCTGGCGATGAGCAGCCGCAACCGCTACATGCGGCCCGAGCAGCGCGACCAGGCGCTGGGCTTGGTGCGGGCGCTGCAGGTGGCCGCCAGCGCGCAGCACCCCGCCACCGCCGAGCGGCTGATGCGCGAGACGCTCGAGGGCCACGGCCTGCAGGTCGAGTACGCCGTGGTGCGCGATGCCACGACCCTGCTGCCGGTGACCGGGTTCGAGCGCCCCACGCGGGCCGTGATCGCCGCCCGGCTGGACACCGTGCGCCTGATCGACAACATGGCGATGCCCATCTGCCGCTGAGGACCCCGGCGTACCCACCGCTACCATGGGGGCATGGCACGACGCTTCCCGCTGACCGCAGCCCTGCTCGCCCTGGCGCTCGGCACCCCCGCGCTTGCCCGCCAAGCCGCGCCCGCCGCACCGAAGGCCGGCGACGCGACCGAAGCGAAGATGTACGAGCGGATGGACAAGGAGGACCGCGACGCGCTCGCGGTCAACCTGGGCTACGGCGTCCCCGCGTTCCCGACCGGGCTGCAGTGGCTGGGCGGTGATCCCTGGGAGCACGACTCGTTTCGCGACAAGGTGACCGTGATCGTCGCGCTGGGCCCCAAGGCCGGGTCGCGCGCGACGCTGGACAAGATCAAGAAGGCGCTGCCCGAGGGCGTGACGCTCCTGGGCCTGCAGACACCGGACGGCGCGGAGAAGGCGAAGGCGACCTACGCCAAGGACCCACCGTGCCAGGTGGTGGTCGACGCCGAGGGCGAGTGGTCCGACGCGCTGGGCGTCTTCCAGCGCGCGGCCAACATCGTGGTCGACAAGTCGGGCACCATCAAGTACGTGGGCCTGAGCGAGCTGGGCCTGAAGACGAAGCTGCCGGGCCTGGTTGCCGAGGAATTCGACGCGTCCGTGCTGCCGCGCGACAAGCCGGCGAACAAGGCCGCCGCGCCCGCCGAGAAGAAGGTCGAATGGCCCGAGTTCCTGGCGCCCGTCGGCAGCGCCGCCGACCAGCGCGGCAAGCCGATCCCGGGCTTCGTGGTCGACACCTGGATCACCAAGCAGCCGACCCCGGGAAACCGCCTGGTGGCCGTCGACTTCTGGGCCACGTGGTGCGGCCCCTGCAAGGCCGCGATCCCGCACGTCAACGAACTGAACCAGAAGTACGGCGCGGACATCCTGTTCGTCGGCCTGAGCGACGAGAAGCAGTCGGACTTCACCAACGGCCTGCGGAAGTCGAACCTGAAGCCCGCGAACTTCACGTACGCGCTGGCGCTGGACCCCAAGAAGCGGCTGAACCAGTTCTTCCAGATCAAGGGCATCCCCCACATGGCGATCTTCTCGCCGGACGGCATCGTCCGCTGGCAGGGCCACCCGATGTCCCTGGCCGACGCCGACCTGGACAAGCTGGTCGAGGCCAACCGCGCGAACGCGAAGCCCGCCGCCGCGGCCAAGCCGCGCAGCTGGGCCGGCATCAAGGCCGCCAAGGATCAGAAGTCGCGGTGAACGATCGCGACGGCCGCGGCGTCCAGTGCGTCGCGCGCCGGGCCAGCGGGCACGTGGGCCAGCTCCCGGCGCGACTCGGCAACGATGCCCTCGGCGCGCGCGCGCGCCTCGGCGATCGCGCCGCTGGCGTGCAGCATGCCGATCAGCGCCGCGCCGTCGCGTGAGCGGATCGCCTCGATGGCGGCCGCGCGGTCCGCGCCGCCGGCGCGCGCCAGGTGCACGATCATCGGCAGCGTGAGCTTGCCCTTCTCGATGTCGCGGCCCAGGCTCTTGCCGACGACCTCCTCGCGCCCTTCCAGGTCCAGCAGGTCATCCTGGATCTGGAACGCGACGCCCAGGCCCTCGCCGAAGCGCCCCAGCGCGTCGACCGTGCCCGCGGGTGCGCCCGAGAGTTGCGCGCCCATCTCGCAGCACGCGCCGATCAGCACCGCGGTCTTGCGGCGCACGATCTCGAAGTAGGTGCGCTCGTCCAGGCTCAGGTCCTCGCGGTGGTGCAGCTGCACCAACTCGCCCTCGCAGAGGGTGTTGGTCACCTCGCCCAGGCGCAGGTTCAGCGCGGGATCACCGGCCTGGCTGCACAGGTGGAACGCGTTGGAGATCAGGTAGTCGCCCAGCATCACGGCGACCTCGTTGCCGCGCAGGTGGTTGACGGTGTGGCCCTTGCGGCGGATCTCGGCCTCGTCCAGCACGTCGTCGTGCACCAGCGTGGCCATGTGGATCATCTCGCAGGTGGCGGCCACCAGCACGTGCTTCGGGCCCACCGAGCCGCAGGCCATCCCGCTCAGGAAGACCATCGTCGGCCGCAGCATCTTGCCGCGGTAGCGCTCCACGTGGCGGCACAGGACGTTCACGGGCGGCAGGTCGCTCGCCAGCTGGCGCTCGAACGCCGCTCCGACGGCCGCGTGGTGCGTGGCCAAGGCCTCGACGATCGAGCGGTCCTGTTCGGTGAAGGGCAACATCGGGTCGGCAAGTGTAGGCCGGATGCGCGTGCGCCCGGCCCGGGCTCAGCGCCCCTTGGCCCGGCGGGGCTTCCGCGTCGCGGGTTCGGCAGGCCGTTCGGCCACCACGTACGCGATCCAGCCCGCGCACGCCTCGCCCACCTTTGCCTTGCGGAAGACGCCGTTGCCGCCACCGGTGCGGTGGTCGGTGCCCTCCCAGTAGACGCAGGGCTTCACGAACCCGGCGTCGACCAGCGCCTCCTGGATCTCGGGCAGCGTCCACAGGCGCCAGTCGTAGGTGAAGGCCTTGCGCATCCACGTGCCGTCGGGAAACTCGAAGTGGATGTGGTTCAGCACCTCGCCGGTGATCGGGTTGTACTTCGCCGTGTCCCAGTGGTACGTGTAGCCGTCCAGGTTGCGCTCCTCGCTCTGGACGCTGAAGCTGTCGTGGCCGCCGTAGGCGTCCATCACGATGATGCCGCCGGGGGCGACGTTCGTGAGCGCGGCGCGCAGGTACTCGACCAGCGCAGGCCGCGTCTTGAAGATGTAGTAGCTGAAGTTCATCGCGCTCAGGACGTCGACCGGCGTCGTGCCGGCCTGGCGCACGTCGCCCTGCACCCACTGCATGCGCTTGCGCTGCCCGGGGGTCAGCTTCAGCCCGTGGCGCTGCATGCCCCACTCCAGCGTGCGGCGGCAGAGGTCGACGCCGACGGCCCAGTTGGAGGCACGCCGCGCGACGAACGTGCAGCTGGAGTACGCGGTGCCGCAGAAGTCCTCGCGCATGGTGCGCGGCAGGCGGCCATGACGCTCCTTGAAGGCGCGGTCGACGAAGTCGATCTCGCTGTTCGGCTCCTGCACCGCGCGTTCGTACAGGTCGTGGCGGTCGGCGGTCGCGGCGGTCATCCAGCCGCGGCGCTTCGGTTGCTTCTTCCGTGCCATGGGGGCGCGGATCCTACTTGCGCCCGGGCTTGCGGGGCGCGCCGTCGTTGGTGCGGTACCACGCCGCGGCACCCGCGGCCAGGCGCGCGGGGTCGGCGCCGAAGTCGGCCGCCAGCGAGTCGCGCCAGGGCTTCCCGCCCTTCACGGCCTTCACCCACGCCGCGAATCCGGCGGGCTTCTCCGCGATCATCAGGTCCACCAGCAGGTACCCCACCGAGTAGCCGATCGCGTTGTCGCCCGGCCAGGTCCCGGCCGCGCCGTCCAGCGCCATCACCTTGGTGGCGTCGCCGCCGCCGCGGAAGAACGCCAGCCCCTGCGGGCGCCGCGAAGCGTCCACCCCCGAGCGGGGCACGCACGCGCGCGCCACCCATTCGGCGAAGCCCTCGTTGGCCCAGTCCGGCAGGCGCTGCGGCGTGGCCCAGCGGTGCATGATGGAGTGCGTGGTCTCGTGCACCAGCGTCGCGGCGAACTGCAGCTCGTCGTTGCCGCGGAACAGGCTCACCGTCGTCCGGGGCCCCTGCATGTGGCAGACACCGCGCAGGCCGGGCATCGCCTTGTGGTTGAAGACCGCGGCCTCGACCAGCTTGAACGTGTCCTCCTTCTGGAAGGCCAGGATGGCGCACCTGCCCCAGAAGAGGTTGACGTCGCGCGGCAGGCCAAGCACCTCGCCCACGCGGGCGTACATCGCGTCCAGTTCGCGGGCCCAGCGCTGCATCTCGGCGGCCGGCAGGTCGCCGCACAGCACGAAGTAGCGGGTCTCGACCGGCTCGAACGGGATGCCCGCGACCTCCAGCGCCTTGCGCGCGCCCTCGCGGACCGTGTCGCACGCCGCGGCCTGCTCGGCGTCGGTCAGGACGGGCCACGGCTTGGCCTCGGCGCCCTCCCCCGCCACGTCGGTCTGCAGGCGCCGCTCGCGCTCCATGCGATCGCGCTCGTTGCGTGCCGCCAGCGCGTCCTTCGCACGGGCGCGCGCGGCGTCGATCGCGTCGCTGCCCGCACCGGCGGCCTTCGCCTGCCGGTACGCGTCCTCGGCCAGCTTGACGCCGTCCGGCATGCCGCCCAGCAGCTCGGCGAGGGCAAGCCACTGCGCGGCCGACTTGCGGTCCATCAGCTGCGTGAAGATGCGGCGCAGGTCCGCGGCCACGAAGTCGGACCACGCGCGCGTCCCGAACGCACCCGTGATGCCCTGCAGGTCCCAGCGCTCCACCTTGCCGGTGAAGCTGGCGCCCGTCGCCAGGCGGCCACGCACCTCGACGGGCCGCGCGGGCGTGCCCTGCGCCGCCGCGAAGGCAGCCGGGACGGCCACCGCAAGCGCCAGAATGGCAGCACGGGCAAGGAACCTGGTGCGGGCACAGGACACGCAACCAGCGTATCCGCGGGCACTTGCGCGGCCGAACCGGGGCCAGCCCCCGGAAGCAGCGCCAAAAACCGCAGGGATCCGCCCTGGAACGCTTGATTCCCGGCCGAAACGGGCCGATCCCACCACTGCAGGCCCCGACGCCGGACGTCTGGCACGGCGCTTGCTCCACGATGCAGCATGAAGTGCCGCGCACTTCCTAGCATTCGCGGACTTCGTTTCGTACGGTTCGACCAACGGTGCCTGCGCAGCCCGCAGGACCGGAACAACCCGGACCGCTTCAAGGAGGCTGGAACATGTTCGAACGCCTGACCGATCGCGCCCGCAAGGTGATGGCCCTCGCCAACCAGGAGGCCCAGCGCTTCAACCACGAATACATCGGCACGGAGCACATCCTGCTCGGCCTGGTGAAGGAGGGGTCCGGCGTCGGCGCGAACGTGCTGAAGAACCTGGACATCGACCTCCGCAAGGTGCGCCTCGAGGTGGAGAAGCTCGTCAAGAGCGGCCCCGAGATGGTGACCATGGGCAAGCTGCCGCAGACGCCGCGCGCCAAGAAGGTCATCGAGTACGCGATCGAGGAAGCCCGCAACCTGAACCACAACTACGTCGGCACCGAGCACCTGCTGCTCGGCCTGCTGCGCGAGCACGACGGCGTCGCCGCCCAGGTGCTCATGAACCTCGGCCTGAAGCTGGAGGAGGTCCGCGAGGAGGTGCTGAACCTCCTTGGCGCGGGCGCCGACCAGGAGCGCGAGGAGCAGCCGCAGCAGCCGCAGGAACCGCAGTCGCAGGAGCCCGGCCCGGTCGAGGGCGGCCCCGCGGCGCGCCGCGGCAAGAGCAAGACGCCG
>JBIKJV010000042.1:0-18495 GCA_044360755.1 Phycisphaerales bacterium
CCCAACCGGAGACACCCCATGGAAACCAGCCTGATCATCCTCAAGCCCGACGCCGTCCAGCGCGGCCTCATGGGCCGCATCATCAGCCGCTTCGAAGAGAAGGGCCTGCAGATCGTCGGCGCCAAGCTCATGCAGATCACCCCGGAGCTGGCCGCCCAGCACTACAAGGACCACGCCTCGAAGGGCTTCTACGCTGGCCTGGTCAAGTTCATGACCTCCAGCCCGGTGCTGGTCCTGGCCGTGCGCGGCAACGGCGCCATCGCCATCTGCCGCAGCATGATGGGCGCCACGTTCGGCTCCAAGGCCGCCGGTGGCACGATCCGCGGCGATTTCGGCGTCTCGAACAGCTTCAACCTGATCCACGGCTCGGACGGCCCCGAGGCCGCCGCCCGCGAGCTTGGCCTGTTCTTCAAGGCCGGCGAGGTCCTGGACTGGAAGCGGGCCGGCGACGCCTGGATCTACGACCTGTCGAGCGGCACCCCGGAGTGATCCGGCGGGCCGACGGCCCCCAACCGACCACCCGATCGCCCCTGCACTGCGGGGGCGATCGTGCTTTTGGGGGATCCGTTCCGTGGCGCGGGCGGGCGAGGCGGCGTATCCCGTCCTCCCTGCTTCGGGGATGCCGCCAGCTTGCACCCAGCTACCCAGGTGTATGGGGGCAGTCTTCGGCCCACGCCCGCACGACCATGCAAGGAGTGTCCTATAACTATTTCAAATGCGGTTGAATCCGGAACGAACGGCGAGCGAACCAACTCGTACCTGAACTCGGAGGTCGACCCCACCATGCCCACGACGATCCGAAAGCCGATGCCTCGAATCAGCCTGACGGCTGCCGAGCGGGACACTCTCGCCGAGATCCTGGCCGAGCCCGTGGAGTTCATGGATCACCCTGAATTCCACAAGCCAGGCGCGGAGAAGCGCATCTTCCAGGATGCCCCGCCGGTGCCGCTGCCGGACGTCGGCTGGTACCGCCCGCTGATGGATGACGTCACCGGCAAGGCCGCGGACCAGCCCCGGCGCGCCACCAGCGTGCTGCTGACCGCCGCGCAGGAGCGGGTGATCTTCATGCAATTCAACTACTCGCGCTGGCGCATGAACGTGCTCCGCAAGCGCGTCGGCGCGCGCGTGCCCGACGCCGCCACCGCGCGAGAGCTCCTGAGCTGGCACCGCACGGCGAAGCGCCTGCGTGAGCAGATCGCCGAGACCAATCTGGCGCTGGTGCTGGCGATGGCCAAGCGCGTGCGCATCGGCGAGAACGAGTTCGGCGACCTGATCAGCGAGGGCAACATGGCCCTGATGCGCTCCGTGGACAAGTTCGACTGCGGGCGCGGGTTCAAGTTCAGCACCTATGCGTGCCGCGCCATCCTGAAGGCGTTCAGCCGGCACGGCATCAAGTTGGCGAAGCACAAGCAGCGCTTCCCGACGGAGTTCGACCCGGAGCTGGAGCGCTCGAACCACGCGGAGATCCGCCGCGAGACCGCGCGCCAGGAGAGCGCGGCCGAGCTGCGCTTCATCGTCGAGTCCAACCGCGCCGAGCTCAGCGACGTCGAGCGCGAGGTCATCGAGCAGCGCTTCGGCCTGGACCGGCCGTTCATCGACCGGCAGCCCACCCTGGAGCAGGTCGGCCGCACGATGGGCGTCACGAAGGAACGCGTGCGCCAGATCCAGAACCGGGCGCTCGAGAAGATCCGCCTGGCGATCGAGGGCGTCAAGCACCCGTCCGAGGTGGTGGACGCGCGCGCCAGCGTCAACTGACCGCACGCCTGGAGTACCGCCGTCGGTTCACCCCGCCCGGCGCGCGGCGCGCCACGCAAGCGCGGCGATGGCCCCGGTGACCACAGCGTGCAGGCAGGCGAAGAGCACGATGACGGACGCGTAGTCGCGGTAGGTCGGTTCGCCGGCGCCGCCCAGCGCCGACACCAGCACGATCGACAGCGTCGTCCCGGCGAAGAAGCCGAGGTCGCCCGCCGCGCGGAACGAGCCGAGCGCCACGGTCGAGCCGCCGCTCTCGGCGGCCAGCGCAAGCGAGCTGGCGAAGAGCGCCGCGGCCGAGAGGCCCACCGCCACCATCGCAACGCCGAGGGCCGCCTGGCTTCCGGCGGCGAACGGGATGGCAGCGAACGCCGCCGCATAGGCGAGCCCTGCCGCCAGGCGCACGCGCAGGCTGCCCACCCGGTCGCAGAGCGCGCCCGCGGGGCCGGTACCCACCGCCATGAGAAGAAGCGGCAGCCCGATCAGCCACCCACGCTGGCCCGACGTGTACCCCAGGAACCCCGCCAGCACGATCGGCAGCGTGCCGGTGATCAGGCCGCCGGTCGCACGGTCGACGAACGCCATCGCGCAGCTCCACGCGAAGGGCCTCGGCCGGTCGTCCAGGGCGCCGTGCGGCACCGCGCTGGCGTGCGCCGAGCCGCTGGGGGCTGCCGGCGATGCCTCGGGTTCACGGGCGGCCACGTCGGTGAGGACGCGCCGCGCGACGACGGCGCCGAAGGCGACCAGCACGCCCGCCAGCGCGGAGACGCCGAAGACGGCCATTGCCACGTCACCGGATGACGCCGGATCGGCACCGGACCGCTGCGCCGCCGCGATGCCGCCGACGACCGCCCCGCCGCCCAGCCCCAGGAGCAGCGGGGTGGACGCGTAGCCCAGCCCGCGGGCGGCGTGGGCACCGCTCTGGCGGCGCACCAGGTCGAAGAGGGCCGCGAAGACCACCACGTCGGTGACACCCTCGATCGCGCGGACCACCAGGCTGGGGATGAAACCGATCGGAGCCGCCAGGATCACCAGAAGCGCCGCGTCAAGGAGCGACGCCGACACCAGGATCGCGACCGCACCCATGCGCCGCCGGGCCCACACCAGCACCGGGATGGCCAGCAGCGCGCCGACCAGGTTGAACGCCATGAACACCTGCGCCTGCCGCGCGGAAACCCCGTATCGATCGACGAAGAGCTCCTTCAGCACGGGGGCCGCCATCGTGTCGGGCATGGCCGACAGGAAGAGCAGGACCGAGAGGAAGAGTGAGCCCGAGAGGCGTCGCACGACCGGGAGCCTATCCGTGCGACGGCTACACTTCCCGGCCCGACGGGCGCCCACGGTAGGCGCCGCGCGGACCTCGAGGGCACCCCACCATGGCCGTCAACAAGGTCTATCCCGACGCGAACGCCGCACTCCAGGGAATCGTCCGGGACGGCATGACCGTCGCGCTGGGCGGGTTCGGGCTGTGCGGCATCCCCGAATCGCTGATCCTGGCCCTGCGCGACTCGGGGGCCACGGGGCTCACGTGCGTCTCGAACAACGCCGGCGTGGACGATTGGGGCCTGGGCCTGCTGCTGAAGACGCGGCAGATCCGCAAGATGATCTCCAGCTACGTCGGCGAGAACGCGGAATTCGAGCGGCAGTTCATGAGCGGCGAGCTGGAGCTGGAATTCACGCCGCAGGGAACGCTGGCCGAACGCATGCGCGCCGGTGGCGCAGGCATCGCCGGCTTCTACACCAAGACGGGCGTCGGAACGGTGGTGGCCGAGGGCAAGCCGCATGCCGACTTCGATGGCGAGACCTACGTGCTGGAGCGCGGCATCCGCGCGGACCTCTCGCTGGTCCACGCATGGAAGGCCGACCGGACCGGCAACCTGGTGTTCCGCAAGACCGCGCGGAACTTCAACCCGATGGCCGCCACCTGCGGCGAGATGACCGTGGTCGAGGTCGAGGAGCTGGTGGAGACCGGCTCGATCGACCCCGACCAAGTCCACGTGCCGGGGATCTACGTGCAGCGGATCGTGGTCTCGGTGCCGCAGAAGCGCATCGAGCAGCGGACCGTGAGCCCTGGCTGAGCGCCAACAAGGTCCGGATCGAGTTATTGTGCCGTTCAGGAGTGAACCGGCCCCGGTCGGGCCGCGTCCGGACCGATTGCTTGCGATAGTCGGCCCGCTGGTGCGTTCCACCCCCGTGCCGCCGCGAGGCGGAACCCACGGCCCGCTGCGACAATTGCGGTTCACGGCCTGCAGGGCCGCAACGAACCGATGACGGAGACAGTCCCCATGCAACACGCCACCGCACCGCTCAGTCACCGCCCCCTCGCCCGCCGCGTCCGGCTTGCCCTTGGGGCCGCCGTCATCGCGGCAGCAGCCCTTGCCGCGGTCCCCGCGAACGCCCAGTTCGGCGGGCGTGCAAGCTTCGCCGGCGCGTTCCAGCCCGACATCATGCAGCGCGACCTGCCGCTGATGGTGCAGACGCTGGGCCTGGAGGATTGGCAGCGCCCCATCATCGAGACGCTGCTGGACGACTACATCTCCAACTTCAACGCCGGCGTGGAGGCCGCCAAGGAGCGCATGAAGAACGCCTCGGCCGAGGGCGCCAAGGCCGCGCCGGGCAACGGCGACGCGATCCTGCAGAAGGTGATGGAGCAGCTCTCGAGCTGGCGGAACGAGAAGGACCGCATGCTGGAGAAGTTCGTCGCCGACCTCCGCAGCCAGCTGGGCGACCAGCAGATGGAGCGCTGGCCCGTGTTCGAGCGCGCCCTGCGCCGCGAGCGCGACCTGCCGGACGGCGACATCTCGGGCGAGAGCGTGAACCTGTGGTCGATCCTGGCGCACATGCAGCTGGGCGCCGGCGACCAGGAGAACATCCGCCCCGCCCTGCAGGCCTACGAAGTGGCGCTGGACACCGCGCTGGTCACGCGCACGCGGAAGATGGCCGAGCTGGAGAACGAGCTGCGCGACGCGATGCTGACGATGGACTACGAGCGCGGCGCATCGGTGCAGGACCGGATCATGGCGCTGCGAGTGCAGGTCCGCGCGGCGAACGACGCGGGGATCGACTCGATCGCGGCGGCCCTGGGCGCCCGCGGGGACGAGTTCCGGCGCATGGCGCTGGAGGCGGGCTACCCGGACGCCTACCGCAAGCACCCGCTCTTCCAGCTGTTCGACACCGTGAGCAAGCTGGACACCCTGACGCCCGAACAGCTGCAGCAGATCGATGCGCTCCGCGCCGACTTCGATGCGGCGTGCGTCGAGATGAGCAGCCGCTTCTACGAGATGCTGCGCGCCGAGGAGCCGAAGGAGCCGCGCCGCCGGGTGCAGGCGATGCTGGACCGGCGCGCGGGCGAGACGCGCAGCGCCCCGAGCACGCCCCAGGGGTCCAACCAGGCCGACCCGATCGTCAAGCTCCGCGCCGAACGCGACCGCATGGGCGAGCCCTACCGCGAGAAGCTGATGGCGATCCTGACCCCTGAGCAGCAGGCTCAGCTGCCGGGCGTCGAGAAGTACGAGGACGCAAAGCGCCAGCCGAAGGACCCGAACGCCAAGGCGGCCGGCTCGGAGACAGGCGACGAGAAGCCCGAGGACCCGCAGGATGCCAAGCGACGCGACGAGAAGCGCGCCGCCGCGGGCGGCAAGCGCGATGGCCGCCAGCTGAGCGGCGCCGGCAAGGGCACGCGCGACCCCGGCGCCACGCCGCTGCCGAACGCCGAGAAGTGACACGCGAACCAAGGGACGCCGCCACCATGGACCACGACCTGCAGGGAACCCCCGTGCCCGCCGACCTGGACGCCCGCGCCTTCGCCGCCGGCGGCGAGGCGCCGCTCCGCGAGCGGTGCCGCATGTTCGGGATCGACTGGGCCGAGGCGGTGCCCGACGCCGAGACGGCGGCGGTCGAGCGAATCGACCCGGACGTCGCGGTCCGCCTGCGCATCGTGCCGCTGCGCATCGAGCGCGGCAGGCTCGTCGTCGCGATGGTCGACCCGCTGGACATCGCAGCGGCCGACGAGACGTCCGCGCTGGCACGCATGCCGCTGGTGCGCATCGGGATGGATGCGGCGGGCTTCAGCGAGCTGATGCGGCGCGTCTACGGCACGACGGCCGCGCGCATGGCCGAGAGCCTGGCCGAGGACAGCGAGCTACAGGGCGGCGAGATCGAGCACAACCTGGACGCCATCGAGGCGGACGACGTCCACCGGATGGCCGAGCAGCCGACGCTGATCAACCTGGTGAACCTGGTGATCCTGGAGGCGGTGCAGAACCGCACGTCGGACATCCACATCGAGCCGTTCGAGACCGAGCTGAAGGTCAAGTACCGCATCGACGGCGTCCTGATCGAGCAGCCGAGCCCGCCGAAGCACCTGCAGCCCGCGCTGATCGGCCGCGTCAAGATCATGGCGCACATGAACATCGCGGAGCGCTACGTGCCGCAGGACGGCCACATCACGCTGCGCTTCGAGGGCCGCAAGGTCGACATCCGCGTCAGCACGGTGCCCACCGTGTACGGCGAGAGCGTCGTCATGCGAATCCTGGACAAGAGCTCGCTGCCGCTGGACCTGGTCAGCCTGGGCATGCAGGAGCGCATGCGCAACGCGATGGACAAGATGATCCAGAAGCCGCACGGCATGGTGCTGGTGACGGGTCCCACGGGAAGCGGCAAGACGACCACGCTGTACGCGTGCCTGAACAAGCTCTACGACCCGCGCAAGAAGATCATCACCATCGAGGACCCCGTCGAGTACGAGCTGGGCGGCATCAACCAGATCCCGGTGAACCCGAAGCGCGGCCTGACCTTCGCCACCGGCTTGCGCGCGATCCTGCGCCAGGACCCCGACGTCATCTTCGTCGGCGAGGTGCGCGACAACGAGACCGTCGACATCGCCATCCGCTCCGCGCTGACGGGCCACCTGCTGTTCAGCACGCTGCACACCAACGACTCGATCTCGTCGGTGGGACGCCTGGTCGACATGGGCGCCGAGCCGTTCCTCATCGCCAGCGTGCTGGAGGGCCTGCTGGCGCAGCGCCTGGGCCGCCGCGTCTGCAAGGAATGCGCCACGCGCGTGCCGATGACCGAGGAGATGACCGCCCGCATCACGCCCGAGGAGCGCGCGCTCTTCACGCAGGGCGCGACCATCGGCCGCGGCTGCGAGAAGTGCAACGGGTCGGGCTTCAAGGGCCGCATGGGCTTCTACGAGATCGCGCGGATCAACTCGCGCCTGCGCGAGGGCATCAGCAAGGGCAAGTCGACGCTGGACCTGAAGGCGATGGTCGACGCGGACTTCCAGTCGATGCGTGACGACGGCATGATCAAGGCCGCCGCCGGCATGACCACCATCGACGAGGTGCTGCGCGCCACGCAGGACATCGACGACTCCTGACGAAACCGATGCCGACCTTCCGCCACCAATCGCTCGACCGCACCGGCACGATCGCCGCGGGCGTCATCTCCGCGCCCGACCGTGCAGGCGCGATGCGCCTGCTGCAGGCGCAGGGCATGGTGCCGATGGCGCTGGACGCGGCCGACGACGACGCGCCGTCGAAGGCGCCGCCGCGCCCGGCACCCCGCGCGGCGCCGGGCGGCACGAAGGCGACGTCCGCCGGCGGACCGTCGGCGGATCCGCTCGCGGGCATCAAGGCGCTGTTCGGCGCCCGACCCGGCCGCCCGACCCTCAAGCGCACCGAGCTTGCCAACATCATCCGCGAGCTTGCCACCGCCATCGAGGCGGGCCTGCCGCTCCTGAATGCGCTGCGGACCACGCGGCGCCAGGCCGCGGGCAAGGCACAGCCCGTGATCCTGGACTTCCTGATCGAGCGCGTGGAGGCGGGCAAGCCGCTGCACGAGGCCATGGAGGAGTACGGCCCGCCGTTCGACGACATGATCGTGGGCATGGTCCGTGCCTCGGACGCCTCGGGCCGCATGTCCGAGGTCATGCACCAGCTGGCGGACCTCCTGGACCGCTCGGTCGAGCTGCGCCGCGAGGTGATCGGCGCGACGATCTACCCGATCATCGTCGCCTGCCTGATCGGCGTCAGCATCATCATCGCGGTGACGTTCCTGCTTCCGCGGCTCATGCAGCCGATCCTGGGACAGCCGGGCGTGACGATCCCGATCCCGACGCGCATGCTGCTGGCGTTCGCCGACTTCATGCATGACTGGTGGTGGCTGGTGCTGGGCGGCGCACTGGGCGGCTTCCTGCTGTTCCGACGCTGGATCGCGGTGCCGGAGAACCGGCGCAGGATCGACTACGCACTGCTGAAGGCGCCGATCATCGGGCCGCTGCTGCGCGACGTGGCGGTGGCCCGCTTCACGCGCACCCTGGGCACGCTGGTCTCGGCGGGCCTGCCGATCCTGAGCGCGCTGAAGATCGTCCGCGACACCCTGGGCAACATGGTGCTGATGGAGGCCATCGACGGCGTCCAGGAGAAGGTGACCACCGGCCAGTCGCTGGCGGACCCCCTGGAGCGCTGCGGGTTCTTCCCGCCGCTGCTGGTCCAGATCGTGAACATCGGAGAGAAGTCCGGCCGGCTGGAACCCATGCTGATCCACGCCGCCGGCGCCTTCGACCGCCAGGTGAACACGTCGCTCAAGGTCTTCACCAAGCTGCTGCCCCCCGTCCTGCTGGTCTTCATGGCGCTGATCGCGTCATTCGTGCTGGCCGCGATCCTGCTGCCGCTGCTGGAGATGCAGAAGGCACTGGGAGGCTGAATCTCCGGGTTATCGGACTGAAACGTGAACTCCGGGGGATGCTCCACGTGGATCCCACGGATGGCCGATGTCAGAACGAGCCTTCTGCGGCGTTCGACCGTAGCAGGCGGGCCGTCACCCCCGCCCCTCCAGGACCCAACACCCATGCGCACCCACCGCTCCCGTCGTTCCTCCGCGCGCCGCGCGTTCTCGCTGGTCGAACTCATCGTCGCCGTCACGATCATGGCCATCCTGGCCGCGCTGGTCGTGCCCCGCGTCACCCACTACATCGGGTTCACCAAGGGCAAGACCGCGCGCGCCGACGCCGAGACCATCGCCAACCAGGTGCGCATGTACATGACCACGAAGGGCATGAGCACGCTGCCCTCGGACTTCGACCTGGTCGAGCTGACCGAGGGCGACACCGCCGTGCTGAACAGGAACCAGCTGCTGGACCCCTGGGGCAACCCGTACCAGATCCGCGTGCCCGGCGAGGTCAACCTCGACTTCGACGTCTACAGCTTCGGCGCCGACGGCCAGGCCGGCGGCGAGGGCGAGAACGCAGACATCATCGCGGGCGACAAGCGCTGAGCCGTCCGCCCGCGCGCACCATGACCCCACGCGCGCATCCCAGCACCGCACCCCTGCCGCGCGCGGCGAGACTCGCCGCGCGCGGCTTCACGCTGATCGAGCTGGTCGTGGTGGTGATCATGATCGCGATCGCGGCAGCGGCGATCGTGCCGCGATTCACGGGCACGGCACGCCAGGAGGCGGACGTGTCGGTGGACCAGGTCGCGGAGCTGCTCCGGCTCTACGCATACCGCCAGGCTCTGGGATCGCAGCAGGTGGCGCTGTGGCGCGACGGCAACGACGGTCGCCTGCACCTGATCGTGAAGGACGCGCCGCCCGATGACCCCACCGCACCCGCCGACTGGCGGCCGGACCGCTTCGCCGCGCCGGTGGCGCTGACGCCCGGCCTGGAGATCGAGGAGGTCCGCATCGACGACAAGCGCGTCGACCCCGACGAGTTCACGATCGCAAGCGTCCCGGGCGGGGACCGCGCGAAGATCGAGATCCGCCTGGTCGGCCACGGGGTGGACTCGACCGTCTCGCTGCCCACCGGTTCGCCCAGCGTGGTGCGCGTCGACGCCGACAAGCCTGCACCCTTCGCACGCGTGCCGATCGACCTGAACCGGGCGGGACGGGAGCGCGACACGTGGTGATCCGCCGCACCACCGCACGCCGCGCGTTCGCGCTGATCGACGTGATCATCGGCGGCGTCATCCTCGGCATCGGGCTGGCCGCCGTCCTCTCGATCGCCGAGCGTTCGCTGGCGATGCAGCAGCGCTCCGAGCGCGACCTGCTGGCCGCGACGCTGGTCGACGGCCTGCTCAACGAGGTGCTGGCCACCGGCCCCGTGGAGTGGATGGAGCAGCGCGCGCAGGACGGGCGGTTCGAGGCACCGTTCCAGGATTGGCAGTGGCAGGTGGAGATCCGCAAGCAGGAGGTCGGCGACCCGTACCGCGTGATGGCGGTCGTGCGCGACCCAAACGGGACTGCGTACGAGGTGGAGACGCTGATGGCGCCGCGCATCACGGATGCGGAGGAGCCCGAGCGCCGGCCGCAGACCCCGATCGACAGGCAGGCACGCTATGACCAGACGCAGCAGCCCAAGTGAACGCCGCGGACGCAGGCCGCGCGCGGCGCGCGGCTTCACGCTGATCGAGCTCGTCGTGGCGGGCACGGTGGCGGCGCTGGTGCTGGGCGCCGTGACGTTCGCGCTTTCGCAGTTGGCGAAGTCGCGCAACATCGCGCGCGACCGCGTCGAGGCGTTCCAGCGCGCGAGCACGGCGCTCGAGAACATGCGCCGAGACATCGTGGCGGCGCTGCGCTCCGACGACCTCTTCGACTGCCGGTTCCTGCTGAGGAGCGCCACGCCGGGCCCCAGGACCCAGGGCCGCGACCGAAGCGAGCTGCTGGTCTTCAGCCGATCGATGCGTGCGACGCACCCGATCGACTACCAAGGCGAGGGCAACGAGTTCGAGACGGCCTACCGGGTCGAGGACGACGAGCTGGGATCCGCCCTGTGGCGGCGCCGCGACGCGGTGCCCGACGACGTGCCGGACGGCGGCGGCGTAGCGGAGCCCATCGCCGACGGCATCGTGGCGATGACCATCGAGGCGAGCGAGGGCGACGGCGGCTGGACGACCGACTGGGATTCGGACGCGGACGGCATGCCGAAGCTGGTGCGCGTCACGGTCACCGCGACCGGCGCCCCCGTGGGCAAGGACGCCGAGGCGTTGACGCCCGAGGTCACGCTCCGCACGCTGGTCGCGATCGACCGCGTGGTGCCGCCGAAGCCGGACGAGCCGCCGCCGGAGGATCCGATGGGGAACGATGCGTCGGGACAGCCGGGCGCCGAGCCTGGAACGCCAGGCGGCACCGCCGCGCCAGGCGGCGGCGCGATCCCGAACGGTGGCGGCGCGCCGGTGGCTGGCGACGCGGTGCCAGGCGGCGGAACGGTCGGCGGAGGCGCCGCGGGTGGCGGGGCCGGTGGCGGTCCTGGGCGACCGGGCGGCGGGCGCGGCGGCGGCAACCTGGGCGGGGGCGGTGGGCGCGGTGGCTTCAACGGCGGTCCCGGCATGGGGCCGCGCGGCGGGGGTGGACGATGAGCGCGCGCCGCGGCAGCGTCGTCGTGGTCGTGGTCTGGGCGGTCGCGATCGCCGCCGTGCTGGTGGCCGCCACGCAGATCGTCACGTTCCGGCAGGCGGTCGTGGGACGCGAGTCGCTGGCGCGCGTGCAGGCCCGGTGGGCCGCGCGCGCGGGCCTCGAGCAGATGATCGCCCTGATGGAGTACCACGCGCAGAATCCCGATCCCGATGACCCGATGGCCGTGGTGCGCGACATGGAGGACACCGCGCTGGGCGAGGTGGCCAGCGGCAGCTGGGACATCCGGCACTACCGCGACGGTGCCGAGTGGGCCGGCCCGCTGGACGAGGGCTCGAAGCTCAACATCAACCTTGCCAGCAAGCTGCAGCTCGAGAAGCTGCCGCGCATGACGCCTGACGTGGTGGATGCCATCCTGGACTGGCGGGACACCGACGACGACGTCCAGCAGATGGGTGCCGAGCGTGACTACTACGCCAACCGATCGCTGGGGTATGTCCCGCGGAACGGCCCGTTCCGGAGCATCGCGGAACTCGAGTTGGTGGCCGGCGCGTGGCCCGAGTACGTCCGCGGCGAGGACTGGAACCTGAACGGCCGAATCGATCCCAACGAGGACGACGGGCCGCGCACCTTCCCGAGCGACAAGCCGGACGGCAAGCTGGACGCTGGCTGGGCGAGGTACCTGACGGCCTACTCCAAGCAGTCGCGTACGGCGCCGAGCGGCATGGACAAGGTCGTTCTGAAGACCGCGAAGGCCGAGGACCTGGTGGCCCGGACGGGTGTCGACGAGGCGCAGGCCCAGGCGCTGATCGCGTTCGGGAAGCAGCAGGGCGCACGACCGGAGACGCTGCTGGTGACGCCCCTTTCGCAGACCGGGGGTGCGGCAGGCACGAACAACAGCAACAACAACAACCGTCCGACGGGCGGCACGGGTGGCAACATGGGTTCCGGATCCGGCGCCGGCGGGTCGACGGGCGGCGCATCCGGCGGCGGCCGGGGCACGGCGGGCGGCTCGACCGGCGCTGTCGGCGGAGGCGCCACCAGCGGCCGTTCCAGCGCCGGTCGCAGCGGCGGTCCGGGCACGGCGGGCGGCCCCCGCGACCTGACCGAGGCCCAGCTGCGCGCGGTCCTGCGCGAGACCACCGGGGACGACTTCTCGAAGCCGGTTCCGGGCCGCATCAACGTCAACACGGCGCCGATCGAGCTGCTGAAGGAAGTCCTGGAGATCGATCCGCGCGTCGCCGAGGCCATCGTCGCCCGCCGCCGAGCGAAGCCGCAGGGCATCACCAGCCTGGTGGACCTGCAGGGCATGTCGGGCATGAACCCGGCGGCCCTCTCGCAGCTTGCGACGCAATTCGACGTGGCGAGCAGCGTGTATACCGTGACGAGCCGTGGTCGCGCAGCCTCGACGGGAGTCGAGGTCGAGATCGAGGCCGTCGTCGACCGATCACAGGTGCCGGCGCGCATCCTCTCCTACCGCGAGCAGTGAACCCGATGAGCAAGCGACAGCCCCGCCAGCCGAAGCCCCAGGTCGATCCCAACGTGGTGGCCGTGTTCTGCCCGGTCCCCGGTGGATTCCGGGCGATGGCCGCACGCGCGACCGGATCGACGATCGAGGTGCTGGGCACGGAGCGTTTCGAGGCGGTCGACGCACGCGCCGCACAGTGGGCCGACACGTGGCTCGCGGCACGCCGGGTGGCGGGCCTCACGGGCGCCGGCGTGATCGTGCGGGCGGTCCAGCTTCCCGACGCGGACGCCGGACGGCTGGAGAGCGCGCTGCAGCTGAACGCGACGACCTTCGTGCTGGGCCGCACGCCTGCGTGGCGCGTGGCGTCAGCTTTGCTGCCCGATGCCCGCGGCGAGGGCATCCGCACCGGCATCGTGGCCGAGTGGCCGGTGTCCGACCTGGCCCCCGCCCTGCCGGCCGGCGTGCCCGAGCGCGCCGATACGACGTTCGCGCCCGAGATCGCCGCGCTGGCCGCGCTGGCCGGGCGCGCGAACGATCCGCTTGTCCTGGTGGATGCCGAGCATGGATCGGTGACCATCACCGTGCCGACCAGCCGGGGCCTCCTGGCACGCGTCATCCGCGTGGGCGGCGAGGGCGTGGGCATCGAGGAATCCGACATTTCGCGGGCGGTGGGCGAAGCGTGCATGCACGCGGGCGTGCCGGCAGGCGAGATCCCCGGTGCCATCGCCCGGGCGCGCGCGGCCGCGTCGGGTGCGCTGGGCGGCGGATTCGGGTGCACGCCGGAGGACGCGCAGCGGCTGTCCGTCGCCGTCCGCGGCTCGGGCGACGGCGCGTGGTGGCGTGAGAACGGGTTCGCGGCCGGCCTGGCGCTGGCGGCGAACGGCACGACGGCGCCGCTCACGCGAATGCACTCGACCGACCTCGGCGCACGGCCCGACCGGATCGGTGCGGTGCTGAACCGCCTGGGCGAGCCGCGCACCGCGGCACGCGTGCTGGCGGCCGGGATCCTGGTCGCCGTTCTGGGACCGCTGGCGCTGGAGGGCGCGCGGCTCCTGGTGCTGCAGTGGAAGCTTCCCGACCTGGCTGCGTACCGAAAGGCCGAGGACGAGGACCGCAAGCGTCGCGCGCTGTACGGCGTGCTCTCGCGCCATTCGTCGTCGATGTCGAAGACCCTCTCCGACCTGGCGTGCAGCGCACCGGACGGCATCGAGGTCGAGACGATCAACGTCACGCAGGCCGCCAAGGGCCAGTCGGTCACGGTGCGCGGCAAGGCGCGCCCGGCCGGCGGCATGCAGGGCTCCGAGGTGATCCTGACCATGGAGGAGCAGCTGCGCAAGAGCGGCGCCTTCGAGGGCATCACGCGCAGCTCGGAACTGCCCGACGCACGCGGGTACCAGGAGTTCTCGATCGCCGCGGTCGCGATCAAGCCCACGGTCACGGTCGCGTTCCCCGACGACCAGGACTTCGCGAAGAAGTCGATGCGCGTGCGGCGGTACGGCCCGCCGCCGGCGGACGTGGACGTGGCCGCTTCTGGGATCGATGCACAGGACCTGGAACTGATGCGCGGCGCCGGCAGTGGCGCGGCGACGAAGACGGCCTCGGCCACGAAGGCAGCCGACGGTGAATCGCAGCCCGACACGGCAGGCGACGACACCGCCACTGCGACCGCCCGAGCCAAGCCCGCGCGCGGCGGGGCCGAGGCACCCGCCCCCGCCGACCAGGCTGCGGCCGGCACCCGCGCGACGGACCGCGCGAAGCAGGCATCGGCCCCCGCGGCCGCGACCACCACCGCGCCGGGACCAGCAGCGGCCGGCACCACCCAGCCGGCGGCGGCGAACGCGGCCGCGACACGCAGCGCGAACGCGGCCGGCACGCCCCCGGCGCAAACCGCCGCGGGCAGTGCGGCGGGTGACGCGGCGGCGCCTCCCACTGCGTCGGGCACCGGCACCATCCGGCCGACCCGCGGCAGCCGCGGACTGGCGACCCACGGCAATCCGGGAGGGTCGAACGAGCCCGAGCCACCGCCGCCACCCCTGACCGAGAACGAGATCAACGCCATGAGCAAGGAAGAGGCCCGCGACGCACTGGTGCGCGTCTCGAAGGCGCGTCAGCGTGCGGACCTGGACGAGGCGACGATCACGCGCCTGAAGAACGAGTTCAACCTGCTGCTGGAGCGCTGCAAGCGCAACTGAGGCGAATGCGATGACCAACCTCCAAGCGAATTCCGCAACCGTGCGGCGCGAGCCCGCCGCGAAGCGCTCGTTGGGCGCCCAGTGGGCCGACCTCAAGGCCCGGTACGCCTCGCTGCCACGGCGGCAGCAGTGGGTGGTGCTGGCGGCGATCGCGCTGCTGGGCTGGTTCCTGGCCGACGCGATCGCCTGGCAGCGCGCGGCCGAGTGGGCGGCCGAGAGCGACCAGATCGAAGCCGCGCTGGCGCGTGGCGCAGGGCGGCAGGCCACGGTCACCACGGACCTGAAGCGCAACGTGGCCACCTACGGCGGGATCGAGGTGCCGGGGGAAGCCGCCCAGGGTCGCGAGGAGCTGGCGCGCGCGATCAATGACATCGCCAAGAAGCACAAGGTCGCCGGCTACAGCTACGAAGCGCGTACCGGCCAGCGCATGAAGGATCCCGAGGCATCGGTCCTGGGCGGGGTGCTGGAACGCCTGCAGGCCGAGGTGAAGTTCGAGACGACGCCGGATGCGCTGCCGAGGATCATCGACGAACTGGAGTCGCATCCGGGCATCGAGACGATCAGCTCCCTGCGCCTGACGAAGAACGAGCAGGCACGGAAGGTCACCGTGCAGGCAACGGTCGAGGCCTGGGTCGTCGGCGGATCGCGGGGTGCGCGATGAAGCTGGACCTGCACCTTCCCTCGGGCGTCCGATGGTCGGGCACGCTCGTCGCGGGCACGCTGGTGGCGTGCATCGCCGGCTACCAGGTGCTGGTGCACGGCACGCCGCTGGTCGCGGCGCTGTTCCGCCCATCCGCCGATCCGAAGGACGTCGACACGATCTCGCCGCTGCTGCCGCTGAACGAGCAGGCGCACACCACGTACCGCAAGCGCTTCGAGGGGCGGTCGCTCTTCTTCGCGCCGGCGGACTGGAAGCGCAAGGCACCGCCGCCGCCACCCCCGCCGCCGCCCGCTCCCGCGCCGCCGCCACCGCCGCCGCCGACCGACTACACGGGTCCGAAGCCGATCGGCCTGCTCGGTTCGGTGGTGTATTTCGAAGGCGGCCGCACGATCGAACTGGGCAAGGAAGGTGACGGCGTCACGGTCGTCGAGGTCGTCACGCCCTGGCAGCTCAAGCTGAAGCACAAGGAGCGCGTCTACGACGTGCCGGTCGGCTCGAAGCCGAACGAGTCGCTCTTCAAGCCGCTGGAGTCGGCAACCACGCCCAGCGGGCTGACGCCGGCGACGCCATCGACCCCGAAGACCGGGGGCGCGACGCCGGGAACGGCTCCCCGCGGAGCCGCCGGCAACGCAGCCGGCGGGGCAAGCCCTGCCGAAGCGCCCGCCACCGGCGCCCCGGCGGGCGGCCCTTCGCTGCAGGCCGCTCCCGCGGTCCCCGCCCCGCCCGCACCGCTGGCGGCCGGCGAGGTGGCCAGGATGGACGCTGCCGGGGTAGAGGCGGCCATCGCCAGGATCGACGCCGCCCTGAAGGTGCCCGGGCTGGATCCGGCCGTCCGAACGCGGCTGGAGGGCGAGCGCCGAGCCCTGGCCATCCGGGCCGCCGAGCTGGAGGAACCGCCGGCGCCCCCCCCGGAGCAGAAGCCAGCCGGCAATCCCTGACGCCCCCCTGAACGGCGCAATCGGGCCGCCCGTAGGGCGTTTGCCCTCGGCTGCCGTTGTTGGTGCCGCCCCCCGCCGAATTGCCGATAGATGATCGGACCCCCACGTGCCCCCGAGGGCCCGGCAGGAGATACCCGTGAAGAACCGAGTCACCCCTTCGATCGCCATCCTGCTCGCGATGCTTGCCGCCCCGGGCGCGGTGCTGGCATTCCCCAGCGCCCAGGATGCGCAGCCCTCTCCCCCGCCCGCCGAGGGCAACGGCGGCCTCAACAGCCCCGCGAGCGCCGAGGAACCCGCCGCACCTGAACAGGCCGCTGCCCCGCAGCAGCCCGTCGCGACGGGCGAGCGCCGCGGCGCGGGCCCCGCACAGGGACGCAAGGAGGACCTGAACGCGGAGATGGTCGGCGTGCAGTTCCGCGACCAGGAGATCAAGCAGCTGATCGACACGATCGCGCTGTGGACCGGCAAGTCGGTGATCCCCAAGCAGACTGCGCTCGCGCCGATCAAGATCACGGTCGTCAGCGACAAGAAGATGCCCAAGGGCGACGCGCTGAACCTGATCTTCCAGGCGTTCCGCCTGAACGGCCTGGGCGTCGTCGAGACCGAGGACATGATCCTGATCGACAACCTGACCGAGCTGAACCAGCTTCAGCCGGCGAAGGTGCTCGGTCCCGACGTCGACATCTCGGCGCTGCCCGAGAACGGCAACATCGTCATCAAGATCTTCCGGATCAAGAACACCAAGGCATCGCAGGTGTACGAGCGCCTGCAGGATTCGCTGCCCAGCTACGCGTCGCTGCAGGTGGACAACAACTCCAACCAGATCATCCTGGAGGGCGACATCGCCCTGGCGAAGCGCATCCAGCGCCTGATCGACATCCTGGACGTCCTTGCGTACGTCGATGTCCGCACGAAGACGATCAAGCTGCAGTACCAGGACGCGCAGGCGATCTCGGGAATCATCACGGACCTGTTCTCGGCGCGCTCGCCGACGGGCGGCGCGTCGACGCCGCGCGCGGGCGGGCAGCCGCAGGGCCAGAACCGCCAGCAGCAGCGGCCGGGCGGCCTCGGCGGCGGCGCGGGCGGCGGCGGCGGCGAACTGGTCGGGACCAGCGAGCAGCTGGTGGTGACGGTGCTCCCGTCGACCAACAGCATGACGATCCGCGCGGAGCCGAACATCATGAAGGAGATCGAGCAGCTGATCGCCGTGCTCGACACGCCGTCATCGAAGTCGAGCGAGCAGATCTTCCGGCTCTACGACCTGAAGTACACGGACCCGCTGAAGGTGCAGACGGTGCTGCAGTCGCTGCTCGAGGGCGGCGGCGGCGCCTCGTCGCGGAACCGCACGGGCGGCGGTGCACGCGGCGCGACGGGCGGCATCCAGCGCATCGGCGGCCTTGGCGGCGGCGGTGGCGGAGGCGAGAGCGGCGCGGACGTGGCGATCGCCAACATCTTCCGCATCGAGGCCTACCCCGACTCGAACCGTCTGATCGTCGTCAGCAAGACCCCGCAGAACTTCAAGTGGCTGGACGAGCTGGTCAAGTCGATCGACCAGCCGCTGCAGGCGGGCATGCCGAGGAACATCCCGCTGAAGCACGCGAGCGCGGTGGAGCTGGCCGAGATCCTGAACGCACTGCTGGCGCAGAGCGGCACGTCGGCCACGATCCGCGCGCCCGAGACCGGGCTGACCGGCATCGACACCGCCAGCGCCGGCGGCGCAGGATCGCAGGCCGCGCAGGGCGGCACGACGTCGAGCAATCCGTTCAACAGCGGCAACACCAACACCGCGGGCGGCGGCGCCAACGGCCAGATCCAGTTCCCGTGGCAGTCGAGCCGCGCCGGCGGGGACACGGAGTCGGAGGTCAGCGCGCTGGTCGGCAAGAGCCGAGTGGTGCCCAATGCCGGCCAGAACTCGCTCCTGATCCTGGCGCCCACCGAGATCCAGGAGAGCCTCTCGAGGATCGTCGAGGACCTGGACAAGCCCGGCCGCCAGGTGATGATCAACGTGGTGCTCGCGGAAGTGCAGCTGGGCGACGAGCTGCAGTTCGGCGTGAAGTGGGGCCCGGGCGTGCAGCCCAACAACCCGAACAACGCCGTGGTGGTCAGGCCCGGCGCCGACGGAGAGCTCTT
>JBIKJV010000262.1:0-5958 GCA_044360755.1 Phycisphaerales bacterium
CCGCACTACGGCATCAGTCGGCGCTGCGGAGGAAATCTCCGTCGGCAATGGTCTGACGCTCGCCAGCGGCTCTCTGGTCAACGCTGCGCCCGATCAGGTGGTCTCGCTGACGGCAGGCACCGCAATTTCGATTACTGGCACATATCCGTCGTTCACGGTCACCAACACCGCGCCCGATCAGGTTGTGTCGCTGACAGGCGCGGGCACGACGACCGTTACCGGCACGTATCCATCGTTCACAATCACATCGAACGACAGCACATCGGGCACCGTGACCAGCGTCAATGCCAGCGGCGGCACAACGGGCATGTCGTTCACTGGCGGCCCAGTCACGTCGGCGGGCACCCTGACCCTCAACGGCACGCTTGCCGTGTCGAACGGCGGCACTGGCGCGACAGACGCCGTGGCTGCTCTCACGAACTTAGGCGCGTATCCCGCAAGCAACCCTGCCGGATACACGTCGAACGTAGGTACGGTGACGTCAGTCTCAGGCACCGGCACCGTCAGCGGCCTGAGCCTGAGCGGCACAGTGACGTCCGCAGGTTCGCTGACACTCGGCGGCACGCTCGTTGTCACGCCATCCGACTTCGCGTCGCAGACGGCCAACACGGTCCTTGCGGCACCGAACGGCTCGGCGGGCGTCCCGACGTTCCGCGCCATCGTTGCGGCGGACATCCCGACGCTCAACCAGAATACGACCGGAGTGGCCGCAAACGTCACGGGGATTGTCGCTGTAGCCAATGGCGGCACAGGCGCGAGTGTGGCCTCCACGGCGCGCACGAACCTCGGCGCGGCGGCCTCTGGTGCGAACACCGACATCACGTCGATTGCGCTCACCACAGGCACGATCAGCACGTCGCCAGTTAACGGCACGGACATCGTCAACAAGGCGTATGCCGACAGCATCGCGTCGGGCATCAACTTCCACCAGTCCGTGCGCTTGGCGACGGCTGCGGCACTGCCTGCCAACACCTACAACAACGGCACGGGCGGCGTCGGCGCGACGCTCACGGCCAATGCCAACGGCGCACTTTCGGTCGATGGCGTGGCTGTGGCGGTGGGTAACCGCATCTTGGTCAAGAACGAGGTGGCGGGGGCCAACAACGGCGTCTACGTTGTCACGGATACCGGCAGCAGCGGCGGCCCCGGCCCCGGTCCGGGTGGCAGCAACCCATACATCCTGACACGCGCAACGGACTTCGACAGCGCAGGCACTGGTGTTGACCAGATTGACGCGGGCGACTTCTTCCTCGTCACGGCGGGATCGACGCTGGCAAACACGTCGTGGGTGCAGCAGACGCCGCTGCCAATCACTGTCGGCACGACGGCGATTGTCTTCTCGCAGTTCGCCGCGCCGGTCCTGTACTCGGCGGGCACTGGCCTGTCGCTGACCGGTACGGTCTTCAGCATCACGAATACGGGTGTAAGCGCATCGACCTACGGCAGCGCGTCGTCCGTCCCTGTCATCGCAGTCAACGCGCAGGGTCAAGTCACGTCTGCATCCAGCTCGTCGATAGCCATAGCGGCCTCGCAAATCACGTCTGGCGCACTTGCCATCGCCAATGGCGGTACAGGTGCCACGGACGCGTCTGGCGCGCTGTCGAACCTCGGAGCGTATCCTGCGAGCAACCCTGCGGGCTACACGTCCAACACCGGCACCGTCACCAGCGTCAACCTGACTGCGGGCACAGGCGTCAGCGTCTCTGGCGGCCCTATCACGGCCTCTGGCTCCATCACCGTCACCAACACGGCCCCAGATCAGGTCGTGTCGCTGACAGGGTCTGGCGCTACGACCGTGACAGGCACATATCCGAACTTCACCATCTCCTCGCCTACGGCTGGCGCAGGCACCGTGACCAGCATCAACGTCAGCGGTGGCACCACCGGCCTGACGACGTCGGGCGGCCCAGTCACCAGCAGCGGGACAATCACGCTCGCTGGCACGCTGAATGTCGCCAACGGCGGCACAGGCGCAACGACCCTGTCGTCGGGCTACGTCCTCAAGGGCAACGGCACGTCGGCTGTCAGCGCGTCTGTGGTGTACGACGATGGTACGAACGTCGGGGTCGGCACGACCTCAGTCAGTGCTACCTACGGAAAACTTACAGTTGCGGGCGGTATACGGACTACAGACGACACAAGCTCAAAGCTGGAACTTGGCCGCTATAGTGCTGGCGCTCCGAACAGCTACATCAAACTTGGCGCAAACAGTGCTTCCTTGAGGTTCACCAACGCTGGCGACACCGCAGATTTAATGACGCTGACAGACGCTGGTAACTTAGGGCTTGGTAACGCTTCCATACCCTACACCACCAGTGGGCGTACAGTACTTAATGTCAACGGCACTAGCTCCGCGATAACGTCGTTTCAGACGGCTGGTTCCAACCGTGGTTATATATACGCCGACGGTTCGTTAATTTCCCTTGAAACTGAAACTGGCGTTACTCTAAGGCTGCTTACTAACGCCCCGCAACCCATCACGTTCTTCACTAACGGGTCTGAGCGTATGCGCATCGACAGCGCGGGCCTTGTCGGGATTGGTACAAGTGCGCCGGGGTCGTACCCCTATGGTGGACTACTCAATGTCGCAGGTAGCATCTCCATGTCACTTGGCGAACGGCTTGGTTGGGGTATCACCGATGCCTTTACGCTGAACGGCGTCACCACTGCGCATTATGGGTTCACATACGGCGGCGGCACGAACCTCGTCACTTCATCGGGCTATTACGGATTAAACTTCGCTACCCTCGGCTCAGAACGTATGCGCCTCGACACTAGTGGCAACTTGAGCATCGGAACGAGTACAGCGGCTAACAGGCTTACTGTTTCCGCCACAGGTTTGAATATCACTGGTGGTAACGCCATAGACGGCACAAACATGCAGGGTATACGTCTTCAGAACACTCTGAATGACAACAGTTCCCTCGGCCTCTGGTTTGGCACAAACAATGTCCACTGGGCGGGTATATCTGGGCAACGCACGAATTTTGCGGGTGATTGGACCACAGACTTACGTTTCTATACACACGAAGCAGCGTTGGTTGATATAACCTATGCGCGTGAACGGATGCGCATAGCTGGCAGCGGCAGCGTCACAGCCTACGTCGATATGCGTGCGCCAATCTTCTATGATAGCGACAATACTGCGTTTTATGTCAACCCCGCAAGTGGCACGGTTCTTGGTGGAAGCTTTACGGTAGCTGGCAGTCGGCCACTTACATACTCTCCCAGCGGCGGCGATTTAGCTATCCAAGGTGACGCTGGCGGGTGGGCCACCGGTTTATATTTCCGTGGTTCGGCTGGTACAACCCGTGGCGGGTTTGGAGGCACTGGAGGTGCTGACGCATTGTCCTACCTATGGGCGGGGAATGCCTATAACGATGCCGCGCTTTATCTCTATGCGGCCAACTACGCCGAAAGCCCCGGTTCTTTCCGTGCGCCAATTTTCTACGACAGCAACAACACTGCGTACTACGGTGACTTTGCTTCTACTTCCTCTTTAAATTCGCTTATTGTCGGAAACAATGGTAGCACTCTAGCTTATAACGCTGCGGCTACCGGAAATTTGTATTTTGGTTCGGCGGGTGGCGACGCCTCGACAAATTACCACATCACCACCAACATGGAGAATGTTGGGGGCAACTACTCGAAGCTCGATTTTAAGTGGTATACGGGCCAGCGTTTTTACGCCCACTATGCCTATGGCGGCTTCCGCTTTAAGGAAATTACCACTGGCAATACGCTGTTCTCAGTGGGCGAAGGTGACTTGCGCGTCCGTGTTTACGACAGCATTTCCGCACCAATCTACTACGACAGCGCCAACACGGCGTACTACCTCGACCCAGCGAGCACAGGAACGTCACTTATTACTGCGGGTGGAGTTTACGCTGCTGGTCAAGTCCGTGCTGCTGGTTGGTGGGGCGATGCTTCTGCTAGTGCCACAGGTTTGGCTGTTGAAATTGGTGAGAGCGGCGGTCGTGGCTACGTTCTGACGTATAGCCGTGATGCCTCTGCTTATGGCCCGATGTCGTTTGAAGCGACGGACTTTACCTTCACAGGCATCAGTGGCGGGTTCATTGGGGTTAATACCAGCGTTCGCGCACCTATATTCTACGATAGCAGCAACACCAATTATTACATTGACCCCGCCGCCAATCTGGGGCCACGGGCCGGTTACCTAGATGGCAACTTGTGGATTAACCCGAAATCAGAAAGCTATGGCGAAGGCGTTACCTTCAATATGCCTAGCCAAGGGACGTGGGGCGGCTTGCGTTGGTACCGCAACAGCAGTCCTTTCACTGGTAACTGGGCCTTTGGCTATTTCGGAAACGAATTTAACAACGACATTGGCTTTCACAACGGCACTAACGGCTGGCGGCTAGACCACTCGTTCAACAATACTGTGAACGGTTCTGTCCGCACACCCATCTATTACGACAGCAACGACACCGGATACTACTTAGACCTCAACTCTACCAGTGAAGCGGCTATGCGGATGCGTGGCGGCGCGTTGATTGGGCCTAATACAAGTTACGGTGCGTATCTTCGTGTGGGAGCAAGCGGCTGGACTGGTGACCATTCTTCAGTCTTTGTAACCAACGGGAACCTTCACCTCGACGCGCAACCGGGATTTGATCTCTATCTAAACTGGTACAGTGCTCGCCCAGTTTGGAGTGAAGGTGGCGCTTATTTCCCGATATATTACGACCGCAACAACACCGCGTTTTACCTCGACCCCGCAAGCACCTCGGTGCTTTCGACTGTCCGCGCCGCGACAATCCAACATTCGTCCGGTAACAGGGCTATTACACTTAACGGCTCTACGTGGACGGAGTTCTGTGACGTTAACGGGTCTACCAAACTGTGGCTTGGTGGGAGCGGCGACCCAAACAACTATTACAATGCTGGTATTCACTACTTCCGCAACACGTCCAGCAGCACCACGATGACGATTGATAGCTCTGGAAATGTCGTAGCCACAGCAAACGTCACCGCATATTCAGATGCTCGCCTCAAGAAGGACGTTGAGACCATTGGTGACGCGCTTGGTCTCGTCGGTAAAATGCGCGGCGTGCGGTATACCCGCATCGACACTGAGAAACGTAACGTCGGTGTCATCGCGCAGGAGATGTTGGAAGTTATACCTGAAGTGGTCCATCAAGGCACGGGTGACGACGACACGCTCTCTGTTGCCTATGGTAACCTTGTTGGTGTATTAATAGAAGCAATCAAGGAACTTGAAGCCCGCGTGGCCGAATTGGAAGGAAAGTAATATGGCACTTACGTACACTTGGGCGATCACGTCCTTGAAGAAAACCACAGATGGCAGCATCGACAACGTCGTCGTGCAATCCACATGGACCTGCACCGGCACGGACGAAGATGGCGACAGCGGCACGTTTAGCGGCGCTACGCCTTTCCCGCTTTCCAGCGTAGACCCTGCTACGTTCATCCCCTATGAAGATTTGACCGAGGCTGACGTCCTTGGTTGGATACAGGCCGTCGTCGTTGGTTCTTACAAAGACCACGTTGATGCTCAGATCAACAAGCAAATTGCCCTAGAGAAAGACCCTGTAGTGGACGTTCCTGAAGGCGATTTCCCGTGGGAAGAACCCACACCAACCCCAACACCACCAGCTAGTTAAAGGAGACAGAATATGAACCCCGAATTGGACCATCTCGATGTAGACAATCAGGCGCAGGCTGCGCCACAGGAACCAGTTGTAAAGTTGGAACTGGCCGTCAACGACATAAACCTCGTTCTCGCCGCATTGCAGGAGCTGCCACACAAGATAGCCGACCCGATGCTGCGCAAGATCATGGAGCAGGCAAACGCCCAGCTCGCTCCGAACGGCGCGTAACATGATCGAGGAACTCATCAGCCGCGTGTTCTACGCACGCAACGTGGCGCACTTTGAGCACTGGCGCGCCAAGGGTGATGGTAGTTTCGCAAAGCAC
>JBIKJV010000269.1:0-5950 GCA_044360755.1 Phycisphaerales bacterium
AAAATCGATTGAACGTCTTTGTACATATTTATCTCCCACTTTTTTTACCAATACCACACTGTCTTTGGTGATTTTTACCTGAAGTCCTTCTCCGGGAATTCCTAAAAAAGATCCAATTACTTTTATAAAAATAACACTGTCTTTAAACATACTAAGGTATGTAGTATATTTATCGCTATTATTAGCGCTCGTATAATCAACTTTTATTTTTGCATTGAAAGTTTTAAAATCAATTTTTGATTTAATCACTTTATCCATAATACTTTTTACTATAGCAGCTGAGTCTATCTTTGGAGCTTCAACAATCATTACAGTTTGACTAGTATCTTTTTTGTTGATAGCTTCTTGAATGCCAGATACTTTCTTGACTGTTTTACAGGAAGCAAGAATGACTATTAAGAAAAATATTTGAAATAGTTTTTTCATTTGTTTTTTTTAAGATAGCAGAAAATTCGTCCTTTGAAAAATTGCTGAATTTTCTATCGAAAATTCAAAGCGCACAATTTTTTAAAGGACTTATTTGCAACAATCATTAATCAATTTTATATTTTAATATTTATAATCTCATCTTTCTTAATTCATAATTCTTCTCTCAATTTTCTGCTTTCATCTTTCATAATTCATCTTTCTGCTTTCATCTTTCTTAATTCATAATTCTTCTCTCCTAACTCTTCCCCGTACTCCCAAAGCCACCAGCTCCTCTATCAGAATCAGCAAGTTCATTCACAGCTACCCATTGAATCTGCTCCACTTTTTGCAATACCATTTGGGCAATCCGATCGGCAGGATTGATTATTTGTGGCTCTGCAGACAAATTAATCAGTATCACTTTAATCTCACCTCTATAGTCTGCATCAATCGTGCCGGGGGTATTTAAACAAGTAATTCCTTGTTTGATGGCCAAACCACTGCGGGGACGAATTTGAATTTCGTATCCTAGGGGAATTTCTACAAACAATCCAGTTGGCACCAATACACGTTCAGAAGGCTGCAATACCAAAACAGCGTCTAAATTGGCCCTTATATCCATACCCGATGAACCTAGCGTTGCATATTCCGGCAAAGGATTATTTGAATTGTTTACAATTTTTACAGAAAGGGGCACTTGTAACATGGAGTCAAAGGTAGGGAATAGTGTTTTTAATCAAATTATTGAATAAGCCTCAATAATTCTTTCGCGGCGGCAACACAGGTAGTGAGTTTACCACTAAATAAACTGTAAATACCGTTTCCGTGCTTAATGGTAAGGGTTGGCCTTGCATCATCAATTTCTTGTTGGGGCAATACAATGCGAGTGGTAATCCAGGAATCAATCAACTCCATGTGTTCTAAAATTGGGAAGAACTGTTTGGATTGTTCAATTATATCTAAATCAGGAAACCCCCTAATTGGCATCCAGGGAATATTTTTATTCCCAACATGTGTTTCTAATACAGAGTGCTTTACATGGTATAAAATAAATTGGCTGGGTTGAATTCCTTTTGGCATTAAAGAACAAAATGGGCCATCCATGATAGTGATACCTAATGAGTCCATTTTTTTTTGTGTATTTAAAATGGGCAATAAACATAGTTGGTATTTTGCGGGGATGGGATTCTGCCCAAGTAACTGCGCAGTCTCAGAAATACTGGCATAAGTTGCATTCACAATGGTATCAAAAACCAGCATTTGCCCATTAGACAATTTCACGTTCTTTTCGGTTCCTGCAAATTCAATGGCTACTGGATGTACATTTCTGAATACACTAATATTCTTGTTCATCGCAACACGATAAATCACTTTCTTCTTTAGAATATTGTAGTCAAAAATGGGTTCATAAGTAAGCCAGCATTGTTCTACCATTTCTTTTCGCAATACCAAGTCATCAGGATAAGCTTCTTCTAAATGCAATCCAAGGTTCTCACAAAAAGCGTGAAACTGATTGGCATTAATATGCGAACCTTCTTTTGCAATAGCATAGTATTTTTTAAACGCAGTAAAAATTGAGTCATTGTAAAACTCTTTGAATGAATCTAATCCTTCCAAAGATTCTAAACAAGTGTCTTTACTCCTGGGATAATGGTACCCGTAATGAATTCTATTTTGATTAACTAAGCTTGCGCCAAGCATAATATCTTCTTCCTTTTCAACAACAGCCACTTTGATTCCTGCTTCACCTAAAACAATTGCTGCTGTTAAACCAAAAATGCCGCCGCCAATAATCAAAACCTGTTGCTTAGTTTCCAAAATATTGCCCTCCATTTATATGGACTACTTGTCCGGTCATTTGATGCTGAGAAAATAAAAAATAAATGGCTTCAGCACAATCAGCTGTTGTGGTCAGTTTATTTAACAGTGTTTGCTTTAAATGCTTTTCCCTAAAATCGGCTGTCATTCCTTTATGAACAGGGCTGTCTTTTACCAAGCCAGGTGCAATGGCATTTACTCGAATAGGTTTGGCAACCAATTCATTGGCCAATGTTATTGTCATTCCGTTTACAGCAGATTTTGCTATGGCATAGGATGGATCATAGCTCCCTTTTTTAGTTGCTATTGAAGAGATAAACAGGATCGATCCATTCTTTTTGACTTTATTTTGAATTGCTTTTACAACAAACAAAGGACCTGTTACATGGAGATTCATCATTTCTTGATGATGCTCAAGCGTTGTATCAGCTAAGTTTTTACTTGGTTTAACTCCAGCACAAAAAATAATTCCAGCTAAGGTCGGTAATTTTGAAGCCAAGTCAGTAATCGATTGCGAATCTTGTAAGTCTAAATAAAGAATATCAGATCCATTTTTTTTTGCTGAGACTGTTTTTTTAACCTGCCGCTGTTTTTTATTACTGGTGCCAATGCAATGAAAGCCCTTTGCAGAAAAAATTTCCGCTACCGCTTTTCCAATTGCCCCATTGATGCCTACAACTAAAACTGTGTCCATTGGGTCAAAATTAGCATTTTAAGGAATATCATTACTTTTGATCAATACCAGTAAATTAAAAAAGTGGGTTACATTCAATCGATCAGGAGTAAATCAGGCATTTTCTTGAATTTTTTTAACTTGGGTTTTATCCAAATCTCGAATATTGCCGTTCAATTACTACTATTCCCTATTATTTTACGCATTATTGGTATCGAATCTTTTGGATTAGTCACTGTGATCAATGCTTATTCTTTGTTAGCAGGGGTATTCATTAATTACGGCACCAACCAATCTGGTATTAAAGATATTGCCATTGTAAAAGACAATAATACCCATTTATCGAAATTGTTTTTTACGATTTACCAAACTCGGTTTTTATTGTTTTTTGTCAGCGCGCTCATCATTCTAGCCCTTTATTTGGTCGATATCCCCCATATGAAGTATGTGATTTTTGCACTACCCATCATTTTAGCAGAAACCATTAATCCCATTTTTTTCTTCACAGGTATAGAAAAATTGACTTTGTACAATACCGCCAACTTATTGGCCAAGATCAGTTCAGCATTGATGATCATTTTTTTATTTAAACCCGATGAAGGTGCATGGTGGATTAATTTTTATTTAGGCATAGGCAATTTCCTGTTTTATGGAATTGTTTTCCTTTATGCTATCAATCATTACCAGCTTAAATGGCAACGGATTGCCTACATCGGGGTAAAAAATATTTTAAAAGAAAATACTTATTTAATCAGCAATAATATTACGGCTCATTTTCAACAGTCCTTTTTCTTATTTGTATTACAGGGATTTAGTAACCCAATGGTATTAGGTGCTTATTCTATAGGAGACAAAGTCATTTCATCGGTGCGTATGTTGATTGTGGCTTTTACTTATGCCATCTATCCCAATGTGGCTATACAGTTCAAAGCTGATAGAACCAATTGGATTGATTACAAGAAAAAAATGAATAAATGGTTGGGGTTATTTTTTATTTTATTTGCTGTAATGTTATTTTTTGGAGCTGAGATAATTGTTCAACTGCTAACTGGTACGCAGAATTTATTAAGTAGTACTTATATCAAAACCGTTTCACTGGTACCATTATTTATGGCATTGAATACCCTAAACATTGTAGAGTTTTTAATTAAGAACCAATATAAACTGTTGTTCTACTGTAGTGTAGGCTTATTGTTGATATCATTGTTGGCTGGTAGTTTATTCATACAATATGTTCAACCAACAGAATTTGGTTTTTACGCTTTATTCATTGAAATATCGGCCTTTGTAATTGCAAGATTTTACATCAAAAAAGAAATAGCCGATATTATCTAAAGAAATCATTTATTGAACTTTCTCTAACCAAAATGACGCGGGTGTGGTTGTTTCGCTAATACCCGGGCAAACCCGTTTTAGTTCATCATAATGTTGATTCTTTAATAAATTCAGCGCCATTTTTATTTCAAAAGCATTGTTGTAATACAAGTATGCTTCCAGTAAATATTGTTCATTCCAAAAGCGTTTGAAATTTACCAACCATTCTGCTAAATAATGATTGGGTGAAAAAATATCGTGAATATGAATGATAACCCCTTTTTTGAGAACTGGCAACAAATTTAAATATTCAAACAACACATCATTACCCGGTCGGATAATATGAGAGGAATCAATAAATAAGAAATCTCCTGCATTTAAAGCTGCAAAAAAATCCAGGGATACTTCTTCCACTTTTTGGCGATGTATAGTTACTTCAGGAATGGTTTCTAGCCATTTAAATTCGTAAGGTTCAATACAAGTCATTTGGGTTTCAAATCCCTCTTCTTTATTCTTTCGTATAGCTTCAATGGCAATTAGGGTACTATTGCCAGAGCCAATTTCGATAATGCGTTTGGGTTTAAGATTTCTTATGAAGAGGTAATACATTTCGGCATCCCCATAACTAAAAGAAAGATTCTCATAAAAAAATTTCGGGACATCTATATCCCCCTTTGCAGGAAATGCTGCTAATTCGCCTGAATACTGAAGGCTATTTAAAAGTTGCAGTTGGGCTGGCACTTTAAAATCAATCTGCAATCCACGCTCTGCAGTAGGATCAAAATTTTTATCAAATACAAATCTGGGATCATAATAATGGTTACGAATAGGGAAAACACCCAACCGTTCAAAGCTCTTTACATGAAGGGGGAAATATTCTACTCCATGTTGCCGCATTTTCTTTACCAGTGGCAAATAAATCCAGGTTAAGGGCAATAAAAGGATATCATATGTTTTAGAAGCTAACTTTTTTAGAATCAAATGCATGCAAAGGTGTTTATTCAAATAGGGGTAAAGATAATCAGGATTGATCATCTATAGCAAACTTTATCAGTCATTTAGGATTGCTTTTTGTAGTTTTACTGCTTTAAAAATATATAAATGAAAGCTACACAGCTCAGCAATAAATATTTTTTAATCGGTTTATCTATTTGCTCGGTTTTATTTTCATCATGTTTTAAAAATCTTCCAGACAAGGCAGTTGTTTATTCCAATGATTTTGAAGCTGGTAATCAAGATAGATTAACTGTAGTCAATTTCAATGGCGTGGTAGATTCGGTTAAAACTTTTCAATTTAATGGGGGAAAGGTATTCGGGAATTTTAATAACAATCGCATAGAATTAAAATTAGACACCTTACCTACTCATAATACGCTAAAAATTACTTTTGATTTATACATCCACGACAAATGGGATGGAGATTACTTAATTCCAGGGGGTTATAACATTCCAGATGTATGGCAAATGGTATTAGATGGTGGTCAAATTCATGTGACTACTTTTTCCAATAGCAATTTTGGCCAATCTTTCCCTAAAAATTATGTTGCGGGAACAGGGTCCAATCCTGCAAGAAGCGATTCATGGAATACCAACTTACCTGGCCTATGTGCTTTAAAGTCGTCCCCAAACGGAACTTCAATGTACAAGATTGAAATTACCACTGCACATACAACCAATCAGGCAAATATTAGTTGTAATGATGCATTGCAACCATTTGCTAGTTTTTGCTTAAAAAGT
>JBIKJV010000194.1:0-4463 GCA_044360755.1 Phycisphaerales bacterium
ATCCGGCCTGCGAGCGGGGAGTCGGGCCGTCCCGTGTCGGTGGAGCTCTCGGTCGGACGCTTGGCGGTCGAACTCATGTCCGACAGCATCCAGGCATCGGTGAGATTCGAGCCCTGGGATTTCACTGGAGAAAGCCCAGCCGAACTGAAGGCACAGGTCGATTCATCACAGGCCACGCTGCATGAACTCCAGCGTGATGCGGACGGGATTGCGGAGTCGATTGAGTGGGTCATCAAGGGGACGAACACAGCAAAGAAGTCGATCGCCGAACGCGACTCGGACTTCACGCGATACCTCCAGATCTTGAAGGAACGAGAGCTGGCCATGCTGGTTGACTCGAGGGGGATCCGGGTAGAGCCCCACCGCAAGGCCATCGTCCCGGGCGCGGCACCACAGGTCGTGCTTCCCATCGCCTTTCAGAGCGTGCGCGGCTGGGACGCGGCACTCGGATCGTTGCGAAAGCGCATTGACGATGACGCCTTGCGCCTCAAGGATCGGTTGGCCGTCATGCGGCAGGACCTGAAAGAGCTGCAGGAGAGGCTGGCTAAGCCGGTCGGCGCATTCATGCTGCTGGGTGACGACGGTTACGTCATCGCCAACGTCACCCTGCTTCCCGCGCAGCCGCCCGCGGCAAGTGCGAAGGGCGGTGCCAACCCGTGATCGCGCCGCTGGCCATCACCATGGCGCTTTCGGCGCTGCTATCGCCGCCGGTTCCGCCCGTGCCTGCGGCGCCATCGACGGCGCCTGGCGCGCCGGTTCCCGCTGCGCCTGCGGCCCCTGCCGCGCCCGCAGCCCCTGCGCCCGGGCCTGCACAATCGCTCGCGCCGCCGGGCCTTGAACTGATCGACAGCGGGTTCGCGCGTTCGCTCGACCTGATGCGCGACGTGAAGGTCTCGACGGCGCCGGTCGTGCGCGCGGCGTCGGCGATCCGGTCGATCGCGGTCGAAACCGCCTGCGAGCCGAAGAACCTTCGGTTCGGGCCGTTCCAGCCCGCGACGCGGCGCATCGACGTGACCGGGACCGGCGGCAAGCAGGGTGCGCGCACGTCGATGATCGGTTCGCTCGAGGTGGCGGGCAACACCGTCAGCTGGCGCTGGAACCGCGTGAACATGGACGTCTTCGGCGACGCGCTGCACGAAGCCGACACGGCGCTGCCGGCGCTGCTGGTCTCGCTGCTCCTGGAGAACGGCGAGACGACCTACGCGATGGTGCCGGCCACGGTGCAGCGCGTGGCCCTGCAGCGCAATTCGAAGGCGCAGGCGCAGCTCTTCAGGCTGCCCGGCCGCACGCTGCGGATGCGGGTGGACGACTCGGACGCGTGGGAACGCACGGCCGAAGGCGAGACGTGCGTGCTTGCTTCGCCGGGCGGCACGCTCCGCCTGTCGCTGGACGAGGCGACCGGCGCACTGACGCTGGAACTGCAGGACCCCATCTCGGCCGAGATCGTGGCCGCGCGCCGCGAGCTGGACGTGCGCCGCGCCGAGCTGGCCCGGCGCACCGGGATGCAGCGCGAGATCGTCGCGGCCGAGGTGGCCGAGCTGGAGCAGCGCCTGCACGACCTGCAGGCCGAGGCGAACGCCACCAAGGTGCCGGTGCCGGCGGTGCCGCGCATCCGGGGCGTCGATGCCGCCGGGCACGTGTTCGTGGAACTGAAGGTGACCGTCAAGTGAGCGAGAGGTGACGACACGATGAACGCCGCGAAGAAGGAAATGTTCGAGTCGGTGCGTGCCGCGGTCGGCGGGCGCATCCGCGACGAGGGCCAGATCCGGGACCTGGCGTGGCGGATCGCCGAGTTCGCCACCGACGTCCGCCGCCGCGCCGAGCGCGCGGTGGGCTATTCGCGCGCGGGGCTGCTGCTGGAAGCGGTCGCCGAGGCCGAGGCCGAGCCGGACGTCGAGGAAGCGTCGGCCGAGCTGATCACCGCCGAGATGCGCAGCTGGCGTGCTTTCTGCGCGAAGAACAAGCTGCCCGTCCCCGACACGATCCCCGACGAGCTGGTGGCCGAGATCCAGGAGTCGAAGGAGAAGCTGCGCCCGCTGCGCAGCAGGCTGGCGAAGATGCGGCGCCTGGTGCTGTCCGACGCCGGGATGTGGGAGCGCCTGGAGGTGCTGCGGCAGCTGCACCGCCGCGACCCGGACAGCCCCGCGTGGACGGACGACCTGGCCGCGCTGGAGCCGCATGCCGCCGATGAGCTGGGCGACCGCTTCGAGGCATGCCTGCGTGCCGGGCACCTGGACGACGCCGAGACGTGCGTGGCGCGGCTTTCGGACGGCGCGTGGACGTGGTCGGGTGCCGCGCGCGTCGCGGCGCAGCTGCGGGCACGCCTGGACGAGCGGCAGGCCGGCGAGTTCGTGGCGCAGGCACACGCCGCGGCCGACCGCCTGGACGCGGAGCGCGTCGCCGAGAACATGCATGGTGCGCGCCACGAGCTGGACGGCCTGCGCGAACTGGAGCAGCGCCTGCTGGCCTGCGGGGGCGAGCTTCCCGGCGACCTGGTCGGGCGGATCGACGCCGTCGAGTCGTGGCTGGCCGAGCGCGAGGACGCGGCCGCTGCCATCCAGGCCAACCGCGAGAGCGTGGACGCGCTGGCTGCGCTGGCCGTCGAGGACACCAGCACGCTGACGCAGCTGCGTGCGGCGATGCGCACCGCCGAGCAGACCGTCGAGGGCGTGCCCGACGACGTTCGCGGGATGGCGGAGCGCCGCATCGGCGAGCTGGAGGGGCGCGTCCGCCGCCGCCGGCTGGCGCTGGTGGCGGTGGTGGTGCTGGCGGTGGCGGGCGGCATCGTGGCCACCGTGCTCTCCATCCAGCGCACCGCGCATGCCAACCGCGTGCAGACGATCGCCGATGCGGCGATGCAGCAGGTGCGCGAGGATCGGTTGACCGAGGCCGAAGGCGCGCTGAGGGAGGCCGAGGCCGACCCGACGGTGGCAGGCCACGCCGAGATCATCAAGGTGCGCACGGAGCTGGCGTCGCGCCGCGAGGCGATCGCCGACAGGCACCGCCGCTTCGAGACGCTGCTGGCCGAGGCCGGCGACCCGGCGTCCGAGTCGGCCAAGCCCGAGCGCATCCAGCAGATCACCGAGCAGCAGCTGGTGCAGGACGCCGCCGAGCAGGGCAAGGTGGTGGCCTGGCAGCGCGCCCACGCGCGCGCCGGCGAGGAGCGCCTGCAGGCGCGCAAGGACGCCGCGATGAAGCGCGCGAAGGCGATCAACCTCGAGGTCTCGTCGGCCGAGCCGGATGCCTCGCCCGCGTGGGACGGGAAGTACGCCGCGTGGGAGTCCGCGCTGGGCGACGTCGAGCGCCAGGACGGCACGTTCCCCGAGGTGCAGGCCGAGGTCGCGCGCGGGCGCACCTACCTGGCTGCGCAGCGGAACAAGACCGCCGCGGCGCGCACCATGGCTGAGCAGTCGCGCCGCCTGGACTCGATCGCGCCGCAGTCCGGCCAGCCCGCGCGGCTGGCCGATGCACTGGAGGCGTTCGTGGCCGCGCACCCGGAGGCACCCCAGTCAGCGGACTTCCGACAGGCGGCCGCCGCGCTGCCGGGGTGGGACGCGCTGCTTGCCGCGCAGGCAATCCAGCCCGTGCCGAACGCGGCGCTTGCCACCGCCCCGCAGCGGAACCGCGACGAGGTTCGCACTGGGCTCGACCGCTACTCGTCCCAGCACGCTGCCGGACCGTACGCAGATGCCGTCGCGCAGCTGTTGCCGCTGCTCGCGCCGGCCACGCAGTGGCGCACCAACCTGCTGGACAAGCTGAAGAGCTCGGCGGACTTCGAACTGTTCACGGTCGACCGCAAGGACGGCGCGCGCTTCTACCTGAAGTCGAACCCGAACCGAGTTGCGCCGCAGGCCGGCACAGGCAAGCGCTTCCTGATGGTGCTGAAGAACTCGGACGGCGACGAGGCGCTGCTCGAAGTCACGCAGGACAAGATCCGCTCGGAAGGCGATTCGCCGCAGCGCAAGCTGCGCTCGCAGCTGCGCGAGCTGCTTGACACGCCGGAAGCCGCCGGCAACGACGTCCAGGGCGCGCTCGCAGCCCTGCGCGCGATCGTGGGCGCCAAGGACATGGACCCCGTCTTCCACTGCGGGCTGCTGCAGGCCGCGCTGGAGTACATGTCGCCCGAGATGCCGCCTGTCCTGAAGGAGCGGATGGAGGCCGCCGCCGCACGCCTGAAGCGCGAGCTTCCCGACGGCATCGACTGGCGTGACGAGGCCTACCAGCGCACCCGCGGCAGCCCCGGGGAGATGGACGACGAGCTCAGGAAGCGCCCCGCCAAGATCACCGCTGCCATCGCGCAGGCCATGGACCTGGACGCGTGGCAGAAGGCCTACGCCGCCGCGGTGGCCGCGGCCGCCAAGCCGTTCGAGACGATGTGGGAGCCCGCCGGCGTGATGCTGCGCGAAGGCTCGACGCCCGTGTTCGCGGCGGCGCCCGGCGTGCAGCCCGGCGAGGGTGCCGCG
>JBIKJV010000154.1:0-5941 GCA_044360755.1 Phycisphaerales bacterium
GACGTGCACCTCGTGCCCCTGGTCGCACAGGCGGATGAACGTGCCGCCCATCGAGATCACGTCGTCGTCCGGGTGCGGGCTGAACACCACCACGCGCTTGGGGAACGCCTCGCCATCGGCGCCGGGCTTCCCGCCGGGCCAGCCGGTGATCGTCCCCTGCAGCGCACGGAAGACCTCGATGTTGATGTCGTACGCATGCCCGCGCTGCGCCAGGAGCGGCTGCAGGCCGTGCTCGTTGTAGTCCTCCTCGACCAGCTTCAGGATCGGCTTGCCCAGCGTGCGCGCCAGCCAGATCACGGCGCGCTTGGTCGTCGCGGCATCCCACCGAAGGCCGAAGTCCTCGATCGGGCCCAGGAGCCACGGCGTCTTGAACCGCGTCAGTTCCGCGGCCGACGCCGGGTCCAGCACGACGCGTGCGTTCGGGTGCTCCTGCAGGAAGCTGGCCGCCACCGACTGCGAGACCTGGCCCTCGACCGCGCGCTTCACGATCGCCGCCTTGTGCTCTCCCAGCGCCAGCAGCACGACGCGGCGCGCGTCCAGGATCGTGCCCACGCCCGCGGTGATCGCGCGGCGCGGGACGTGGCGTTCGCCGAAGAAGTCGCTCGAGGCGTCCATGCGGGTCACGCGGTCCAGCGTGATCAGGCGCGTGCGGCTGTCGCGCGGCGAGCCCGGTTCGTTGAAGCCCACGTGTCCCGTGCGCCCGATGCCCAGGAGCTGCAGGTCGATGCCGCCCGCCTCGCGGATGCGCTGTTCCCAGCGCTCGCAGTACGCGGCGACGTCCTGCTGCGGCACGGTGCCGTCCGGCACGTGCACGTTGGCGGGATCGATGTCGACGTGGTCGAAGAGGTACTCCTGCATGAAGCGCCGGTAGCTCTGCAGCTCGGCGGGCGCCATCGGCCAGTACTCGTCCAGGTTGAAGCTGACCACGTTGCGGAACGAGAGGCCTTCCTCGCGGTGCAGCCGCACCAGCTCCTCGTAGACGCCCTGTGGCGTGCTGCCGGTGGCAAGGCCCAGCACCGCAGTCCGTCCCTGGGCGGCGCGCTCGCGGACCAGTGCGGCGATCTCGGCGGCCACGGCGCGGCTGGCGGCCGCGCTGGTGGCGTGCACCGAGACGGGGATCCGCTCGCGGGACCCATGGTGGTGGTGTGCGGCGTGCGCAGCGCCCTCGGCGGCGTTCGCGTGGGCGTCGTGGTGGCGGAGGTCGGTCATCGTCGCGTCCTTGCGTCGGGGGCGAGTGGCTCCGGTGGGACTCGAACCCACACGCCCGTTGCCGGGCCGCGGATTTTAAGTCCGCTGCGTCTGCCGGTTCCGCCACGGAGCCGAGGCCGAGTCTAGCGGCGCGCGTCGCCGCGACGGGCCTGCATCCGCGGCAGCAGCTCGTGCACCAGCCACGCCGCGAACGCGTCCTTCGGCATCCGTCCCGCGGGCCGCAGCCACCGCGCGGGCGCGTCCGCCAGCAGCACCGCGCCCTGCACGTCCGCGGCGTCCATCGTCTCCAGCGGGTTGGCGACGATCGCGTCCGCCCGCTTGCGTTCCAGCTTCGCGGCGGCCGAGGCCTCCAGGTCGTCGGGCCGCTCCAGGGCGAACCCCACCACGAACTGGTCCGGCCGCGTCATCGGCGCCAACCCCGCCAGGATGTCCTCGGTTGGCTCCAGCTCCAGCGTGCGTGCGCCTGCCTCACGGCGCATCTTGCCTTCGAGCATGGTGCGTGGCCGGTAGTCGGCCACGGCGGCGGCCATGACCAGGGCGTCGTGCCCTGGCCATTCGGTCCGCAGCAGGGTCAGCAGGTCGGCTGCGGTGCGGAATCGCACCACCCGGCCGCCGGACTCCAACCCGGGCACCGGGACGCCGGGGCCAGCCGCGGTCGTGACTGCGCACCCGGCGCGCGCCAGCGCGTCGGCGATCGCCAGGCCCATGCGGCCGCTCGAGCGGTTCCCGATGAACCGCACGTCATCGATCGGCTCGTGGGTGGGCCCGTACGCGACCAGCACGCGGAGGGGGCGGGGGGTTGGATCCGGGGAGGCTGCCATCTGCGACGGACGGATTCTCGGTCCCCGCATTGCGGTTCGGGGCCCGTGCGGCCATACTACGGAACCCCGCGCGCGGCCACGTCCGCGAACGGGGTCGGCCGCAGGCAAGGGGAACCGTCCCTGCCCCCGCGGCCGAACCATCCATGCGTCCGTTGTGGCCGCCCTCGTGGGGTCGCACCGGGCGCGGTCCGTTTGCCGCCCGGCCGGAGCCGGCCGGCCTGCCCCAGGAGGTTCCGTTGGCACGCAAGGTCCGTCAGAAGCTCGGCGAGATCCTCGTTGGTTGGGGAACCTGCACCAAGGAGCAGGTCGACGCGGCGGCGCTTTCGGCCCGCCAGCGCGGCATGCGCCTGGGAGAGGCGCTCGTCGAGGCCAACGCGTGCAAGGACGAGGACATCGCCAAGGCGCTGGGCCACCAGTTCGGCATCGACTTCATGAACCTCGACCGGCTCGAGGACATGAACAAGGTCGACAAGACCCGCCTGGCGGCGGACATTATCAAGAAGTACCTGGTGCTTCCGATGACGGGTGCCGGCAAGCTGCGCCTGGTCATCCACGACCCGATGGACCTGGACACTCTGGAGCTGCTGCGCTTCCGTGTCGGCGACTTCGAGCAGGGGGGCATCGCCTCCAAGCGCCAGATCCGCGCGTTCATCGACGGCGAGAAGGCGGGCGACGGCCCGCGCAAGCAGCTGGTCACCGACTCGATCGACAAGTCCATCGACAAGAGCGTCGACAAGTCCGTCGACCGCTCCGTCGACAAGTCCATCGACGTCGACGACGAGGGCCCGGTCATCAAGCTCAGCTCGCGCATCATCATCGATGCCGTGCAGAGCCGCGCGTCCGACATCCACATCGAGCCGATGGAGGAGCACATCCTCCTGCGGTACCGCATCGACGGCGTCTGCGTCGTCATCGAGAAGATCCAGAAGCGCCTGCAGAACGCGCTGCTCAGCCGCTTCAAGCTGATGGCCGGCGTCAACATCGCCGAGAAGCGCATCCCGCAGGACGGCCGCATCAAGTTCCGCGTCGACGGCGTGGACATCGACTTCCGCGTGAGCACCTGCCCGGCCTACCACGGCGAGAGCGTGGTGCTGCGCATCCTGCGCCCGGACAGCGTCCGCATCGGCCTGCTGAACCTGGGCTTCGAGCAGGACTCGCTGGACACGTTCAACAAGATCATCCGCCGCCCCAACGGCATCTTCCTGGTGACCGGCCCCACCGGCTCGGGCAAGACGACCACGCTGTACTCGGCGCTGGACGTCCTGAACACCCCGGACCGCAAGATCATCACCGCCGAGGACCCGGTCGAATACAACTTCGCCGGAATCAACCAGGTGCAGGTGCGCGAGTCGATCGGCCTGAGCTTCCATGCCGTGCTCAAGAGCATGCTGCGCCAGGCGCCGAACATCATCCTGGTGGGCGAGATCCGTGACCGCGAGGTCGCCGACATCGCCATCCAGGCCGCGCTGACCGGCCACCTGGTGTTCAGCACGCTGCACACCAACGACGCACCCAGCGCGATCACCCGCCTCATCGACATGGGCGTCAAGCCCTTCCTGGTCGCCAGCTCCATCCAGGCGGTGCTGGCGCAGCGCCTGGGCCGCGTGCTCTGCAACCAGTGCAAGGCGATCGACGAGGCGCCGGACCCCAAGTTCCTGCAGCTCTGCGGCATCGACCCGCAGGAAGCGGCCGGCAAGGTCATGAAGGCCGTCGGCTGCCCCGCCTGCAACAAGATCGGCTACAAGGGCCGCAAGGCGATCTTCGAGATGATGATCATGAACAGCGAGATCCGCGACCTGGCCTTCCAGCGCGCGGGCGTCTCCAGGATCCGCGCCGCGGCCGTCCGCGGCGGCATGCGCAGCCTGCTGGCCGACGGCCGCATCAAGATCCTGAAGGGCGTCACCACGCCGGACGAGGTGGCCAAGTACGCGCAGATCGAGGGTTTCGACCCCAGCGAGGTCGCGAAGCGCTGACCCCGTCCCGCCGAACCGAACGAACCCCAGCCCCGAGCACCCGAAAGCACCCACGATGTCAAGCGGCGAAGCAACCAACGTCGAGTCCACCAAGCAGACCCTCCAGATGGACCGCCTGCTGGATGTCGTCGTCAAGCAGGACGGAAGCGACCTCCACATCTCGGTGGGCCGCCGGCCGACCGTCCGCATGGGCGGCCGCCTGCGCGAGCTGCAGACCAAGGTGCTGGACCCCGAGGACACGCTCCAGCTGATGAAGAGCGTGACCCCCGAGAAGAACCAGCAGGAGCTGCAGGAGAAGGGCGGTTCCGACTTCGGCTTCGCCTTCGGCGACCGCGCCCGCTTCCGTGTCTCGGTGTTCAAGCAGAAGGGCGTGATCAGCATGGTGCTGCGCCAGATCCCGAACCGCCTGCTGACGTTCGACCAGATCGGCCTGCCGGACATGGTGAAGGACCTGATCCGCCGCCCCCGCGGACTGTTCGTCGTGACCGGCCCCACCGGCTCGGGCAAGACCACGTCGCTGGCGACGATGATCGACCACATCAACATGAACTTCGAGCGTCACATCGTGACGGTCGAGGACCCGGTCGAGTACTACCACAGCCACAAGAAGTCGGTCGTCAACCAGCGCGAGGTCGGCCTGGACGTGCCGACCTTCGCCGAGGCGCTCCGCCGCGTGCTGCGCCAGGACCCCGACTGCATCCTGGTCGGCGAAATGCGCGACCTGGAGACCATCGAGTCCGCCATCCGCGCGGCCGAGACGGGCCACCTGGTGTTCGGCACCCTGCACACCACGGGCGCCGCCGGCACGATCAACCGCATCATCGACGCGTTCCCGACCAACCAGCAGGAGCAGGTCCGCGTCCAGCTCTCCACCTCGCTGCTGGCCGTGCTCAGCCAGGTGCTGCTGCCCCGGGCCGACAAGCCCGGCCGCGTGGCGGCCTACGAGTTCCTGGTCGTCACGCCCGCCATCTCGAACCTGATCCGCGAGAACAAGACGTTCCGCATCGACTCGGCCATCCAGACCGGCAAGAAGTTCGGCATGCAGCTGCTGGACGACCACCTCTGGAGCCTGTACTCGCGCGGCATGATCTCCGCCGAGGAGATGATCGACATGTGCCGCAACCCCGGCGACATGACCGAGAAGGTGCACCGCTCCGGCGGCACCGTGGGCCGGGCCGAGCTCGACGCCAAGGAGGACTGAGCCCGGGGCCGAAAGGCCGCCAAGCCGCTCCAGCCCGCTTTCGGTTTGCAACTGTCCGAACGATTTCCGTCCCGAAACCTCGATCCCCCGCACCGACCACCGCTCAGACGTCCGTATCCACTTCATGGAGGCGCCCCGCGCGCCGTCCCTCCCAGGCTGGAGTCCTGCATGCCCGCAGCAAGTGCCCTCACCCCCGTCCCCGTCGAAGAGCTGAAGCAGCGCCGCATCGGCCGCGTCCTCACCAAGATGGGGAAGGTGTCCCGTGAGCAGGTCCAGGCAGGCCTGAACGCGCAGCAGACCACCCACAAGGGCAAGAAGCTCGGCCAGATCCTGATCGAGCAGGGGCTCATCACCGAGCAGGACCTGAACGTCGCCCTGGCCGGCCAGTTCGGCTTCGAGTTCCACGACCTGGCGGTCCTGGAGATCCCCCGCGAGGTGCTCGACGCCATCCAGCCGACCACGGCCGCCAGCTACAAGGTGGTCCCGATCGAGTACGACCCGGGCGCCAAGACCATCACGATCGCGATGAAGAGCCGGGACAACTTCCGGGCCATCGACGACCTGAAGAACCTGATGGGCTTCACCGAGGTCCGCTGCGTCGTCGCCGCGGCCGACCAGATCGACGCGGTCATCGCCAAGAACTACCAGGGCAAGTCGGCCGAGGCCGGCAAGCGCATCCTGGCCGAGCAGGACTCCGCCGCCGTCAAGGCCGCCGCGGGCCGCTCTAGCGCCAGCAT
>JBIKJV010000155.1:0-5915 GCA_044360755.1 Phycisphaerales bacterium
AGCCCGCGCCGCCGCCGAAGGTGCAGCGGTTCATGCTGAAGACGCAATTGCGCACGGTGGGCGCACCACTGGCGTAGATGATGATGCCGCCGCCCCTGTCGTAGAAGCTGGCGCTGGTGCCGTTGGAATTCCCGGCCTTCACGGTGAAGCCGTCCAGGACCGCGGTCGCCGCCGCACCGGTCCCGACCACCACGTGGTAGGCGTTCTCGGTCACGTTCGTCGCGCCGTTGTCGTTGCCCAGCAGGTCGCCCGAGAGGATGGTCGCATTGGTCCGCCAGTTGCGCTGCGCCAGCGCCGTCTCGGTGCCCGCGAAGCCGCCGTACACCGCGACGCCCGTCTTCAGCGTGAAGCTGGCGGTGCGCGCGCCGATGGTCGAGGGCAGGTACGTGCCGGCGGCCACCCAGATCTCGTCCCCGGCCACCGAAGCGGACAGTGCCACCTGCAGGCCGCCCGCACCGCGGTATGCATCGGCCCATGACGTGCCCGTGCCCGCGCCTGTCGCCAGCGCGACGTTGACGTATCGCACCGCGGCATCGGCGCCGGTGGCGATGGCAATGGTGGCGAGGCAGGCAAACCCGGCGATCGTGGGGGAGCGGAGGTTCATGGTGTGGCTCCCGCGGCGGCGGGGCGCACCATGGTGGCACGGATCGCGCCCTGGGCAAAGGGGGCGTGGCCCGATTCCGGGAACACCGCCGCACCCGCACCACGCGCAACGCCCGAAAAGCACCGCCGGACGCCGCGCGGGTGCGCTGGCGTCCGGCAAGGTGGAGTGACCCCAAGGGGATTTGAACCCCTGTCACCTCCGTGAAAGGGAGGTGTCCTGGACCGGGCTAGACGATGGGGCCAGGTCTGTGCCCGCGCCGCGGGCGCGTGGGCTGGATCCGAGGACACGGATCCGGGTGAATCAAAGGGCCGCGCGGTGGACTGCCGCGCGGCCGTGGGAGTGACCCCAAGGGGATTCGAACCCCTGTTCCATCCGTGAGAGGGATGTGTCCTGAACCGGGCTAGACGATGGGGCCGTCGAACAGGCGGGAGAGTATACCAACCCCCCACCCCCCATGCAGGTCGTCTGTCCGCTTGCCTTCGAATCTTCCGCCCTGGCGCGTACGGCCCGGGAACGCGGCTGGGCGGTGGCCTGCTCGGGCCCCGGCGCGGGGAGCATCCGCCGCTGGGGCCAGTTCGCGGTCCTGCCGCCCGGCAGCCTGGTCGTGCTGGCCGGGGTCGCGGGGGGACTGGCGGACGGTTTCCGGGCGGGGGCGGCGCGGGTCGCCACGGTGCGCGACACCAACGGGCACATGTGGTCGGCCAGCATCCCAACCAGCTGGACCGGCCGCCGAGCCACCTGCCTCTCGGTGGATGCCCCGCTGGCCGATCCGGCCGCCAAGCGCGCGGCGGGCATCGCCCACGCGGCCGACATCGTCGACATGGAATCCGCGGCCTTCGCCGACGTCGCCACGACGCGCGGCTGGCGCTGGGCGATCATCCGCGGCATCAGCGACGCTGTGGACGACCGGCTGCCCGCAGGCATCGACCGCTGGACCGACCAGTGGGGCGAGACCCAGCTCGGCACGGTGGCCGGAGACCTGGCCGCGCGGCCGTGGATGCTGCCTGCGGTGATCGCGCTCGGCCGACGCTCACGCGCGGCGATGCACGCGGTCCGGGACGCGCTGCTGCAGCTGGACGCGAACGAACGCGGCCTGGGCCGATCGGGTCAAATGCCGCGACTGCCATGACCGAGCCCACGCCCGCCGCCGTGCCCGTCGATCAACCGATCGTGATCTTCGGCGGCACGTTCGACCCACCGCACCGCCGCCACGTCGAGCTGGCCAGGGGCATCGACGCGCTGCTGGGCGCGAAGCAGCTGCTGGTCGTCCCCGCGTGGCGCAACCCGCAGCGCGCCGAAGCCGCCGCACCGCCGGCCGATCGCGTCGCCATGTGCGAGCTGGCGTTCGCCGACATCGCGGACGCGCAGGTCCTGCGCATCGAGGTCGAGTCCGCGGCCCCCTGCTACTCGATCGACACCGTGCAGCGCATCCTGGAGATGCAGGCCGCCGGCGCGATCATGTCCGGCCCGCTTCGCCTGGTGGTCGGCAGCGACCAGGCCCTGAATTTCCGCACGTGGCGCGACTGGGACCGGCTGACGACGCTGGCGGAGCCCGCGGTCGCGCTGCGCCCGCCGCACACCCGCGAGGACTGGCCGGGCCTGGTGCGCGCGTCCTTCGACGAATCCTGGGCCGCGCGCTGGCTGCGCTGGACGCTGCCGATCGACCCGGTGCAGGTCTCGTCCACCGAGATCCGCCGCCGCCTGGGCGCGGGCGAGCCGGTCGGCGACATGCTGACGCCCGCCGTCGCGGCCTACGTGCGCAAGCGCGGTCTGTACGGGGCGCAGGGATCGTCGTTCGCCGATCCCGCGAAGGGCTGACGCACCCGGCCACGGCGCCGCATGCACGCGCCGCCGCGGCGGACGGCTCACGCCGGCTCGATCGTCAGCTTGTGGACCTCGCTGCGCGAGCGGCGCGGCGGCAGGTCGGACATGTCGTCGGGGCGCTCGTCGTAGGCCACGCGGTCGATCGCGTACCACTGCCCGTGGAACGCCCACTCGTCCTGGTCGTCCAGGCGCGCCTGGATCATGCGCTGCACCTCGCCCAGGCTGGCCGCGGTGGCCCACGCCATCACGTACGCCGCGCGCGGGTGCTCCTCGTCGGTGCTCTCGACGATTGCGATCACGTGCCAGAGCGTGCGGCCCAGGCGGCGGCCGGCCTCGTCCAGGTTCTGGTCCGGATCGACCTCCAACTCCAGCCCCCACGACTCGCGCAGCTGGAACAGGATCTCGTCGATGTCCGGGCACTCCTCGTCGTCCAGCACCAGGATCTCGCGCACCAGGAGCGGCGGCTCGGCGCGGCGGTCGATGTCGGGCGGCCACGTCTCGGGCACCTCGTCCAGGCCGTGCAGCGCCAGGATGCGCTCGATCTCCTCGCGGAGGTCGACGGGCGCCTGCACCTCGACGCCCTTCCAGCTGTCGACGAAGACCTCCATGTACGGCTCGTCGGCCTGCGCACCGGCGCCCAGTGAGCCGTCCTCCAGGATCACCTGCTCGAACTCGCGCCAGGCGTCGAAGAAGTCGTCGTACGGCACCGGCTCGCGCGCGCTGAAGATGTCGACGGCACGGAAGGCGTCCTTCGACCCCACCTCGACCAGCGGGAAGACCTCGTCGGGCAGCGCCTCGAACAGGTCGTGCAGCAGCGCGGACAGCCGCTCGAAGCTGATCACCGCGTAGAAGCGGTAGGTGTCGGGGGCGTTCTCGTCGCCCTCGACGAATTCCAGCGTGTAGCCCTGCACGGGCGCCGGCAGGTCGACGGGCTCCAGCCCCAGGGGGAGCCGGTAGCCGTTGACGCTGTGGCGCTCGAGGTCGCTTCGGAGCTGGAAGGTTCGCATGTGGTGGAACGGAGTCTAGGGCCGCGCGCACGCGCCACAAAGCGGGGGATCCGCGCGCGAACCGCCGCGGCGCGGGCTCACTCGCCCAGGTACGCGGCGCGGACGCGCGGGTCGCCCAGCAGCGCCTGGCCGGTGCCGGACAGCACGATGTTGCCGGTCTCGAGCACGTATCCGCGGTCGCTCATGCGCAGCGCCGCGTTGGCGTTCTGCTCGACCAGCAGGATCGTCATGCCCTGCGCACGCAGCACGTCGCGCACCGTCTCGAAGATCTTCGCGACCAGGATCGGCGCGATGCCCATCGACGGCTCGTCCATCATCAGCATCTTCGGGCGGCTCATCAGCGCGCGCGCGATCGCCAGCATCTGCTGCTCGCCGCCGCTGAGCGTGCCGCCCTGCTGCGCGCTGCGGTCGCGCAGGATGGGGAACAGGTCGTACGCGCGGCGCAGGTCGGCCTCGACGCCGGCGCGGTCGGCGCGGATGAACGCGCCCATCTCAAGGTTCTCGCGGACGGTCAGGCGCGGGAAGATGCGGCGCCCCTCGGGCACCTGCACCAGGCCCAGGCGCACGACCTGCTCCGGGCGCATGCCGGTGATGTCGTGGCCGTCGAAGGTGATGCGGCCGGCGCGCACGCGGTTCACGCGCGACAGGCACATCAGCGTGGTCGACTTGCCGGCGCCGTTCGCGCCGATCAGGCTGACGATCTCGCCCTGGCGGACCTCCAGGTCGATCCCGTGCAGGATCTCGGCCTGGCCGTAGGCGCACTTCAGGCCCTCGACCTTCAGGAGCGGTGCCGCGGCGGCCGTCATCCCAGCACCTCCGTGCCCAGGTAGGCCTGGATGCAGACGGGGTCGCGCTTGATCTCTTCGGGCGTGCCCTCGGCGATCTTCTTGCCGTACTGCAGCACGGCCACGCGGTCGCTGATGCCCATCACGACCTTCATGTCGTGCTCGATCAGCACCACGGTGACGCCGCTCTCGCGGATGCGCCGGATCAGCGCCATCAGGTCCGCGCTCTCGGAGGGGTTCATGCCCGCGGCGGGCTCGTCCAGCAGGATCAGCTTGGGCCCGGTGGCCAGCGCGCGCGCGATCTCCAGGCGTCGCTGGTGGCCGTACGGCAGGTTGCGCGCCAGCTCGGCGGCGCTGCGCTCCAGGTTCACGAAGCGCAGCAGCTCGTAGGCCTTGCGGCGCATCGCCTCCTTCTCCTTCCAGAACCACGGCGGGCGGAAGAGGCAGCTGAAGAACCCGGAACGGAAGTGCTGGTCCATGCCGACCAGGACGTTCTCGACCAGGTTCATCTCGGGGAACAGGCGGATGTTCTGGAACGTTCGCGCGATGCCGCCGCGCGCGATCATGTCGGGCGTGCGGCGCTGCGACTTCCAGATCGCGACGAACGCCATCACGCCGATCGCGAAGCCAAGCACCGCCGGCAGCACGCCGCCCAGCCAGCCGGTCCCGGCCAGGCCGCCGAAGAAGTCGCCGACGGCCTTGCCCCACGGGAAGGACTCGCCGTAGACGTAGTTCGAGACGATGACGTGCTTCCAGAGGTGCGTCGCGTTCAGGCCGACCACCGCGACCGCCGCGCTGGTGGCGCCGACGACGATCGCGCGGCGCAGCGAACGGCCGGTCCACTCGCGCTCGATCGCGTGGCCGTCGAACAGCACCGTGCCCTCGGTGGGCGGGTAGATCCCCGTGATCGCGTTGAAGAGCGTCGTCTTGCCCGCGCCGTTGGGGCCGATCACCGCGAAGATCTGCCCGCGCGCGATCGAGAGGTCGACGTTCTCGTTGGCCACCAGGCCGCCGAAGCGCATGGTGACGCCGCGCACCTCCAGGATGGGCGTGCCGGGGACGCTCATGCCGCGGCCCCCTTGCCCTTCGCCCCGTCCGGGTCCTTCGGCGGGTCCTCGTGCTCGCCCACGGGCGGCAGGAAGCCCTGGGGCCGGAAGATCATCATCAGCACCAGCGCCAGCCCGAAGAGCAGGAACTTCCAGTTGGTCGGGTTCAGCAGCACGTTCTGCGCCCAGGAGCGCACGAAGACGCCCACCTTCTCCAGGCCCTGCGCGTGCGCCAGCGCGTCGGGCATCGGGGCGTCCGGCGTGCCGATCGCGCGCGTCAGCTTGTCCAGCAGGATCGAGTTGAACCCCACCATCACCAGCGCGCCCAGCAGCACGCCGCGGATGCTGCCCATGCCGCCCACGATCACGATGCAGAGCGCCAGGATCGAGAGCTGGAAGTCGTAGTTGTTCGGTTCGCCCGAGCTGGACAGCCGGCTGGCCATCAGCGCGCCGGCCAGCGCCGCCAGCGCGGCGCAGGTGGCGAACGCGCGCATCTTGGTGCGGTCGGGCTGGATGCCCATCGCGCGGCTGGCCAGCTCGTCCTCGCGGATCGAGATCCACGCGCGGCCGACGCGGCTGCGCTCCAGCGCGCGGCAGGCCACCACCACGGCGATCAGGATCGCCAGGATCAGCATGTACTGCCCGGTCG
>JBIKJV010000043.1:0-18306 GCA_044360755.1 Phycisphaerales bacterium
AGATGCGCAGGAAGAGCGCCAGGTCCTTCCAATAGCCCTGCATGTACGTGGCGCTGCCAAGGTGCTCGCTGTCGGTGGTGAAGCTCTCGCCGCCGTCCGGAACGTTGTAGTGCACGAAGCATGGGATGAAGCCAAGCTTCCTGCTCTCGCGGATGTAGCGCCGCGCGCGGTCACCGGGGTTCGTGGTCCACGTGCGCCAGCCGTTGACGGGACCGCCGTTGATGTAGATGTAGCGGATGTCGACGCGGCGGTTGGCCAGTCCGGTGCCGAACGACTTCCAGTAGTCCAGTTGGCTGGTGGTGTCCTCGCTGACGCTGCCCAGCGCCACGTGCGCGGGCATGCCGGGGAACGCGCCCGAAGCGGTGCGCACGGCGACGCCCAGCAGGCGCTCGCTGCCGGACGCGGGGTCCTTCAGACGGATGCCCGCCAGCCCCGGTGCCGTGCCGGTCAGCGTGAGCGTCGTTCCCTGCACGCTGGCCGCGCAGACGGCGGGGTTGTTCGATGCGGCCTCCCACGCGGAGGGCGTGGTCCCGTTGGTCAGCGAGAGCGCGAAGGAGGACGCGCCCGGTGCGATCGCCGCGGACAGCGCGTCGTCCGCGACACCGGCGACGCGCACCAGCGCGGTGCCGCTGCCGCCGCCACCACCGCCGCCACCACCCGCGTAGAGCACGGTCGCCGCGACGCCATTCAGCGTGCACGACGCGACGGTCGGCGCGAACTGCCCGGATGCGGTGAAGCCGATCGAGACCGTCGCGCCCGGCGCGATCGATCCGTTCCAGCTCTCGTTGGTCACGGCGTATCCCGACGCGTCCTGCGTCACCAGGCAGTTCCACCAGCCCGTGAACGGCACGGCCCACTGGAAGCGCAGCGTCCAGCCGGCGATCGGTGCGTTGCCCGCGGGGTTCGTGATGTCGATGCCGCCGGTGAAGCCGTCGTTCCACCCTGAGGCCTGGCGGAACGTGACCGTGGGCGGCAGCGCGGCCGCGTGGGCGGTCAGCAGGGCGGCCAGGGCCATGACGGCGGCGGCGCGATTCGCCAGGATCCAGCGGACGATCCGGTGCATGCAGGCTCCGATCTGCGGGGGTTCCGAGGCATGCCGAGTATCGCGCATGGGGACTGCTCCTCAGTGCTCCATACCCCGCGGATTCCAAGGAATGTGCCCGGCCTGCCCGGAATCCCACCGACCGGCCGCCGATCGACCGTTGCGGACGTCAGTCGAATATCAGGACCACGTAGGCCAGGAAGAGCGTGGCATGCACCACGCCCTGCATGGGGTTGACACGCCCACGCATGACAGTCGTCATCGAGACGAGCAGCGTGCCGGCCAGCAGCACGAGCTCGGTCGGCTCGAGCCCCAGTTCCACGTCGCGGTGCAGGAAGATCGCCACGAGAAGCACCGCAGGGACGGTCAGGCCGATGGTGGACAGCGCCGAACCAAGCAGGATGTTCATCGTGCGCTGCATCGAGTTCTGTTGCGCCGCCCGCACGGCGGCCAGGCCCTCGGGCGTCAGGATCAGCACGGCGACCAGCAGGCCGGACAGCGCGACGGGCGCGCCGACACGCTCGATGAGGCCGGACGACCGCTCGCCCAGGCCCTCGGCCAGCAGCACCACCGCCAGCAGCGACGCCAGCAGCCACGCGCACTCGGATCCCAGGCCGCCCGCGCCGACGTGCGCAGGGGGCTCCGCGGCGCGGGGCGCGTCCTGCTCGCGTTCGCGGTCGGCATCGTCGGAGGTCGCACGGGTTCCCTCGCCCTGGTCCTCGAAGAACGATCGATAGCGTGACGTCTGCAGCCACAGGAAGCCGCCATAGACCACGATGCACGCGAATGCCGCGAACACCTGGTGCCCGGGCCCCATGCGCCCGCCGGGCGCGGAATGCGTGAAGCGCGGCAGCACCAGCGCCACCGTGGCCAGCGTGATGATGAGCGGCAGGTATGACGCGGCGGACTGCAGGTTGAAGAACTGCTCGTGGCGGCGCCACCCCCCCACCAGCAGCGCCACGCCGACCAGACCGTTCATGATGATCATCAGCGTGGCGAACATCGTGTCGCGCGCGATGGTCGCGTCGCCGTGGCCGGTCAGCATCACCGCCGCCACGATCGCCACCTCGATGGAGATCGCCGAGAGCGTCAGCACCAGCGTGCCGTAGGGCTCGCCCAGGCGGTGTGCCACGTGGTCGGCGTGTGCGGATGCCCGGAAGGCGCACGCCAGGATGACGCCGAAGTACCAGGCGAACACCGCCACCTGCGGGCCGATCGGCGCCGCCGCGTCAGGCTCCGGCAGGAGGTGAAGCTTGCCGGCCGCCAGCGTGCCGGCGGCCAGGGCGATCGGGATCAGCCTTCCAAGGCGGGAAATGGCCATTGGGGCGCAGGGTAGGCGGCGGGGCCATCCCGGGGGACCCAGGGCGACTTCTGCGAAGAAATGGCAGATTCGGGTGAGGCCGCACGGCGTGGAGCGCGCGTTTCACGCTATCTCGCACGGGGAACGCGCCACGCATGAGCTCGGTCGGCAGACAAAGTCCGGAAACCTTCAAGTCCGCGGCCGCCGCCGCCCTGCTCGAACTTCAACGCGCGACACGCGCGGTGCTGGAGCAGGTGGCACCCGCCGGGACCAATTCGCTGGCCGTCTCACGCCTGATGCAGATCGACAAGAGCCTGAGCTGGCGCATCTGCCGGTTCGCGGCCGGAGCGGATGTCTTCGCGGCCAGCGCGCACCTGCCGGGCGACGCCGGACTGCGGATCTTCGCTCGGGCGGCCCGCGCCGGCACCGCGCCGATGGAGGCGGTCGAGGCGCTCGAGCGCGCGCTCGGCGACCTCGAGACGCTCGTCCGCGCGCACGCCCGCAACCGCGCATCGTTCCGCGCCATGCTGGCGCAGGTCTCCGACCCGGGCGGCGAGGATCCGCGCGTCGTCGAGTACCGCAAGGGCGCGTTCACCGCGAACGCTGCGATCTGGGGCATCGAGGCGGCCACGAAGCTGAAGAGCGTGATCATCACCCGCGGATCGGCGGCGGACGAGGTCGACGTCGGCATCATCGGTGGCTGCTTCGGGCTCAGCCGGGTTCGCGGCGGCGTCTCCTGGCCCCTGTTCAACCGACGCATCACCCATCAGGGCAGCTCGGTCGCCGCGCATGCCGCCCCGCTCGATCCCGCCACGCCAAGGGATGCACTGCCGCTGCTGGCGGGCCGGTCGACCATCCGTGCCGAGCACCTGGCGATCACGCACCACGGCCACGAGATGCGGTGCTGGTTGCCCGCCGGCGACGTCGGGCGGAACGGCACCGTCGACTGCCTGTTCGGCGAGCGCTACTCGAGCGTCCGGCCGCGCGACGAGGGCAGCGAGCAGCGGATCGTCCACGTGGCGCATCGGCACGACATCCCGGCGGAGCGTGCGATCCTGGACGTCTGGGTCGACGTCGACTGCGGCATGGCATGCGATCCTGCCGCAAGGCTGGTCAGCACGCTCATCGACGCACCCGAGGCGCACGGATCGGACCTGGCGCTCCGCCTGCTTCCGTTCGAGTCGCGTGCACGGGCCATCGTGCCCGAGGCGGCGGAGGATCCGTGCCTGCCGGGCTACGCGGAGCTGCTGGCGGACGCCATGCGATGGATGGGCATTCCGGCCGGGCGCCTCAACGGCCACCGTCTGGCGATCCGCTACCCCGCGCTCTCCACCGAGCTGGTGATGGCGGTCGAAGGCGGCCCCTGCGGGTGACCCGGCTCACGCGCGCCGCGCGGTCCGGTGCACCACCGCAGCGCCCGTCAACAGCCCGGCGACGCCGATCGCCACCAGCACCACGAGCGGCAGCCACATCTCCGCGGCGCCCCACGCGCGCCACGTGGCGCCCTCGGCGGCCAGCACCGCCCACTTGAACGGGCTGATGTCGCTCATCGTGCGCAGGAACGGCGGCATGAAGGCGACGGGGATGGTGCCGCCGCCGACCATCGTCAGCACCAGCAGCAACGCACGCCCCGCACCCTGCGCACCGCCCTGCGTGCGGAACGCCGCGGCCATCAGCGCCATCAGGCCGGAGAACGCGAACGACGTGGTGACCATCGCCAGCGCCGCCCACTGCCAGCCCGCCACGCGGACGCCGAAGAACGCGATGCCGGTCCCATAGAGGAGCGCCTGCGCCGCCAGGCACGCGACGAAGCATGCGGCGGCCTTGCCCGCCAGCACCTCGCCAAGGCGCAGCGGCGAGACCAGGAGCCGCACGAGCGTCCCGCGCTGGCGCTCCTCGGCGATGCCCGACCCGAACGTCAGCACCGCACCGAACAGCGCCCAGGTGATGCCCTGCATGAACGAGATCGCGAATGCGTTCGCGGGGATGCCCGGGCGCATCGGCAGCTCGGACCGCTCGACGACGACCGGGCGCCACGCGGCCAGGCCCACGGACGCGTCGGTGCCGGCGGCGGGCGCCGTCGAGTCACCGCGGGGCTTCGCCGACGAGCGGGCGCGGGCCAGCATGGCACGGATCGCCACCTGGTCGGTCATCGAGAGCCCGCTGCCGGGCTCCTTCAGCCGGGCTTCGATGCTCTGCAGCATCGGCTCCAGCTGCGCCGGGTCGGACATTCCCTCGAACACGGTGCGGAACGCCACTTCGTGCAGCTTGCCCACCAGCATCGCGCCCTCGGCGCGCCGCGAGGGGTCCAGGACAAGCCCCACGCGCGCTCCGCCGCCCGTGAACGTCCGCGAGAGCTCCTCGTCGTAGCCGCCCGGCACCGTGACCAGCGCCACCGCGCGCCCGCGGCGCACCAGCTGTTCGCCGGCGTCGCGGTCGGGCACCAGCTCCAGCACGAAGGCACCGTCCTCGCCCAGCGCGCGCACCAGGCGCTCGGTGGCGGGCGTGGGGCGTTCCACCCAGGCGGCCACCTTCACCGGCTCGGACGTCGTGCCGCCGAAGACATAGCCGAAGAACAGCGCGATCGCCAGCGGGAAGACGAACGTGAAGAACGCCGCCGCGCGGTCGCGCATCAGCAGCACCAGGTCCTTGCGTGCCAGTTCCAGGATCGCGCGCATCAGTCCCGCACGCTCCTTCCGGTCAGGTGCAGGAACAGGTCCTCGAGCGACTCGCCGCCGTGGCGCACCAGGAGCTCGGGCACCGCGCCGACGTCCAGGACGCGCCCGTGGTCGATGATCGCCACGCGGTCGCAGGCGCGCTCGGCTTCTTCCATGTAGTGCGTCGTGTAGACGACGGCACGGCCCTCGGAGGCCAGACGGCGCACCACGTCCAGGATCGCGGTGCGGCTCTGCGGGTCGACGCCTGCGGTGGGCTCGTCCAGCAGGATCGCGCCGGGATCGTGCACCAGCGCGGCGGCCAGGTTCAGGCGGCGCTGCATGCCGCCCGAGAAGGTCCGCACGCGGTCCGCCGCGCGCGGCCGCAGGTCCACCATGTCCAGCAGCTCGTCCGCGCGCCGGCGCGGGTCGTGCAGGCCGTAGATGCGTCCCAGGAACACCAGGTTCTCGCGCGCGCTGAGCTCGTCGTACAGCGCGATCTGCTGGGGCGCGAAGCCCAGGTTGCGCCGCACCGCCGGGTCGCGCGGGGACCCCGCGCCGGCGATCGAGACCGTGCCCGAGTCGGGCTCCACCAGCCCCATGCAGATGCCGATCGTCGTGCTCTTCCCGGCGCCGTTGGGGCCGAGCAGGCCGAACACCTCGCCGCGGCGAGCCTCGAACGAGACCCCGTCCAGCGCGACGACCGTGCCGAAGGACCTGCGGAGCTCGTGGACGGTGATCATCGGGAACTCATCGCGCGATCGCGGGGCGGACCCGCATGCAGGCATCGACGATCGCCAGCACGCGGGCGCGCGCCTCGGGTTCCAGCGGCAGGCGCGGCAGGCGCAGGCGCTCGTTGCCCCAGCCGGCGCGCGCCTGCGCCAGCTTCACCAGGTGCACGAAGTCGGGGCCGGCGTCCAGGCGCAGCAGCGGCAGGAACCAGCGGTAGAGCTCGTCGGCCTCGTCGTGGCGGCCGTCGCGCGCCAGCTCGAAGAGCCGCACGCTCTCGGCGGGGAAACCGTTCACCAGGCCCGCGATCCAGCCGACGGCGCCGGCCGCGATGCCCTCGACCACCATGTCGTCGATGCCCACGAACAGCGCGACGCGGTCGCCCAGGAGGTGCCGGATCGCGGTCATGCGGCGGATGTCGCCGCTCGACTCCTTCACGGCATGCAGGTTCGGGTGCGCCGCCGCCAGCTCCGCCACCTGCTCGGGCCGCACATCGGTGCCGTAGGCGATCGGGTTGTTGTAGAGCATGCAGCCCAACGGCGTCGACTCGAACACCGTCGCGAAGTGCGTGCGCGTCTCGCGCCAATCGCCGCGGTAGGCGTACGCGGGAAGCACCATCAGGCCGCGGCAGCCCGTGGCGTGCGCGGCGCGTGCGATCTCGACCGACTCGCGCGTGCTGCACGCGCCGACCGCCGCGATCACGGGCACGCGGTCGCCAACCGACGCCACCGCCGTGGCCCACAGCGCGCGCTTCTCGTTCAGCGTCAGCAGCCCGCCCTCGCCCAGCGACCCGGGCGTGACGATCGCGGTGCAGCCGTGCTCGACCATCCACTCGCAGTGGCGGCGGAAGAACGCGGTGTCGATGATGCCTCCGTCACCGTGCGGGGTGGTGATCGCAGGGACGACGCCGTGCCAGTCGGCGCGCTGCATCGGGGGCATGTCGGTGCTCATGGGTGTCCTGCTGCGGAAGGGATGCCGTGGCGGTAGGGATCGGAGGGCTCGACGACCAGCTCGCCCTCGGCGACGATCCAGGCGCGCCCACGGACGGTGGGACGCACGCCACCCTCGGGAGCGGCGGCATACCAGGCCTCGAAGACGCTGCCGATCACCGATTCCTGGCGCCACGTGGCGCCGGGCGCCAGCCCGCCGCGCGCGGCCAGGCACGCCAGCTTGGCGCTGGTGCCGGTGCCGCAGGGCGACCGGTCGTAGGCGCCGCCCGGGCAAAGCACGAAGCTGCGGCCGTGGTTCGCGGGGTCGCGCGCATCCGCAAGCAGCTCGACGTGGTCCACGGGGTGACCGTCGATCGACGACAGCCCGGCGTCCTCGAGCGCGGCGCGGATCTCCCACGACGTGCGCGTCAGCTCGGCCAGGTTGCCCAGTTCGACGCGTTCACCGTGGTCCTCGCAGAGGAAGAAGCCGTTGCCGCCCCAGGCGATGTCGCCGTGCACGGTGCGCCCGTCCGCCAGCCGCAGCGCCACGTCGCGGCGATGCACCCACGAGCGGACGTTCGCCACCTGCACCGCGGGCGCCTGGCCGGGATCGGCGGCCAGCAGCGTGGCCTCGACGGTTCCCACGGGCGTCTCCAGCCGCACCGCGCCCGGGGCGCAGCGGCCCAGGTGCGCCAGCGTGCGGACGACGCCGATCGTTCCGTGCCCGCACATGCCCAGCAGGCCGACGTTGTTGAAGAAGATCACGCCCGCCGCCGCCGTGGGATCCGCCGGCGGCACCAGCAGCGCGCCCACCAGCACGTCGTTCCCACGGGGCTCGTTGATCACGGCACTGCGGAACCAGTCGTGACGGGCCGCCAGGTCCGCGGCCTGCTCGGCAACCGTGCGACCGGCAAGCGCCGGCGCACCCGCGACGATCACCCGGGTGGGCTCGCCTTCGGTGTGGCTGTCGATGAAGCGGATCCGCGAAGCCTGCATTCGGGAACGCAGCATAGGCAACGCGGGCTCCCCTCCCCGGTAGGCTCGTGAACCATGGACCGACGCGCCTTCATGCAGACCGGGATCGCCACCACCGCCGCCGCCACGATCACCGCCGCCGCGCTGCCGGGCGCCACCCGCGCCGCCGCGCAGGAGGCCCGCCCGGCCGAGGCCCCGCGCAAGGGCCGCCTGCGCCAGTCGGTGTGCCGCTGGTGCTTCGGCGGCATGACCCTGGACCAGCTGTGCGACGTCGCGAAGCCCATGGGCATCCAGGCGATCGACCTGCTGGACGAGGCCGAATGGCCGGTGGTCGCCAAGCACGGGCTGGTCTGCTCCACCGCGAACGGTCCGGGCGGCATCACCAAGGGCTGGAACCGCCGGGAGATGCACGAGGAGCTCATCAAGAAGAGCGAGCGCCTGCTGCCGCTGGTCGCCGCGGCCGGCATCCCCAACATGATCGTCTTCAGCGGCAACCGCGCCGGCATGCCCGACGACGAGGGCATGCGCACCTGCGCCGAGGGCCTGAAGCGCATCATGCCGCTCGCCGAGAAGCACGGCGTCACGGTCATCATGGAGCTGCTGAACTCGAAGGTCGACCACAAGGACTACATGTGCGACCGCAGCAATTGGGGCGTCGGCCTGTGCAAGCTGGTGGGAAGCGAGCGCTTCAAGCTGCTCTACGACATCTACCACATGCAGATCATGGAGGGCGACGTGATCCGCACGATCCGCGACCACCATGCGCACTTCGGCCACTACCACACCGCCGGCAACCCGGGACGCAGCAACCTGGACCAGACGCAGGAGCTGAACTACCGCGGCATCTGCGAGGCGATCGTCGCCACCGGCTTCAAGGGGTACCTTGCCCAGGAATTCATGCCGCGCGGCGACGCCGCGACGGCGCTGCGGCAGGCCGTCGAGGTCTGCGACGTCTGAGCCGGCGCGGTATCCTGCGTGGCCGGGCCGAGGGCGGCCCTTTCCCGCAACACAGGCACACCATGAGCGACCAGACGCACGGCTACAACGAAGCAGACCGCCACTTCCACGAGCAGGACGAGGCCGCCCTCAAGGCGATCCGCGCCAAGCTCGACGCCGATCGCGCCAAGGCCGCGGCCGAGCAGGCCAGGCAGGCCCACTGGATGCGCTGCCCCAAGTGCGGCGGCCAGATGAAGGAAGTGCAGCTCGAGTCGGTCACCGTCGACCAGTGCGGCGGCTGCGGCGGCGTCTTCTTCGATGCCGGCGAGCTGGACACCTACGTTCGCCACCACCGCCCCACCTCGAAGGGCCTTGAGAAGCTCTTCGGCTGGATGCCGGGCTGGACCGTGGGGAGCGGCCCGTCCGGGCGCTGACGCCCACTGACGCTCGATGAGCAACGCCGCCCTCGGCTGGCCCGTCATCGCGAAGCTGCTTGGGGGTGTCGGTCTCTTCCTGCTCGGCATGACGCTGCTGACCGAGGGCCTGAAGGCCCTGGCCGGCCCGCGCCTGCGCCGCACGCTGCAACGCGTCACCGCCGACCCGGTGCAGGGCTTCGTCGCGGGCACCGCGATGACGGTGCTGACGCAGGCATCGAGCGCCACCGTGCTGGCCACGGTGGGCTTCGTGACTGCGCGCCTGCTGCCGCTGGCGCTGGCGATCCCGCTGGTGGTCGGGGCCACGGTGGGCACCAGCAGCACCACCTGGATCGTGGCCACGCTGGGCATGAGCCCCGGCATCGTCTCCGTGCTGATGCCGCTGCTGGCGATCGGTGCGCTGATGCGCGCGCTGGGCCGCGGCACCGTGCGGCCCGTGGGCACTGCGCTGGCCGGGCTCTCGGTGCTGCTGCTCTCGATCGGCTTCATCCGCGAGACCGTCGGCCCGGTGGCAATGGCGCACGACCTCTCGTCCACCACGGCCGACGGGCTGGGCGGCGCGGCGTGGCTGCTGGCGATCGGCACGCTGCTGGCGGTGGCGATGCAGTCGAGCGCCGCCCCGATCGCGATCGCCATGCTGGCGCTGGCGGGCGGCGCGCTGGGCTGGACCGAGGCGGCGATCGTGACGGTCGGCGCGACCGTCGGCACCACCAGCACCGGCATCGTGGCGACGCTGGGTGCCCGGCCCGCGGCGCGGCGCGTCGCGCTGGCGTGGACCGTGACGGCGGCCGTGCAGGCGGCGGTGGCGCTGGCGGCATTCCCGCTCTTCCGCGCGGCAGCCATGGGCCTGGCCGACCCGATCGCCGACCTGACGCACGTCGACCGCCGCACCGTGGCGATCGCCCTGTTCCACACCGGCTTCACGCTGACGGGCGCGGCGATCGTGCTGGCCGCACCGGGCTGGCTGGGCCGGATCCTGGCGCGGCTGGTGCCCGACCCGCCGGGCCGCGCGCCCGCGCTGCAGCTGGACCGCAGCGCGCTGGAGGTGCCGGGCGTGGCCGCCGCGACGGCGCGCCGCGGGATCGTCGATGCCGGGGCGGCAGTGACCGCCGCGGCCGTGGCGGCCATCGAGCGCAGCCCGGCCGCGCGCGTGTCCGAACTGCTGGACGACGCCGTGGCCGACCTGGCCGAGGTGCGCGACTTCCTGGGCGCGATCCAGGTGCCGGAAGGCGACGCGGGCACCGTGCGGATGCAGCGAGATTCGGTCGCGGCACTGGACCACCTGACGCGGCTGGTCGGCGACATCGAGCACCTGCGCCCCGCGCTGGAAGGCCAGGTTGCGCTTCGGCCGCGGGTGACCCAGACCACCGCCGAGGCGCGCGACGCGCTGCAGGCGTTCGGCGCCTGGCTGGCGGACACGGCGCGGCCGGTGCCCACGGAACCGCTGCGGGCGGCCAGCCGCGCGATCGGCGCGCGGCGCAAGCTGGACCGTGCCGAGACGCTGGCGAGCACCGCGACCGGCACCGTCACGCCCGAGGACGCGCTGGCCGAACTGGAGGCTCTCCGGCAGCTGGACCGGATGGTCCACCACGCGGCGAAGGCCGCGGGCTACCTGGGGGCGCGGACGAACGGAACGGCGGGCCACGTGGCGGGCGAGGCGGGCGCCGACGACGGGCCGGGCGCTACGGCCGCCGAGGACGCGACCGACGAACCGACGTAGGGCCACGGGACGCCGATCCACGAAACGCCGCGAGCCCGCCTGGTCGGCGGGCTCGCGGGGATTGATTCAGGTCGTCGGGCCGGCTCAGAAGCGGCCGGAGGTGTTCACCGTGTCGTACGGCGTGCCACCCGGGCGCTCCATCAGCCAGAAGCGGCTCCACTCGTCGGCGAGCGCGCGCAGGTTCTGGCTGTAGATCATCGAGTCGTTCACGCGGCGCTTGTCCCAGCTCTCGAACTGGCCGTTCAGGTCCGGCGTGGGGTTCGACAGGATGTTGTCCGCACTGGTCAGGAACGCTGCGTTGCAGTTCTCGTTCATGTCCTTGATGCGCTTCTGGGTCTCCTGGCTCAGGGCACCCTTCGCGGTCATCTCGGAGTCGACCTCCTGGCGCTGGCGCACCAAGGCATTGCGCAGGGGAGCGGGCAGCGACTTCACCTCGCTGCTCGAATCGCTCAGCGTGTACCAGTCGGCCTTCGGCAGGTCCTGGTACCCGTGGAGCTGCTCATCCGTCGGCTGGGGGCTGTAGCAGCCCGTCAGGACGGAGGCGCTGGCGACGATGGAAGCGGCGAGCAGGAGGGAGGACTTCATGGTTCAGGTTCCTCGAATCGAGGACATGGATCATAGCAATCGGCGGGGGTGACGCCGGACGGCCGCCACGGGGCGGCACCCCTGCCCATACGCAGCCCGGGGCCTGTGGGATGCGGCCGACGAGGCGATGGCTGCGCCTCCCGCCGGGGCCGGAACCCCATGCACGCCGGGGGGTTGCGCACCCGGCCCGCGCACTGCCGCGCCCGGTCAGAGGTCCAGGACCTCGTACCGCTCGGGCAGTGCGGGCTCCATGCCGAACCGCGCCTTCAGGCACGCAGCCAGAGCCTGGCGCTGCCGGCCCTCGCCGTGGGTCAGCGCGATGCGGGGCGCGGCGTCGCGCGCGCAGCGTTCGATCCAGGACAGCAGGCCGCCCTGCCCCGCGTGGGCGCTCAGGCCGTTCACGGTGTGCACGTCGGCACGGACCACGATGTCCTCCCGGAAGATCCGCACCTTGGGCGCACCGTCGACCAGCTTGCGGCCCAGGGTGCCCTCGGCCATGAAGCTGGTCAGGAGCACCTGCACGCCGCGGCGCCACAGGTTGTGCCGCAGGTGGTGCATGATCCGCCCACCGTCGCACATGCCGCTGCCGGCGATCACGACCGCCGGGTCCCAGCTGTCGTTCAGCTCGCGGCTCTGCTGCGGCGTGATGCACGGGTGCACGTTCCGAAGGTCGTGGCGCATCTCGCCGCTCTCCATGAGCCGCCGCGTCGAGGCCTCGATCGAATCCGGGTACTTGCCGTAGATCTCGGTGGCGCGGATGGCCATCGGGCTGTCAAGGTAGATCGGGACCACGGGCGCGCTGCCCTCGCGCTGGATCTCGGCCAGCACGTGCAGCAGCAGCTGCGCGCGGCCGATCGCGAACGCGGGGCAGAGCACCTTCCGCTTCTCCCATGCCGACTTGCGGAGGATCGCCTTCAGCTCGGCCAGCGTCGCCTCGGCCGGTCGGTGGTCGCGGTCACCGTACGTCGACTCCAGGAAGACCAGGTCCGCGGGCGGGCAGGGTTCCGGGTCGCGCAGGATGGGCATGTCCGCCTGCCCGACGTCGCCTGAGAAGACGACCGTCTTGGTGGCGCCCTCCTCGGTGACGACCATGCGCACGCTGGCCGAGCCGAGGATGTGCCCCGCGTCCTGCAGGCGGATGCGGACGCCCGGTGCGATCTCGCGCTCCTCGTGGTATGGCAACGACGTGAAGAGCGCCACCACGGGCGCCACGTCCGCCTGCGTGTAGAGCGGCTTGACGTCGGGTTCCTCGCCGGCGCGCTCGCGCCAGGTGTTCTCGCGGCGCGCATCGCCTTCCTGGATGTGCGCGGAATCCTCCAGGATCAGCTGCGCCAGCTCGCAGGTGGGCGGCGTGGCATGGATGGCGCACGAGAGGCCCTTCAGGAGCGGCAGCCGGCCGACGTGGTCCAGGTGCGCGTGCGTCAGCACCACGGCGTCCAGCCTGTTCGCGTGGAACGGGCCGAGCTCGAGGTTCTTCTCGTCAGTGGCCCCGCGGCCCTGGAACATGCCGAAGTCGACCAGCACCCGCGCATGCGCGGTCTCGACCAGGTACCCCGAACCGGTGACTTCGCCTGCCGCGCCGAGGACGGTGATGCGCATGCGCGCAGCGTAGTGAAATTGTGTCCGGGGTAGCCCTGTACCTATTTCCGGGAGGTCAAATGCAGGGCGTGGTCGCCGCGCCCTTTCGCTGCGCTTGGCCCCCTCCTCCGCGAACTTCCTCGCTCCACCAGGTTCCGCTCGTCATCGTCGTCGGCCAGTTCGGCACGTGGAACGACCCGAGGAGACATCGGACCGTGGTACGCGTGCCTCACGGCCTCGTACGTCGCTCCGGAGGAGGCCAATGCTCGCTGCGGGCGCTCGCCCGCCGACGTTCGAACGGCCACTTGCGAGCGCCCGGAGCGAGCATCGGGGTCTTCCGCAGCGAATCGCGAGGCCGCGAGGCACGCACTGCGGTACCGAATACTCCCGGGTCGTGACAGGTGCCGAGCCAGCCGAAAAATAGGAGGAGCGGAACCTGGTGGAGCGACGACGGTCGCGGAGGAAGGCCCCGAGCACAGCGAAAGGGCGCGGCCCTGTGCCTGTGCCTTTCAACGCACAGCGCACGGGCGCGGCGACCACGCACCTGTCTTCAACACCGCGGAAATCGGTCGGGGGCTACCCCGGACACAATTTCAGAGGTACCGCCCCGGCGGCACCATCGACGCACCGTTGGACGGCTGCACGCGCATCACCGGTGCCGGGCGGCGCCAGCGGCGCTGGAAGGACGCGGCCAGCCGCGCGGCCACCGCGTCCGCGCGTGCCGCGTCGGCCAGCACGATGACCGAGCCGCCGAAGCCGCCGCCCGTGAGCCGCGCCCCGTACGCGCCGCCGCCGGTGCCGATCGTGCGCGCTTCGTCCACGATCGAGTCGAGCTCCGGCGTGCTCACCGCGAACTCGTCGCGCAGCGATTGGTGGCTCTGCAGCATCAGCATGCCGAAGAGCTCCAGGTCGCCCTTGCGCAGCGCGGACGCCGCCAGCGAGGTGCGCTGGATCTCACGCACCACGTGGCGCGCGCGCCGGGCAAGCGTCTCGTCGATCCGGGCGCCACGCAGGGCGTTCTCGTCGACGTCACGCAGCGTCCGAACCCCCAGCGCGCGCGCAGCTTCGTCCGTCTCCCGCGCGCGCTGCGCGTAGCGGCCATCGCCAAGCTCGTGGCGAATGCCGCTGTCGACCACCAGCACCGCCGCTGTCTCGGGAATCGGCACGAAGCGGATGTCGCACGACCGGCAGTCGATCAGGAGCGCGTGGCCCGCCTTGCCCAGCGCGGACGCCAGCTGGTCCATCATCCCGCAGGGCACGCCCACGAAGCGGTGCTCGGCCTCCTGGCACATCCGGGCCAGCGGGATGCCGAACATCGGCGCGGCCAGCGCGTCCGAGACGGCGGTGGCCACGGCAACCTCCAGCGCCGCGCTGGACGAGAGCCCGCCGCCCAGAGGCACGTCGCTGGCGACGGCGATGTCCATCGGCGGCACCGCGACGCCCTCGCGCACGAAGCCGGCCAGCACGCCCAGCACGTAGTTCGCCCAGCGGTCGTCCGGGTGCGCCAGCGGCTGCAGGCCGGCACCGGCGGGGTCCGGCAGCTCGGCCATCCGGCGCAGGTCCTCGCTCCACACGCGCCAGCGGCCCTCGGCCGACGGGCGCACCGCGCAGGCGCAGTCCCGGTCGATCGCGATCGGCAGCACCAGGCCCTCGGAGTGGTCGACGTGCTCGCCGATCAGGTTGACCCGTCCCGGGGCGCGGGCCACCACCACGGGTGCGGTCCCGAACCTGCGCCGGAACGCGGCGATCGCCCGGTCGATGGCATCGGTGGCTGGGACGGCGGCGGGTGGCATGGGCGAATCCACGTGCCGGAGGATACGAATCGCCGAACCCGGGAGACGTGGGTGCGTACGGGCACCCCCGAGCAGGGAATAGACTCTTCACCCACACCTATGCCAGACCTCATCGTCGCCAAGGGATTGCGAAAGTCCTTCGGTGCCTTCGAAGCCGTCCGTGGGATCGACCTCACCGTGCCTGCCGGGCAGGTGCTGGGGTTCCTGGGCCCGAACGGCGCCGGCAAGAGCACCACCATGCGCATGCTGACCGGGTTCCTGGAGCCGACCGCGGGCTCCGTGGAGATGGCCGGCATCGACCTGGCCGCCCGCCCGATCGAGGCGAAGCGCACGTTCGGCTACCTGCCTGAGGGCGCCCCCGCCTACGGGGACATGCGCGTCGAGGAATTCCTGCGCTTCGTCGCCCACGCGCGCGGCTTCTCCGGGGCCGACGCCGCGCGCCGCGTCGACGCCGCGATCGACCGGCTGCACCTGGGGCCCTACCGCCGCCAGCTGGTCGAGACCCTTTCGAAGGGCTACAAGCGCCGCACCGGGCTGGCGCAGGCGCTGCTGCACGACCCGCCGATCCTGGTGCTGGACGAGCCCACCGACGGCCTGGACCCCAACCAGAAGCACGAAGTGCGCGAGCTGATCCGCAAGCTGGGCGGCGAGCGCGCGATCGTCCTCAGCACGCACATCCTGGAAGAGGTCGAGGCGGTCTGCACGCGCGCCGTCATCATCAACGAGGGACGCATCGTGTTCGACGGCACGCCCCGCGAGCTCGACAGCAAGGCCCCCGCCGGGGTCACGCGCAACCGCCTGGACCACGTGTTCCGCGACCTCACCACCAGCGACGTCAAGGAGGCCGCCCGATGAGCGCCCTGGCCCGCACCGCCGCGGTCTTCCGCCGCGAGTTCACCGCGTACTTCGCCAGCCCGCTGGCGAGCGTGTTCCTGGTCATCTACCTGTTCCTGTCGGGCGTGTTCGCGTTCCAGCTGGGCGGGCTCTACGAGCGCGGCCAGGCGGACCTGCGGCCGTTCCTCCAGGGGCAGCCGTGGCTGGACCTCTTCCTGGTGCCCGCGCTCAGCATGCGCCTGTGGGCCGAGGAGCGCCGCACCGGCACCATCGAGCTGCTGCTGACGCTGCCGTTCAGCGTGTGGGACCTGGTGGTCGGCAAGTTCCTGGCGGCATGGGCATTCGCGTGCCTGGCGCTGCTGCTGACCACGCCCATCTGGGGCACGGTCGCGTGGCTTGGTTCGCCCGACCACGGCGCGGCAGCGGTCGGCTACCTGGCGTGCGCGCTGATGGTCGGCGCGTTCCTGGCCATCGGGTCGTTCCTCTCGGCCTTCACCAAGAACCAGGTGATCGCGTTCGTCCTCTGCGGCGTGGCGTGCTTCGTCCTGGTGGTGATGGGCTTCCCGATCGTGCTGGACTTCGTCAGCGGCTGGCTGCCGCGGATCGCGGTCGACGCGATCGCATCGATGAGCGCGATGACGCACTTCGACAGCATGATGCGCGGGGTCATCGACCTGCGCGACGTGGCGTACTTCATCTCCGTGATCGCGGCGTGCCTGGTGATGAACGGCATCGTCGTCGAGTGGAAGAAGGCGGACTGAACCATGGCACGACGTACCGAGACCCGCCGCAACGCACTGCTCGCGATCGCCGCCGTCATCGTCGGGCTGGTGGCGCTGAACACCGTGCTGGCGATCGCGCTGCCCGGCGCGCGCGCCGACCTGACGCAGGACCGCCTGTACAGCGCCAGCCCGGGCGTGAAGGCGCTGCTGGGCTCGCTGGACGAGCCGGTGCGCATCGACCTGTACTGGAGCCAGGAGACCGCCAAGGACCTGCCGGCGATCCGCGCCCACGCGCAGCGCGTGCGCGAGTGGCTGGAGGAACTGGTCCGCATGGCCGACGGCAAGGTGGTGCTGCGCGTCATCGATCCCGAGCCGTTCAGCGAGGCCGAGGACGAGGCCCGCGTCGCCGGCCTGCCCGCGCTGAGCGTCGACGGCAGCGGACGGACGCTGACGCTGGGCCTGGTGGTGCGCGGCCCGACCGACCGCAAGGAGACGATCGCCTACCTGGCGCCCGAGTCCGAGCCGTTCCTGGAGTACGACCTGATGCGCGCGATCGCCTCGGTGGGACGCGACGGCAAGCCGAAGGTGGCCGTCGTCAGCACGGTGCCGCTGGACGGCGGTGCGCCCGACCCGCGCAACCCGATGCAGCCGCGCGCCACGCCGGTGGTCGTGCAGCAGCTGCGCGCGGTGGCCGACCTGGTGACGGTCGAGCCCACCGCCAAGGAATTGCCGAACGACGCCAAGGCGCTCCTCCTTGTTCAGCCGCGCAAGCTGTCCGACGAGCTCCTGCACGCGATCGACGCGTGGGCGCTGGCCGGCAAGCCGATCGTGCTGCTGGCCGACCCGTACATGGAGACCGACACGTCGCCCGACGCGCAGTCGATGGGCGCGCGCCGCGGCGGCACGACCTACGACCTGGGACCCCTGCCCGCGGCGTGGGGCTTCGACATCCCGAAGGACCAGGTGGTTGGCGACCTGGACCACGCCAGCCGCATCCGCACGCAGACGCGCAACGGCGGCACGCGGGAACTGGACTACGTGGCCTGGCTCAGCATGCCGAAGGACACGTTCAGCGCCGGTGACCCGCTGGTGGGTCCGCTGCAGGCGCTCAACCTCATGAGCGTCGGCGCGATCGAGAAGGCGAAGGACGGCACGTCCACCGTCGAGCCGCTGGTGCGCACCGGCGAACGCTCGCAGCTGATCCAGACGCTGAAGCTGGGCTTCTTCGGCGACCCCGAGCAGCTGATCAAGGACTTCAAGCCCGACGGCACCCCGCGCACGCTGGTGGCGCGCGTGACCGGCGACATCACGTCGGCCTACCCGGCCGCCGGCGGCCCGCCGCTCAAGGGCAAGGCCGACATCCTGGTCATCGCCGACGCCGACCTGCTGACCGACGACACCTGGGTGATCGACGACCGAATGGGCGGCATGTCGATGGGCAAGCGCGCGATCGCCGACAACGGCCCGATGCTGCTGAACGCCGTCGAGCGAGCGGCCGGCGACCCGGCGCTGGCCGGCATCCGTGCGCGCGCGCAGTACCGCCGCCCGTTCCTGGTGGTCGAGGCGATGCGCAAGGAGGCCGAGCAGCGCTCCGTCGCGCGCGAGAAGGAGCTGCAGGACGAGATCCAGAAGACCGAGCTGCGCATCGGGGAGCTGCAGCGCGAACGCACGCCGGACGGCCTGCAGCAGATCGTGCTGACGCCCGAGCAGGCCGCCGAGGTCGAGCGCCTGCAGAAGCGCATGGTCGACGCGCGCAAGGAGCTCCGGCAGCTGCAGCACGCGCTGCGGGCGGACGTCGAGTCGCTGGGCCGCCGCCTGCTGGTCATCAACTCCGTGCTGTGGCCGCTGGCCGTGGCGTGCATCGCGCTGGCGTGGTACGCCGTGCGCGGCCGCGGCAGCCGCCGGGAGGCAACGACGTGAAGCGCAACACCGTGATCCTGCTGGCGGCCGGTGCCACCCTGATGGCCGGCATCGCCGTGATGCTGGTGAACCGCAGCGAGCGCAACGACGTGCGCATCGCGGGCCAGCCGCTGCTGCCCGACCTGGAGTCGAAGGCCGCCGACGTGGCCGCCGTC
>JBIKJV010000156.1:0-5873 GCA_044360755.1 Phycisphaerales bacterium
CCTGGCGCGCAGCCTGGCGCTGGCGGGGATCGCAGGCTTCGACGCACGCGCGCTGCGCACGATCTGCGCCGAGCTCCTGCGCGCGAACGGCCTGCGCGACGCCAGCGTCTACCTGCAGGTGACGCGCGGCGCGGGCGCGGCGCGCGCGCACATGCCCGGGCCCGGGCTGGTGCCGACCGTGGTGGCGTTCGTCACGCCCAGCGCGTCGCTGGCGGACTTCCGCGAGCCCGAGTCCGCGCGCGCGATCGTGCGGCCCGACCTGCGCTGGCACCGCTGCGAGATCAAGACGATCAGCCTGGCCGGCAACATCCTGGCGCTGATCGAGGCGCAGCGTGCCGGCGCCGACGAGTGCATCCTGGTGCGCGACGGCCTGGTCAGCGAGGGCGCGTACACCAACGTGGCCATCGTGCGCGGCGGCCGCGTGGCGACCTGCGCGCTGGACGACGGCCGCACCCCGGTGCTGCACGGCACCATGCGCGCGTGGATGCTGGACGCGGCGCGCGCGGCAGGCGTGCCGTTCGAGGAGCGCGCCGTGCCCGAGCCCGAGCTGCATTCCGCGGACGAGGTGCTGATCCTGAGCAGCCGCCGCTTCGTGAGCGGCGTGACCTGGCTGGATGGCGCAACCGTGGGCGACGGCACCCCGGGCCCCGTCTGCCGCGCGCTGTTCGCCGCGATGCGCGCGAAATTGTGTCCGGGGTAGCCCCCGACCAGTTTCTATACTCGCGCGCCATGACATTCCTCCTGGCGATCAGCGTCGGCAACACGCGCACGGCCGTGGGCCACTACCACGGTGACCAGCTGCACGTGGTGCAGCGGCTCGGCAACGCGGACCTCGGCGCCATCGTCGATGCCGCCGCCAAGCAGTGGGCGCACAAGGGCGAGGAGGAAGGCACCATCATCATCGCCAGCGTGAACGACCCCGTCGCCACCGCGATCGAGGCGAAGCTGGCCGCCGCGCTGCACACCGACGTCTGGCGCGTCGGCCGCGACATCGAGGTCCCGATCGGCCGCTGCCTGGACGAGGGCGCGACCCCCGGCCAGGACCGCCTGCTGGCCGCCGCCGCCGCGTGGGACACCTTCAAGCAGGCCGTCATCGTGGTCGACGCAGGCACCGCCGTCACGGTCGACTTCATCGACGGCGAAGGCGTCTTCCACGGGGGCGCGATCGCGCCCGGTGCGCAGATGCAGCTGGACGCGCTGAACGCCGGCACCGCCGCGCTGCCCAAGGTGAAGTTCGCGCGCCCCGCGTCCGACGAGCCCTTCGGCCGCAACACCGTCGATGCGATGCAGCTGGGCGTCTACGAAGGCATCCGCGGCGCGGTGCAGGCGCTGGTCGAGCGCTACAGCCTGCACTACGGCGCGTTCCCGCTGGTGATCGCCACCGGCGGCGACGCCGAGACGCTCTTCGAGGACAGCGAACTGGTCAGCCGCGTGGCGCCCGACCTGGTGCTGCGCGGCATCCTGGTGGCGGCCCGCACCGCCGGCGAGGCGGAGTGACCGCCCCGCGCTGGTGGTGGTCCACCGCGCGCGCACCCGGGGCGATCGCGGTGGCGCAGCTGGACGGCGCGCCCGCGGACATCGATCGCGTGCTGCATGCACTGACCGGCAACGCGGCCCCCGCGCCGGGGCAGCTTGCGTGGCGCCGCTTCGGAACGGTCGACGACGGCGTCGTGGCGCGCGTGCATGCCGGCCACGCGCTGGTGATGCCGCACGGCGGGCCGCGCATCCGCACGCGGATGGACGAACTGGCCGCTGCCGCGGGCGCGCACCCCGGCGCCGCGCCCGCCGACCCGCGCGCCACGTTCCCCGAGGCCGCGGATCCCGTGGAAGCCGCCGCGCTGGCCGCGATCGCGCACGCCGCCAGCCCGCTGGCGATCGACCTGCTGGCCGCGCAGCCCGCACGATGGCGCGCGGCGGGGTGGACGATGCACGCAGCCGGCGCGCACGGCGCACCCGGCACGCACCCCCCCGCCACCGCCCGCGACCACCGCCTGGCACGGCTCCTCACGCCGCCGCGCGTCGTCGTCACCGGCCCCGCGAACGCGGGCAAGAGCACGCTCCTCAACGCGCTGGCCGGCCGCACCGTCGCGATCGCGCACGACGCGCCCGGCACCACGCGTGACGCCGTCGCCGCGCGCATCGAGCTGGCGGGCCTGGTCGTCGACTGGTTCGATACCCCCGGCGTGCGCGCGGACCCCGACCCGATCGAGGCCGCCGCCGCGCACCTGGCCACGCGCGCGCTGGCCGCGGCGGACCTGGTGATCGCGCTGACCGCGCCCGGCCTGGGCTGGGGCACGCTGGACGGCGCGCCCGTGGCCACGACCGTCCTGCGCGTCGTCAACAAGTGCGACGCAGCCTCCGCCGCCGCCGCGCCCGAAGCCACCGGCGCCGACCTTGCCATCAGCGCACGCACCGGCGAAGGCGTGCCCGCGCTGGTGACCCGCGTCCGCGATGCGTTGGTGCCGCCCGCGGACCGCGCCGACCCGCGGCCGTGGCGCTTCGCGTAGCATCCCGCCCCCATGAACACCGCCGGACTCATGCAAGGCAAGAAGGGGCTCGTCGTCGGCATCGCCAACGACCGCAGCTACGCCACGTTCATCACGCAGAGCCTGCTGAAGGCCGGCGCGCAGTGTGCCTTCACGCACCTGCCCGGCGAGAAGATGGAGCGCCGCTGCCGCAACGCGCTGGAGGAGCTGGGCGTCACCAACCCCTGGCTCATGCCCATGGACGCCGGCAACGACGCCGACCTGGACGCCGTCTTCGCCAAGCTCAAGGCCGACTTCGGCACCATCGACTTCATCGTGCACTCGATCGCCTTCGCCGACAAGAGCTGGCTGGAGAAGGGCAAGTTCTGCGCCACCCCGCGCCAGGTCTTCACCCAGGCGATGGACATCAGCGCGTTCACCTACCAGGCGATGGCCGTCCGCGCCGCGCCGCTCATGCCGAACGGCGGCGCGATGATCGCCCTGAGCTACTACGGCGCCGAGAAGGCCGTCCCCGGCTACAACGTCATGGGCGTGGCCAAGGCCGCGCTGGAGGCGACCAACCGCTACATCGCGATGGAGCTGGGCGCGCAGCAGATCCGTGCCAACGTCATCAGCGGCGGCCCGCTGAAGACCCTCAGCGCGATGGCCGTCGGCGGCTTCGGCGACATCCTGGGCTGGGTCGAGCAGAAGGCCCCCCTGCGCCGCAACATCACCGGTGAGGAAGTCGGCGACACCGCGCTGTTCCTGCTGAGCGACCTGTCGAAGGGCATCACCGGGCAGTGCATCTACGTCGACGCGGGCTACTCCACGATCGGACTGTAAAGAAGGGACAGGTCCACCTGTCCCCATCTTCGGCGCTCAGCGCCGGCCGCCACCGCCGCCGCGGAAGCCGCCGCCGCCGCCACCGCTGTAGCGCCCGTACCGGCCACCACCGCCGCCGCCCCATCCGCCGGAACTGCCGCGGTCCCAACCGCCGCTGCTTCCGCGGTCCCATCCGCTGTCGCTCCAGCGGTCGCCGCCGAACGCGTCGCTGCCGCCCTTGAAGGCGTCGGACGTGCCTGACGGATCGGACCCCTTGAACCCGTCGCCGCCGGACTGCCAGCGGTCCGACATGCTGGACCGGAAGTCGCCGTCCGTCCGCGCCGAGCGCTGCTGGTCCAGTTCGGCGGTCTTCGACGTGTCGGAGGTGTTCGTCCAGCCGCTGCCCTTGTCGTACTGCTGCCAGCCGCCGTCCTGGTAGCGGTAGACGTTGCCGTCGTGCGTGGCATAGACGTTGTTGCCCACCGCCACCCCGTTGCCGCCGCTGCCGTGCACCTCGCCCCACGTGCCGTTCTGGGTGCGCACGCCGGCGCCCTCGACGCTCTTGCCGGTCTGCGGGTCGTACGCCGCGCCGCGCGCGCCCTCGGCCCACTTGCCGGTGTACGCGTTGTCGACGTACCCCTTCTGCCCCGCCGCGCGCGCGCCGGTCGACGAGTTGTACGCCGTCGCCGTGGTGCTGCCCCACTGGCGACCGGTCCACGCGTTGTAGCCCGCGCTCGAGCGCGTCATCGTCGTGACGTCGCCTTCGTGGTGGTAGACGTTGCCGGTCGTCGCGGCCCAGCCGCCGGGGCCCCATACCTCGGCCGATCCGTGCGGACCGTAGGCCGCGCCGTACGGCCCCCAGTACGGGTAGCCGCCGTAGCACCAGTCGGAGCTGATCATCATGCCCATGCCGAACCCCATGCCCCAGCCCATCCACGGGTTGTAGGCGGGGTCGCAGCCGTAGCCGTAGGTGTACGGCGCGGGCACCCATCCGTCGCCGACCCACGGGTCGTAGTCGTAGCCGGTGCCGTACACGACGACGCCGTCCTGCACGTACTGCCCGAAGTAGCCCGGCGTGTAGCCCACCAGGACCGTGTCGCCTTCGGTGCCGTAGATCTTCACGAACGTCACGTAGTGGTACGGGCTGCTGGCGGGGATCGCGTAGATCGCGGGCGGCACCCACGTCGCCACCTTCCACGTGCCGTCCAGCTTGTCCGACGCGTACCAGATGCCGTTCTTCACCGTGTACCACTGCTTGGGCGCGACCATGAAGACCGGCAGGTCCGCGTTGGCGACGGCCTGGATGTCGGTGCCCGCCACCGCCACCATCTGCGCGCTGCCGCCCACCAGCTTCGGCGCCGGCAGCGTCTTGCCCTTCGGCACGCGCGCCATCTGCGGCACCGCGTTCGAGATCAGCGCCTCCTGGCTCTGCGGCGTGCCGGGCAGCGAAGCAAGCACGTTCTCCTTGGGGCTGTCGTTGGGGATCGCCAGGAACGCCGCCGGCATCGCGGGCGCTGCGACGTAGGTCCACGGCCCGCCCAGCGCCGCCGCGGTGAACCACCGCCCCGAGACCAGGACGTACACGCTGCCATTGGCCGCCAGCCGGAACAGGTTGCCGCCGGTGTTCGTGGCGTAGTCGACGCCGCTGCTGCCGAGCGGCGACCATGCCGGCGCGCCGTCGCACACGATCACCTCAGTGGGCACCGTCGAGACGATCACCGCCGGCGCGGCCGTGGCCAGCGCGATGGGCTTCGTCACCTGCGTCGCCGCCGCGGCGGACGAAGCCCCGGTTCCGCCCTGCCCCGGCGCCAGCAGGTTGATCGCGGGCTGACCCGCGGCCCACGTGGCGGCGGTGGCCAGGTCGGCATTCCCCGCCGCAGCGCCGGCCTTCCACGGGCCCGCCAGTGCGGGCGCGGTCATCCATCCGTCGCCGATCTTCAGCCACCACGCGCCGGCGGCGTCCTGCACCAGCATCATCTGCGTGTTCACCACGCGCTGCAGCTTGGTGCCGTCCAGCGCGCGCAGTACCGGCTTGCCCTGCACCGGGACCAGCACGGTGGGCGCGGTGGCCACGGTGATCGCCGGCGGATCGTTCCGCAGCGGCGCGGCGGGCACGGACGGCGCCACGGTCATCGTGGGGGCGAACGCCTCGAGCCGGTCCAGCGAGACGGCCAGCGTCTTGCCCGCGCTGCGCGCCTGCAGCGCAGCCTGCACGCGCTGCTCGGAAGCGGGGTCCTCGGGCAGCGAGACGCCGGTGATCGTCACGTGCGTCAGGCTGACCACGCGCTCCAGCCGGCTGACCTCGGTGTGCGCGACGAAGCTCAGCGTGCCGAACGTCTGCGTCGACCCGCCGGTCGCGGCCTTCGCGAAGGCGCACGTGCCGGTCAGCGTGCGCGTGTCCCACGACTTCACGTTCGGTGGGTAGATCGTGTAGCTGTCGCCGCCCGACTGGAACACGCGCGGCCAGGTGTCGGCGGCGCGCGGCGCGGGCACGCCGGCGTTCGCCTGCTGCGTGGCCAGCATCGACCCGGACGCGGACGAATCGCTGCCGGCGGCCACGGTCTGGGCCGAATCGCACGCAAGGAG
>JBIKJV010000342.1:0-41135 GCA_044360755.1 Phycisphaerales bacterium
GCAGCCCAACAGGCTGGCAAGCAGCATAGCTAATAGGGCCTCCTCCCACCTTCACACGCATTTGTTTCGGCATTCCCATCTCTGGGGCCAATATCCAGTAAGGATGGTTCCCACCGAAGAACATGACTTTCCTTATCAGACAAGAATAGCCTTGATAATTAACTTCCATGCCTTCGCCTAACTTTTGAGCCTCATCAAGCGTCATACTTGGCACACTTTCTTCTTTTAGTTCGTCCTTCTTAGATAACCAGATTATCCTGCCATATTCAAAAACAGCATGAAGTAGTTCCTCATTGGAATAGAGGAACTCTGAATCATCCTTCGTCACGCCAACCACCTCATGGGTGACGGCGTGGGATGTAGGACAAGGGGCTTGCACATAATGAAAGTTATGTTCGCAGAATTGAAAAGTATGAAGAATCGTTTGCATTGTTGGCCCTCCTTTGCAAACTAAGATGTATTGGATTTTTATCGCAGGCGAACTATAATAAAGTATCACGCCACCGTGCCCCGAATGGTAAGGGACCGGTTTTGTAAACCGGCGAGTTTTCTCATTGTTGGTTCAAGTCCAATCGGTGGCTCTTTAAATCATTATTCAAATTCTTTATTAACTGCATGATTAACAGCGATCTTAGCTAACTCCGCAACATATACCTTAGTAGCATTATAAATGCTAGTCATAACTTCATTCATTTCTTCAAAAACATGAATAGTGCCATCCCATCCATGATCCTTAGACATAGTACTGCTGATAGACATCTCCCAACAGCAATATTCAATAAACCCACTAATACTATGACGATATGATACAGTAGGAGTTAAACTCAGTCCATAAACACTATCAAAAATTCGACCATCACTATATTGCACTTTAGGCAGATTGAATTTAGTGCAAACATTATTAATAGATTCAACCAGATTGTCAACTAGCAAACAAAAGGTATCCAGAGCATCAGATCTGATTTTCTTATATGGTGCCAGATAATACTGATCGTAGACCTTTTCATAACTCCCAAAAGAAACTCTAGTCTGACGAAGTTCCCCTTCGCCCCCTTCATGCTTTACTACTTTGCCAACAGCTTTAGTAGCCATAACAATAACATCCTTACCAACTGCGAACCTGTCGTTAAGTGTTGTTTCCATTCGACACCTCCTTTTCGTTTGTTATACTCCCTAGGAATAACTTATTTTTTATCGCAGTCAGACTAATATCCTAAAAGTACTTAGTCTCAAAGTATCGAAGTAAAGAGTAGCTTTTCTGTGATACCAAGCTTTAGTAAAAGCCTCTGCAGCAGGAAGGGCCTCCACACAAGTGGCTACGACGCTGGTGCCAACATATGGGTCATTAAGAGTAATAACCCATGCTGGGACCTCTTCAATGAATTCATCAGTAACCTGATCCATTGTCCCAACTTTGATTGTTACAGCTCCGGAACCATCAGATATCGAACCATCTTGGTTTATTTTGAGCACTTCCCCGGGGTCTAAGAACTTGCTTGCCTGCAGCACCAGTCTAAGCAGCTCATCATAATTTATGGCCCTAAAACGGGCGATCAGGGGGCTATCTGATCCAAGTCCCTTGGGCAGGGGTCGAAAGGCCTTTAGAAACGATTTTCGAATGCCTATGACTGAATTAGAATCACTCAGTCTTACTTCATAGATATCTGGTCTCTCCCTGACTATGATTGCCCCTTGCCATTTATTATTGATCAGGACCTTGTGAGTATTCCCGGGTTGCATTGGGCACCCCCTTATTAAGTACACGGTCCCATTAAGAGGCTGGGAACCTTTATAGTTTATATTTAATGCTAGCTCAATCCTAACATAGCTAGACATTCTGGACCGATGCCTCTAACCATCGATTCTTTGGTTAGTAATTTGCATCCGCACCTTCCACACTTGCCCAAGTGTTCAACTTGGAATCCTGACTCTATAATCTTATCGCTAGTTCCACCCCAAATATTTTGTAGGATTCTATTGATTAGCTTATAGACCAAACTTTCGGTGTTGATATGCGAACTGCGGGTAAGGTTGACCTCACCAGTATCTGCACTTAACATACCAATGTATTGATAATCATTGTTAGCAGCATCCATGATACTGACAAAGTAAACAGAAGCGTCTGGCTTCTTAGCTACTCTGTAGATGAAAGAGGTGGCAATCTTATTCTTCTTAGCAAAACCCTCTGGTATAGTAATAGAGAAGATTGCTCTCCCTGCCAGAATGAATTCTTTACTTACCATTGCACACCTCTTTTCTTTTGACAACTAAGGGGGGCTGAGTTTTTATCTCAGCCCCCTTTTGCTATCACGCCTTAGAAGTCTTTTGCAGATACTTACGCATCCTATTGCAAAGGACAGGAAGACTACCAGCAATATCATTGATTACAGTAAAGTTTCCTTCACCGAATATATCATTGCCAGTAGAATCATCAAAAGCATTCAGGATACCAATCCCATATACTTTGATACCTTTCTGTCGCAACTTCTGAATAACCTTAGCAGTATGCTGTTTTGGGTGCATACCTTCAGGTGCATGAGTAGGGCCACCATCACAGATAACAAACATAAACTTGTTATCAAACTCCCCATACTGAGTGAGTACCTTATCACCAATAGAACCCAAATGGTATCCCATTGCAGTACCACCATCTTCTTTAGCATGAATCAAAGCCTTAGTCTTATCATAAATCTTATCCTTATAGACCCAAGTGCGAATATCATGCGTCTCAAAACCATAGATAGACACTTCTGTAGCTTTGAGATACTTTAAAGCCTCAGAGAACAAGATACATAGCTTTGCAGCTTCAGTAATCTTTCCTCCACCCATGCTACCAGATTGGTCAATAACCAAAGTAACATGATAGCTCTTATCACCAATTATATCTTTGCGCTCAAAGATACGCTGACATTCTCCAAAGTGAATCTTATAGAGAGCATGTTCATCAATATCGCCATCAGTCAAACCATAACTGAAGACATTAGGATGATTGTTATGGAACATCATACCATTTTTGATACTGTCGATAGCTTTACGATTGCTACGGACATAGTTATCATAATCAGCAATCTGTTCCTTATTGACTGGAGGAATCATCATTTTGTAAGTAACATCATTCAGAATCTCCATCTGACTGAGATCACTAGCCAACTTATCTTCCAACTCCTTCAGTCTTTCTTTCATCTTCTTATTGTGGTCAAGAATACCAGAGACAATATCACCTTCAATCTCTTTATGATTGTTGTAACTATTGTCGCCAGTAAAGTCTCGCTTCAATTCAGAAGGCTCATCTTTAATCTCTTTCTTGCCAGAAAGTGATTCGTCAACACTATCATCTGTAGGTTTTGCTGGAACACTCATACCAGAAGCATTAAACCTAGCATTCAAATCCATCGAATTAAGATTGAGAATATCACGAACATTCTCATAGATGCGAATTGCTTTCTGGAATCTTAAAGCAGACTCACAATCAATATCCATCATATCGTTGAAGTCTTTATCTGCAAGCAGCATCTTCTTAACAATTTCTTCGTCGAACATACTATAGTCAATCTTATCTGGTGCAAGACGATTATAGCAAAGGCACTCAACTAGATCATCAAGAAGAATAACTTCCTGACGAAAGCGATTGAGAACTACATCTTTACGCACACCAAATACAGTCATCTGTTGTGTGATATAGCTCATAAAGCCAGGCCACTTGCTAAACACTTCACCAGCAGCAGTAGATTGAATATCTGACATAAAGATATTACGAGTAGCCCAAGACGCACTCTCTTTGTACTGAATGTTAGCATCAGCATGAATGCCCTTTTTCATAAAGGCACACAACATAGCTTGACCATTAAGACCATCAAGAGAGTCATAATAAGTGTCGCCACTCTTTAATTTTTCTTCATTCTCCAGCATAACATTAGGAGAAACAAACAAAGTGTTAGACATTAGATCATTAACAACCATGCCATTAGAATACTTAACATTAAGAACTTCCTCTTTGCCAGTATTAGAGTTACTGGTAAGATTGATAGTCTTGTTAAGCTCTTTCAGAACTTCATGCAATTGCTCTTGCAAAATAACTTCAGTATCAGTTTTCTTCTTGTAAGAAGAATAGTTATCATAATATCCATAGCTACCATAGCTGCTACTACGGAGATACTCTGAAGTAGACTTCATCGGAGTGAAGGAAGTGTACCAGCTAGTGCGTTGACCAAACTGACCTTCATGCCAGTTGGTAACATCGTAAGTCTTCGGAGCCTTATTTTGATTCTGTGGAAGATATGGGTGGTCATCTGGAATACTTGAAGCATCAAACTTAGAAGGGCCACGCAAATCTTTCTCCAAATCCAAATCCTCATTGTCAAAGTCAAACAAGCCATCATCATTATTGCTCATTTTTTGGCCCTCCTTTAAGTTACCTTACCACCACACACACTAGAGATAATCTATTTTTTATCGCAGGGTTGTTTTCGTCAACGAAAAAACCCCTACCCATAAGTTATATGGGTAGGGGGCAGAAAAAACAACTAAAACCTTACAGCTGGCCAAACTTACCAGTCAGTAGAGTCTTCAAGTTATGACGCTCGCTAGTAGTGCCACCACTTGAACTAAAGTGATTAAGCAGAGTATAGACCATAGTATTAGGCCCCCCAATCACAAACGCAGCAGCAGCCTCCTCAAGCATACGAGTAGAGATAGGCTTGCTAAAGCTATCACCACTATCCATAAGTGCTTTCTTACGCACTTGATCGGCAATCTCCACTAGCTTTAACGAGTTTGCTTTATCAAGACCAGTACGATTGTGCAACACAAGTGTCTCGTCCTCTAGAGAAAGAAACTTACACTCATGCACCAGACCAGTACGATCAGCAAAAGCCTCGTCTAGCTGAGTAGTACCAGTAAACTGATTGCCCTCGTTCATAGCTGCCCAAAAGGTAACGCCTTCTGCAACAGTTAGAGTACGATTAGCCTCCTCAAGATAGCTAGACCTACGATGGTCAAGCAGAGGATACAAAGTGTTAAGTGTGTGCATAGGACAACGATTCGTTTCGTCCAGCACGATAACAGCATTAGGAGTCTCTAGCATCCTAACAAAGAGACTTTCATGCCAGACAAGATTCTTATCTTGATCCAACTTGCGATAGCCGAACCAATCTCTTGGTTCACGCACATTCGCACAGTTGACAACCATAAGAGGCAAGTTATACTTTGCAGCATATTGGCTGGCAAAGCTAGTCTTACCACAACCAGCTGGCCCAACCAGACGCACATTCACATTCTTTGAATCAGACATTTTCTGAACCAATTCAAAGAAGGAAATGTTCTCTCCAGTCAGCACATAGTGCGGATCGACAGATGGAATCATCTCTGTTGTATCAGAGTCATAATCATAATTCTGTCGATCAGTTACGGAAGTCTGAGACGGAGAAACAACAGCAACAGACCCACCAGTACCAACACCAGCCCCAGTAAGGGACTTCTTATATCGACACTTAATTGCGTTGAAATACGCAGCATCGAAGTTGAAGCCATTGCTGGCATAGTCAGGATGGCCAACTGCCTCTGCAAAACGCAGATCAGGATTAGAAGTCAAAACATTCTCAAGCCACACAGTAGAAGCAGATTTGGTACGAGCCATAGTATTAACCCTCCTTAACAACAAAGTAATAAACACCACCGGCACACACTAGCAAACTGCGATAACTTATCGCAGGGTTACTTTTCTCACCAAGACCACCTTGATGAGCATGACTACTAACCAATAGCCATTTTTTATCGCAGTCTAACGAGCAACATTAGATTGATAAGAATCCATTTGTCGCAAGTCATTATCAAAACACCTAAACGCTGGAATATTATAGGATTCAATCTCTAAACCAATGTTTTTAATCTTATCCAAATAATGAGAGGCATCATTAGCAACTGTTTTGATATAGCTCAAACAACTTTCATCTGGCTTTCTATCAAGTGAATATTGAATGCAATTGATAACATCAACACTAAGCTTAGCATGCTTAGTTGCTTCTTCAGCATAACTTTTACTAGTAGATACATCATATTTTGCATATTTATCCACAATAGTAAGAATGCGATCTGAATACCTCCTAGCAAGATTGTGGTATCTGTCCATAAGCCATTGAACCATGCTAAGGCTGAACTTTCTAGGCTTATACTTCAATATAAGCGTAGCAAGACCAAAATGATTACTATTTATTGCAATCTGAATTCCATTGGTAATAGACTTAAATCCATTATCAAGCAAAGAAACAATATATTCTCTATTGTTTCTCTCACAGCAAGCAGTAAATAAGTAATTGGCCAAATCTGTATTCTTTTTATCAAGAACTATTTTAGTAGTTCTATTGATAAGAGATTTATCAATAGAAAACAATCCTTCCATATTAAATGGATAACTTTCAGAAAAACCTATGTCTAACAACTTCTTAGAGTTCTCCAAACTAATGTTATACCTATGCCTACCAGCACTATCCATAATCTTAGTAATATACCAATTTATCTCAGGATGCGAAAAATTCATTTTATTGAAGAATACACCAACAAATTTGTTATAAGAATACTCATTCTTAGCAAAATCTATGCTAGAAAAAAAGTCTATTTTATCCCTGCTAAAATCAGTAATTCCATATCCCATACGGATAAATGAATGGAGAGAATTTATCTTCTCTTCAGCAATCGGCACACCTAATAACTTATCTGTAACAACCCTCAAAGATTCAATAGACTTGAAAATTACAACCTTATTTTTATTAGAAATATCGTTATCTTCAGTAACATTATCTTTGCAATACTGGACAAACTTCTTGCGGGAAGAAAGGTTAAACAAACTTATATCAAAGTCTGATATAACCATATCTATCGCTTGCTCCCACTCACCATTCTGAGCAAGCTCATTGAATTTTTCAATCTGTTCTAATTTTTCAGCATGAGTCATTTGTTGTCCCTCCTAGAGTAATGTTGCCCACTAGAGAATAACTTATTTTTATCGCAGGCTCAGGATTGCTGGTTCTTCTCAGCTTGCCTTTTTGCTTTAATATCCAATAGCTTGCCAGCTAGAACACCATTCTGCAAAAGCAAACATTTATAAATGGCAGCATCTAAGTTATTGACCTTGCCCTCTGATACTAGCCTTTCAGCTACAGCATCAAGGCCCAATTCAATAGCGTAGATAAGAGTATTGTTATTACTAAGCTTGATATGCTGAAATGCTTGCTTCATCATTTCAGTATCAGACTTAACCTTACACAATGTAAAGATTTCATCTGCCATATCTGGACATGATGATAAACAATACTTAGAAATCTTCTTCCTATCTTCAGAAGAAAACTTATCAGGATTAGACAAAAGAAGCATCATTGCTTCCCTAAACTCATCCTGCTTCAAATGTTCTAGTGCCTGTTCCAACATCTTTGTCCCTCCTTTGCCCCTCAGTACAAGCACTAGAACTTTTCAATTTTTTATCGCAGCCTATGTCTCCTGCTCTGGACGATAGCTATCAGCAGTTAAGCCAAAAGTCCAACTGACAGCTTCAGAACAAGTTTTACAAGTAGGTGGAACACATAGATAATAGTCTTTATAACTACCATCTGGCTCTTGTGTACTATTAACAACCTTTACATAAGCTACAGGCTCATCAAATATACCACCAATCATAAACAAAACCTGACCCTTGCTATTATCCTTGTGAATCACCTTTGTCCTCTTATGATTCATTACTTTATCCATACCAATACATTTCATGCCTACATATCGGCACTCTGCATTGGGATGGCCTAATACTTCTTCTACAGTCAAAGAATCAGGCTTTGTATAGAAGTGTGGAGGTATCCTAATATTCTCAAAGTAGTAATGAATACTACCATGAATATCAGCATCAAGACCATGCTTGCGCCCATTCTGATACCAAATCACTCTAGTAGGGGAAATCCACGCAGGGCCATCATCCCTATGAAGATTGCCCTCCTCGTTGCGATATTGCTTCAAAGGGCCAAAACCCATCTCATCCTTGAAATAACTAAGACGGGCCTTCCACTTGGCTAATTTATCATTACTTTGCATAATTGCTTCCCTCCTGAAAATAAATTATACGGGCCAGCTAATAAAATTAGCCCACTTCCCTCGCTTTTACAACCATCGGAGAACTATGCACAGTCTCTAGCGGTAATTCTGAAGCAACTACATCATCCAGCCACCATGCCAATCTACGCAATGTTTCCTTATGATTTTCATTCAAATTTGGATCTACATCCATAGCAAACCATAATGCAATAATCCACTCATCAAGATCATCGCCATTTGCTTTCCAACCATTGATTATATCATTATTGCTACACTTCTTGTCAAACCACTCACAACTTCTAGCCAAAAGTTGGGCTTGTTCTTTAAGCATAGTAAGATCGTTCTCTAACATATAAACCATAGAACCTTTAATCATATACATCTCATGTAGATGAATGCAGATATAGAAGCTACTACTCATATCAACACTTCCTTTCTTAATTGAATACTAGACAACCCCAAGATTTTATCGCAGTCACTCTTCATCATCATCATCATCATCATCAAAATCATCATCATCATAACACTCACAATCTGCACACTCACAATCTGCACAGCACTCACACTCTAGATACCCACATTCTTCACATTCACCTTCATCTTCATCAATATCATATACAACATCAAATTGGTTTTTAGATTGATTTGAAACAATAGTTACTTTTATATGTGGATTTTCAATATCAGAAATAGATTCACTAAAGTCTATATCTGCTATACAAAAATCATAAGCAAATGACAAACTACACAACTGAATAAACCAACTAATTTTTGTTAATTCATCATTACAAATACCATCTTCTATATCTATAAAAAAATCCCTATCTTCAAAATCTTTTGCCAAATTGCCAAATGAACACCTAGCTAAAGTTTTAGCAGATTCAACTAACTCTTCATTTGTAAACAATCCCATTAACTTTGTAACCGACTTGATAAATTGACTATCTTTTAGTATAGAACTTCCTTCTCTATTAACATATACCTTATTATCATTAGGTCGAATATTAATAAATACACGCTGCTCTTTTTTGTATGTCTTTAATACGGCAGGAATAACATCACTAAGTTCAATCATGTTACACCTCCTTTCAGCTATAAAAAAATCCTTCGTTGTAATCTTGACCTAGTAACCTATTATGTCTCAAGTCATTTCTAAATGAACAACAATTGGATTCAGAGAAGCTCCATCTCTCCCCCTGCCAATCCCAAACCATACGCCAGCCTTCTTTCTCGCAGTCAGCTGGCATATCTAACATAGAATTGGAAACCCCTATGTGTATCCTATGAATGTGTCTCACATCAAACCTGCTGAAACAAATTCAATAGATTTTGACTTCCACTTAATTCGGAAAATTTCATTCCGAGTCTTTCCCCGAAAACATCGCACCCACACATTGGTTTGCTTTTTATACTTAACCCATTGGGTGCGCTCACCCTCCTTATTTAAAGGCTCAGGTAGATCTGCACCTTCCCACAATTCGTTGGCAACCTTTTCCCTCAAAGATTCCAAATCCACAAAGCACCTCCTTTTCTTTTCCTACTAGACATACCTCACTTTTTATCTCAGGCATCCCCTTTTTCAAGATCTTCGAGCCAAGGAATCCCCCCTGACTTTAGTCGGGGGAGGAATTGGCTCTTGAACTTAAACAAAACAACACTATAATTAAACATAGGGCTGCATCAATCAGCCTAATGTCGTCCGTTGAATCTGATTTCAGATTCCGTGTGTTCCGGCTGAAAGCCGGAACTGGACTAAAAGTCAGCACGAAACTTGGAATGACAAGCTCCCTGCTTTAGCTGGGGGTAGTTGACGATATATCTTTGGTCAAAGGTTCAAATTTTATTATTAACCCCCTCTAGGGCCACGATACGAACCCTCTGTAGAACTTATCAGTTCTCCACCCTTAAACTTAGCAGTACCCTTAAAACAACAACCACCTTCAAAAAATGCTACCTTAATTTCCAATTCTGGAAACCTTTCTGATAACTTATGCAATACACCAATAGGAGGTGACCAAGCTGTATCAAATGTTGAAGAAAATTTTGATTTGTTTCTATTACCCTTATATTCAACAATATTGATTGATGCATCATCTGGAGCAACATCCCATTTAGTTCCCCAATTGGCAACCCTCCAACCATACCAACCAGTAAAACCATAAGCTTCCAGTCTGTTTACCATTTTAACAAAATCTTGAGCAAAACTCATAATCTTATCTTCGTCATCTTCTTCTTTTAAAAGAACATATGAATTAACCCAATCAATATACCTACTGTCATCCAGAAACTCTTTTACCCCTTCTGATAACACACAGTCTCTACCTAACAATGAAACTCCATCTATATCAGTCAAAGGATCGTTTCTTTTATATTGCTTTGCTATTGTATCTGCACTCGTACCAGATGACCATAAATCATCATTCTTCAATTCATCTGGAGTAGGATATATCTTTTCAAAACTAAATATAACAACCCCATTAGCATCTACATCAAATAATTCAACCATAGCGTTAATATCAGTTGTTTTTCCAGAGATAGTCAAATCATTAGCACACCAATTAGGCATAATTCACCTCCTTTACTTTAATTCTTACGGGCACTAGAAAGTAACTTATTTTTATCGCAGCCCCTAATACTTCTCTCTCTGCTCTCTCCAATTAGGGCCAAATACCATATTCTCTAAAGCCCATTCCCAACTATCGTTACTTCTTGCAAAAAGGTAAGAACTTCCAAATTCATTGTTAAACCAAAAACTATGCCATAACATAGGAAGTACTTCATCTGTCCACATACTTGAAAATGGCTTTTTTTTAAACTTATAAATTTTTTCATCAGAAGGAAATACTTTGCTACCTGTACTTCCTTCTGAAAATAAACTGCCCTCTTGATATAAAAATACTTTTAGCATAGTTTCATTCTCTCAGCCATATCGACAGTCATATACTGAATAGAACCCCACTCATTGACATACTTTCTTATAGGCTTGTAATTTTCAATTAACTTACTATGATCGTTGATAAAATCAAAAAGTACACCACTATACACAACTGTATTAGTGCATGGACTATTGACTACAAGTTCTGCACCACCATCAGAACCTTTTATATTATATTGAAATTCAGTATCTCCATGACGAGCATGAGACCTTGTTATTTCAGCATGACTAACTGCTCTAATAAATTGAGTCGCCAAATTACCTTTACTAGGATTGGTCAGCATATTATAAAAGTAATTTGCTGCCCCTTCCAAATAATTGTCCCAATGAACATAAATGGTAGTCTTAGTAGAATCATCAATGAACTGATAAGTACCTCTGGTAGCCATTTTTAAGCCCTCCTTAATTGGTCATACGCTATAAAATTATCGTAATTTTCAAGACTTCCCAAAATTCTCACCAAAGACCAACATTTCACTCAAACCATTTTCATCCACAGCTTGATCCTGAATAGCATCTATAATGCTGATGATCCCTTCAAGCAATTTATTGCTATCAGCATCTTTCCAAGCATACTTAATTAACTCAGCCTTTTGTTCCCTCAAAGAAGCCCAGTCTATATCCAACTTAACAACAATAGGATCAATCATATAACCTCCTCTTCTGTAGCCAAAGTATCAATAATGTCCCACCCAGCAGAAACAAGCTCATCCTCTACCTTATGAGGCTTTGCTCCACTCAACTCCTCTGGAGTAAATATGCACACCGCATATCCCAGATCCCGAAGTTCTTCTATAACTTTCATATGCTCTTCTTTCATTTTTAAGCCCTCCTTTTTTTGTCTACTCTTAGCCTTTTCACAAACTCTAAACACCACAAGAAAATATTGATATCATTCTTCATCAACCACATCTCGATTTTGCGATCCCTAACGACACTCCATTTTTTATCGCAGCCTAAACCAACCCAGCCTCTCTAGATTTAGAGAGAATTAAGTCAACCTTGTCTTGACTCAATCTTTTGAATTTCAACAATGTATCAATTGCATGCACATCAATTCTTAGTGAATGCAAGACACACTCAGCTTCCCTTTCAGTAAGTATGTAATGCTCTTTAATCGCTGCCTGAATGTCAGCAAGAAACAAGTCACGAGAACCCTTAGTCATATAACCCTCCTTATTGTTGTAAAAACCCCTTCGCTAGGACGGGTGGGGATTCACGGGTTTAATTCACAACGCTCACCTTGCGTGAGATTAACATTGCATATCCTAGATTTTCACCGCCTCCTTTTCTGGTGCCCCCTAATACTTCTCCATTTTTTATCGCAGGCACACCCACGCCCTTACGCACACATATAATAATAAGGCAACGCTACCGCATTTGGGCCATCTCCACACCCAAAACCTCCCGATTCGTACCCACACCAATTAGAATTGACCTACTCCAATTCCCTTTGTAGGCCATTACATTAAATATAACAAATAACATTTGTGATAGCCATCATAAATTATATAAATTATAAATTTAGTGGCACAGTTGTTCTAAAATCTATTAAAATTTATATAATCTAATAAAAGTCGAAGCACCTATTAAAACATTAGACTACAAAAAGCTATATTCGGGAGGCAGAGACTCCCGCCCTGGCCGAACTAAGTACACAGCTCCATCACCGGCCCCATTTAAGTACACCGGCCCATTCGAAAGTACACGGTTCAATTGAAAAGTACACGGCTCCATCAAAAAGTACACCAGCCCATTGAAAAGTACACGGTTCCAATAAACCAGATAAAATGGGCTGGCTCCCCCTGTGGACGACAAAATTTTCGCTTGCAAAAAATCTCACGACAACCGTATAACATATTCGATTACTTTTGAAACGCTCTAATAAAATTAGAGGGGTCTATTAAAACATTAGTGAGGTTTTTATGAACATTTTACCACATCGTGATGAATTTCTATTCCCATTGGAAGCCGCTTTTGACAAATTCTTCAACGATTTTTTCGGACAAAGATATTCTCTACTCAACTCAGCTAAATCTAATACCGGCTATCCAAAACTTAATTACTACTTAGATGACAAAGAAATCAAACTAGTCCTCGCTGTACCGGGCTGTACCTCCGAAGATCTAGAACTCTCGTACAACGAAGATAACACCCTCACGATAAAGGGCCGTATGCATCACGACTTACACGCCCCAGAATCTGCCCAGTTCTACGCCCGTGAACTACGACAATCATCCTTCGTTTGCTCAGTCTACCCCCCACCGCTTCCTTGGAAAATGGAATTTTAGTCATCACATGGAAAATTGAAAAAGTTCAAAATAAGCCCAAACAGGTAATTCAAATTAATCAAAAAAGGTCGGATGCTCGGGAGAAATAAGGGCTTGAAATAATTTGGGGGGTCTGGGAAGGAAACGGGCCAGACCCCCCTACTCATATAACTCATACTAAACTGTTACAACAAACTCTATATCTATATGATATCACATTGATATAAAAATTCTAAGTGTAGATATGCGTGTAGATATGCGTGTAGATATGCGTGTATACATGCCTGTGGATATGGGTGTGGATATGGGTGTGGATATGGAAAGGGTCTCCTAATCCACAGTCATTTATTATATTGATCTCAAAATGATATCACTTTAATATCACACATCATGTCATGTAGCGTGTAGATATGTAAAGCCTCCCCTATCTACAGCCCCGATCCCGCTTGCCCCTCAAGGCTTCGCCCCATTGATATAGAAGAAAGCTTCGAAGTATTTGGTTGCAATTGAATTAATACCTCTTGAGGTATTAGATGAACCATATTTAATTTTTTAAATAGATCTATCATATTAATTACTTGTAGATCTACTTCTTGCCATGATTCTGTCCAACCATAAAATTTTTTTCTAAAAGCTTTTTTGCCTCTTAGTATTTTATTATTATCTAATTGCTGTATTATTGTCTTTTCTATTTGTTTGGCTGTATAACCATCATTAGTCTTAAACTCTTCTATAAGAGTCCATCCTTTTCGATTGTGTATTTCAATTCTTCCACTATTTATATTATATATTCCTATTTTATATTTACCTAGTTTCCAAATCAGATAGACAAATGATATTAGATTTAGTTTAAATCCATCATATGCACAATATGGACAGCCGGATTTCATATTTGTTCTACTATTAACAGTTGCCATCCAAATATGATTTTCATTGCATTTCCATTGCATTTTTTCCTTATCGCTTCCATAACTAATAGTTTTTGGGCTCCAATTATAAGCTTGTGCTGCTATATCTGGGTGAGTTGTATTTAAATCTGTTTCTCCTACAATTGGTTTTAAACCAAAACAATAAGGACATCCTGTGCCAGAAGTTCTAGAATTAACTGTAGTTTTCCAAATATGTCCTTTGATGCAAATCCACTCTTTTTTTTGATTGCTACCAGCACTAACAATAGTGGGATCCCAATTATGAGCTTGAGCTGCTATGTCTGGATGGGTTATTTTAATATTCATGTTGAATTCCAATTTTTAATAATAACAACTTTTAAGCATATTCACGGCTAGCGTATTTTATAATACGCCATGAAAATCATATGGAATAAAATGAAATAAAAAACCCGGGACTGTATTAAAGTCCCGGGTTTATATAAAATGTACTGAGTAATCAATCCAATTTATCTAATGCTGGAGCGACGAATACATGCCATATGACCCAAGCGATGAATGGTGTTAGTCCTATGAGGTTGTTTATTCCGTAGATAGTTTGTAGACCTAGAACTGGGGAGGCTAAGATGGCTGGGGCCACCCATACGACACATAGTTTGAAGAATCCTTCTTCTGAGAAAGAATCTTTGATCATGTTGAGTGATGCTTTGATTAGGTTAGCTAGGCTAGTGAATAGCCATTTGATTATAGCTACTATAGCTTTTAGTATAGCTTTTCCTACACTTGACCAGAATTCTTTTAGGTGATCTATTTGGTTAAAGAAGTTGAATCCTGAGAGTAGGGAGAGATCATAGTCTTCATTTGCGTATTTGCTATATTTGTTTTTGAGTTTATTGAGTAGTTTGGGTACTTGGGTGTCTAGGGTTTTTTGATCTGGTATTTTTAGGGAAGTTTTTATATTATTTATAATATCTGTGGCAATGGTTTTTAGTTTTTGTACTATGGTAGACTCTTGTGGTTCTAGGTCTTCTAGTATTAGGTTTAGGGGTGGATTTAGTTCCATGAATTCTTTGAATGTTATCATTTGGGTATTTTATCTTGGCAAGGGAATTTATTCAAAGTTATATATTAAGTATTTAGAAAGTTTGTTATTAGTTGTGTTGTTGTAGTGGATGGTTGTTCGAAGAATTCTGCCCAGAATCCGCTATCTCTGAAAGCTTGGGAGAATCCATCTATACCTATTTGTGGTGGTGTTCCTTGTTGCCACCATTTAAGTGAGGTGGGGTAATAAATAAGTCCTTTGACTTTGAATAGGGATGCTATTACAGAGTAGCAGCTACTTACTCCTATGAAAGCGTTAGCATGTGCTGTGAAGAATGAGTGTAATCTGCATGAGAATTTATCGATTATATTGATGCATTTTGGGTGGTTGAAGTTTATTTTTTGCAAGTTACATTTTCTTTGATCATCATTACCTCCTAATACTATGCAATTATAATTTAAATTTATAATAGACGTTATTAGTTGGTTGATGGAGAAGTCATTCCTATTCATAGTTCTTTCGTGTGTACCACCGAAAGGGTGTAGTGCGACGAATTTGCCCATATTAAGTACATTATGTGCAAACTGTTGTTCTTCAGGAGTGAGCCAGAATTGATTAGCTGGTGGTTGTTCTGGAACTTGTATTGCATCTAGCAGGGATATTTTATTTTCTGTATGTTTTTTCCATGTTTGGTGGTGGTAATCTGACATTGGGTAATAAAAAGCTTGGTCTATTAGTTTATTTGTTTTATAAAATTCTTGGATTTGGGTGTTATTTGAGCAAGCGACATAGGTTACATGTGAATTTGGTTCATTTTTTTTAAGTTCTGTTAAAAGGTGGTGATATAGTTTGAAGTATGCCCAGATGCAATCTCCTAATCCGCCAGACTTATGTAAGTAGTATTGTTTCATATATTATTTAAATAGTGATTTAGATCTTGTGATTCGACATATTGGGAGAAGTTTTCTGAGGTTCTTCTCCAGAGTGGGTTTCCTTTCCAATCATCTTTACCTCTAGGTTCGGAGAATGGCAGGGGTTTCATTTCTGGTTTTCTTTCGCAGTTAGTGGGAATGAAGCCGAATAGTTCTGGGTATTTTTTTTGATCTATGGCGCATAGAACTTTATCGACATGTGCCATTCCTAGGAGGTGTAATTTTGCTCTTCTTTCGACTAATTCATCATGTGTGTATATTTCTCCGTCTATGACATAGGTTTTTTTTATTTCTTCTTCTTTTGAGAATTTTGTTTTTGATATTAGTTCTAGATTTGGTTGTGTTTTGTATATTAATTCATTTTTTTCATATTCTCTAAGATTACTGGCATCATATAGTTCTTTTGAAGCGAACAGTTTTACATTTTGGACATCGTTAAAGTTATTTAGTTCAAGAATTTCTTTTATGATATTTTCATAAATTGTATTTGACATGTATTCTTTTTTCTTTGTTGGCCATAGTGCGGCTATTGCGTTTGATATATTTTCTTTTTCTAGTCCTACTCTTCCTAGTAGAACATCTCCATAACTTTGCATAACGAATCTGATGCCAGCGAATGATGGTGGTAATTTCTTATGTTTTTCGATATAGGATGCAAAAATGTCTTTTTTAGTTAATCCGTCAAACCCATTTATTTTAGATCCCATTTCATGTTGCATATTGTTATACATCATACCATGAGTATCAAAAGATTTGGTTATTAGTTTATTTTTTGCTGGGAAATATATAAAAGTTTTTTGGTTTATTATTTTTTCGTTATTAAAAATATCATCTGGTGTCATTTTCTACCTTTGTGTTTTTAGAATTTATTTCCAATTTATGGTGATTAATTGTCTGTAAAATCTTTGCCGAATAAGTTTTTAAGAAGCCTGTAGGAATCTTGGCAAGCTTTTGTTCTATCAAAGTTTTCTTTATCTGTCATAGATCTTGTTACAAAAGAATTTAGCATTGAATGACCTTTGCATCCATATTGGTGAAATTCAACACCTTTTGTCATTGCCATTAAAAGTGAAGCATTAAATCTTCCATACACATTTGTGCCGGGTAATATTTCTACATCATCTCGCAACATCTCTTCACTTGGTTTTGAAAGTAATTTGGATAATTCGGGGTGCTCTGATATTGCTTTAGCTGCTTGATTAGCTTCTGATTTAGGTCCGCAATAAATGGTAATATCTTTTTCATCGGCTTCGCCGCCACCAAGTTTTTTAGAAGGCCAATTTTTTTTATTATTTTTAATAATTTCTTGAACTATTTGATAAGCTCGATCTCTAATTTTATTATCTGTTCCTGTTCGCAAATGAATTTTCCATCCACCGTGTCCCCAATTTGTGTTTTCGTTTATTTGAAGCCATTCGGTAAAATTATTCATATTTGTCCTTATTTTTCTCGTGTTCTGGCACCTACAATAATTTTTCCATATTTTTTAGTGCATGTAGGTCATTGTCATACATATATGATAATTCATGATTACGAATATTATCAATCATTGTATTAATTTTGGTTTTAAATTTGGACTTTATATCTTTGGCATCCTCATCGGAATTAATTGTTATTGATTCGAAAGGAATTTTGTATCTTCTATTTTTACCCCAGTTTATATCTCTAGCGGTGTAGGATAAGTTTAGGTTAGTGGTTACGCCATTTTCGCTAGGGCTGGTGATGACTTTAAGAGCGGCGGGGAAATTTCCTGTTTTGAATTGTGCTATGGAGTTATAATCTCCATTTTCATATTTTGTTTTGAAGTTAGCAAAGTTTAGTTGGTCGATTATATTTTGGTGTATATTTTTAGTTTCGCCCATTTGCGATGGAGTAAATTCTTGTATAATTTTATCAAGGGCTTCTATCATTTGTGATTTCATGTTGGGGAAATCTACATCGACAACATTAATTTGGTCACTTGACAATTGATCTGGTTTTATTTCGGTTCTGAACAGGCGGTCGAGAGGGGCTTTTCGGCTTATATGTCCTGTTAATTTGCCGTTATAAGCGGTGTAATAGATTTCAATGATCAAGGGTAGTTCTGGGTTATTTGAAATGGCTAGCATTGAAATATCGGGTTTGGCAGCAAGTTCGTAATTGGGATAATTTTTAGTTATATCGGCTGAGCCTCTTCTGGTGCTTGTAATCTTGAAGTCTTTAAGATATTTATTTCCCAATTCAGTTAACAAATCGTAGATTTGTTTTTGTATTTTTTGCTGCCAAGTATTGAGTGGTTTTTCTATTGTTTTGACGATTGCTGCTTTGGATGGGTTTAGGACTATGATTTGGTCTGGTTCATTGTGGTGTATAATGGAATTTGTATCTCTAACGGCATCTACATCTATTTTTTTGAATAGTGTATTCCATGCGGTATTTTTATGTAACCTATTGGTGGCTATGTATTTTTCCATAGTATTCCATAGGAGTGCTCCACCGGAGTTATTGGCTGGTTTTCTGTGGTATGGTTTATCGATATAATCTTCTATGTCCATTTTTTGGAGCATTTCTTTGGCGGTATTAACTGTAATGGTGCTTAAGTCAAGTACATTAGCATCTGGCTTCAGTTTAAATACTGTGATGTAAGGCATGCTCCAGAAGCCTTGGTTAGAATTATCTTTTCTTTGCATGTATTCTTTGCCGAATCCGTAAATCCCAATTGGGTCATAGTGTGAGGTTTTTTTGCTGGCAACAAACAAGCCTTTGGGTCTATCGCTAAAGTTTACGAATACTTCTTCTGATGTTTTTTCTAAGTAATCCATCAAGTCTTTGTAAGTATTTCTTACATCTTTGTATTCGGCTTCAATGAGCCATAATTTGAATTTCATATTTTTATTTATGATCCTTGAGGCAATAAAACCTCGAACTCTTTAGTTTTAAGTAGTGGATGTTTTGGTATTATTTTTTACAACATTATCATAATTATCGATTAGTTGTTTCATAAAATTTGCTTTTTCAGCACCCTTGAGCGTATCGTAAAATTGGAAGAGAGAATCTACATCTTTATTAATAACTTTTAATCTATCTCTAATGAAATGCAAGGTATTTGCGTTTTCACCTTCGGGATTCATAATCATCTTCATCAATTCTTTTTCGCTTTCGCTGGCTTTTTGTAATATATTTTTTGCAATTTCTTGGTGTTTAGGATAATTTTTAGTCAAGCGCAAGATTGTATCAGGAGACATTAAATTCTTGGTAGCCGCTAATCTGACCCCAATTTCCATAGGGTCGTGCATATAATGATGATAGTTTGAGTTATCGGTCTGATATTTGCCGACTGGCACATTTTCACTTCGTTGTGTGCCGTGTCTTAACTCATGTGCTAAAAGTGCCGTTCCATCATCTGTTAATTCGCCCAAGGAGTTTCCAGAAGGCAATGTCTTAAAGGCGGTATCTGGCAGAACTATCATCTCAATTTTTTTTCCAGTATCTGGGTTGATTGTAACAGTATGATATCCAGATGCACCAGGTTCAACTCTACTAAGGGCATTTGCCTTCACCACATACATTAATACTTGGTTGTTGAATTTATGTTTAAAGGTGGAAAATCCTTTGTCATTAGGATTATCCGTATTTAGTTTCTGGTAATCTCTGTCAAATTTTTCTTTATCATGCTGTGTCGATCTTATGTAATCGTAAGGATTTATTACTTTTTTGAACAAGATATCTTCTTGTTTGTATTCTTCTTCATGTTCACTTGGGATGCCTTTTCTCATAGCGTCAGGAAGATCTAGGCGGTCTAGTTTGGTCATTGTATCTTTATTTCTATCAGTTTTTGACCAACTAAATTTGCGACCAACTAAGTCATCGACTGTTATTCCTTGGGTAAACATTCGGCTATGTAATTCTTTTTCGTTTCTGGAATTTCGTGGATCTTTAAGACTTTGATTATAATCTTGTCTTTGTTTTAGTTCTGTAGGAGTTCCTGCTTGAGCAGTTGCCTGCGCTCCTAGCATTAAGGGAAGCAAGTATTTATGCCATGAGTTTTCTGATAGGCTAGCTAAATATATATATTCTTGTAATAGAGCAGGGTCTTTTTCCGCCAAGAATTCTATAAAGTTTTTCATAATTTTATTTATGGTTTAACTTAAATATTAAAGGTGAATATGTTATTTGGCTGGCTAGTCAAGTTTAACAATAAGCTTGTTTTGAGTATGTTAATTTCTTGGTTTACAACAAATGTGACCGAGCCTATTAAGGAAATTATTTTTGTTTCTATAGAGGATAGTGGGTATTATTGGGTTCATGAGTGCCGGAAAATACCTTTTAGACAATTACCAAAATATATTAGGGATGCAAAATCTGAATTATCACCTCATCAAAATTTACCTACCACGGATGATGTTTGGCGGTATTGTCAAGAAGACAATGTTCGTTATGTAGATTTTATAATTTATGCTTGGAAGTACCTTAAACAAAATGAGGTTATTTTTGGCTGGGATTGGCAAAGAGAAGCATATGCAATAAAGCATGCGGAAATCACCAGAAGGATAAAAATGTATAATCTTATGGATGACATGAAAAGACCATACATTTATTTGTATAGTAAAAGGATAAAGTTATCTCAATTAAAGGAATTATTGGGAGTTGAAAATTATGAAAAGCTTGTGTTGCCACCAATAGTTCCACCGGAGTACATGCCAAAATTAGACAGATGATTAATTGCCCATATCGGCTCTGGGGTTTGCTTCTTTAATATGTGGCATTAAATCATCCTCTACACTCAGGCGAATATTATCAATATAATTTGCAATTTTCTTTAAATCAGTTTTTTGCAAATCACCTAATAAATTTAAATAGGTATATACATCTTGAATGTTTACTAAGCTACTCCGCAAATTCATGCCTACTTTTTGAGAAGCTCTTTCAATTTGGCCTAAAGCATCCATTTCTTTTGGAGTAAGTCCAAGGCTTTTTTCCTGTGCCTTGAGCTTGGGTATCGGATTCATGTAGTGTGTTACCAATCTTTTAGCTTTTGCATCATTAATTGAAACAAGGCCGCTATTCATCTCCATCATTACCTGCATAAAACTTTTCATATTTGTCCTCACTTGTTATGCCGCATATATGTATTTTACTTAATAATTATTTATTAAAATATTTTTTTGATTGTGTGTATTAAAGGGGGGGTTTTCTTGACTCAAAGATCATAATTAGTATTTATGAAGTGCAGATTACACTTCAGTATCCCTTCTATTAACATAATTTATAAAGCTTAGATTTTCTGAGGTCAATCTATTTATGGGGATTCCTTTCCAGTCTTCTGGTGATCGTTTTACGGTCCAAGGGTTGAGTTTTGGGGTGGGTAGTTGTTCTTTGGGGCAGTTCATTGGCTTATAGCCTTTGAGTTCTGGGTATTTCTTTTCATCTATGGCGCAGAGTACTGGGTCGATATTTCTAGCGCCTTTAAGGTGTAATTCTTTGCGTCTATTGCCTAGGTCATTTAAAGAGTATTTTTCTCCGTTTATTTCATATTTCTTTATATTAAAGATTGGATTTGCTATTGGTTTTGGTTTTGATTCGGCAGGGGCGGGTACTTTTTTGATTGTATCTTTATCTGGATTGTATCGGAAGTGTACAACTTTTTGTTTATATATTCTAGGTGTACTTACATCGAATATTTCTTGTGGGACATGGAATGTAAGGTTTTGAACGTGGAAGTATTCAGCCAATTGTTTAGCTATTTGTTGTATTTTACTTGGGGCATACATGGATTTATCTTTGGAGGCCCAGAGGGAGAATTCTAGGTCGTTATTAGTTATTCTAGCTCTACCTAGGTATCCATCGGCGTGTGTTTGGAAGTAGTATCTATCATAGATGCTTTGCCTGATGCCAGAGGAGTTGTAAGAACTGCTTGATTTGCCATGATCATAATTATGATCATCATCATCTCTATAAGCATAGTCATGTGATAGATCTTGGTTATAGAGTTTTTCCATATCATCTTGTGATAGGTCGTATTCTAGCATTTCTTCGTGTGTTTTTGGATATGCTTGTGAAAATAGTAGATTTTTGGATGGCATAGCGATGATGGTGTATGACTCATAGTCACTGCTATAGAATTTATCTGGGTGGATGGTGGGCATAATTTCCTTTTTTTATATTTATTTATATATAAAGTATGAATTTTAAAGAATGGTTGGATAAAAATGAAAGTTTGGCAAATATAGTTGGGAATGTTGCATCTATGTATACTGGCCTACCTGGTGCTGACGAATTGGGAATGCAATCTTCGTTGGACAATGTTGTTAATATGGGAAGAGCACTTCCTGGGTATATGAAAAGTGCTTTCGATGTTGGCTATGATTCTTTTGAAAAGAAAATGACTAGTAGTGGTTTAGACCCATTAACTCGTTCTAATTTAATTGGCAAGTGTATTGATGTCAAGTCAAGTGAAAGAGTATCATCTTGTGCTAAGCTTTGTGTAAATGGGTGGAACAAAGCTAATGCTTGCAATATTGGCAAGTGCAAGCCAAAGATGCTAAGGAATTCCAGAGGGAAAAAATATAGCAAATGGGAATGCGAATCATAGAAAGATTCTTTTATCTTTGACAGGCATAGAATCATTTATGTTTTTTATAAGTCTTTTTTCTTCTTGACTAAACTCTTGTTCGTATGAGTATTCTATTAGTTCTTTTTTTATTATATAAAAATCTTTTCTATTTAAAACTTTCTTTACATGTTCTAATTGACACATAACCGAACATATTCTTTTTTTATCCATATTCATTGTATGAATATTATTTTGATAATTTAAATAAATGTTACAACAATACAATTGATGATTATTTGATGTTATGTCGTAGAAAACAACGTTTTTAAGTTCTGTAAATTTTTTAACTATGCTTGAAATGATTATTTCTTCTTGTGCTGATGGGTGGGGATAAGCAAAAGATACCAATTTTTCTTTAATTAAATGATTTTGATTATCAAATAATTTTAGGAAACTTTCATATAAATCGAAAAAGTATTTACATTCAAAAGATTGTGTTCCAGAAACTATTAAACCAGTATTTACATTTGAATCTAAATTGTTGTTGTAAAATAAAAATCCTATCTTGTTAATATCTAAATTTTGAAATTTATTAAAAACAAAAAAATCTACATCAAGTAATATAAAAATTTCATTTTTTTCTTTTGCCAAATTAAAAACATCAATTGGCTTAGACAATAGAAATGTGAAAGTTTTATCATTAGTAAGATTTATATTTAATAATTGATTTTCTTCTTGTTTTTTATCAACATAGCATTTTAATAAAATTATATTTACTTGTGGCAAAGATTTTAATATATCTAAAGATTTTGGAATAAAATCATATACTAAAATATTAATAGTTGAATTTGGATAAGCATGAATTAATAGTGTTGCCGACAATAATAACACATGATGGCTAAACCTATTTTTTCCATATAGATATTCAAACTCCCAATATGTGTAATAAAAAACCATTTAATTAATTTGATTGTAAGTTATATCAAAAACTTCTTTTTCGATTCTATAATATTTGCCTTCACCTTCTTTTACTATGTAATCACCTGGGTCGGCAATCATAGTTCCTCCCCAACTTGGCACAAAGGTGATTGGCTCACCATTATATTGGGCAACTATCCTTTCTGATTGTTCTGGGTGAACTGTACTACCGATCTCTCCGACATAATCTGTGGCGAACTTTTTAGCAGAAGGACTATATACCTCTCCTTTGGGGCCACTCATTAATATATCACCTTCTTTTACTTGTCTAGTGCTTTGATCTAGAGGTGTATGAAGAGTCTGGTTTTTAGCAACAGTATAAGACAAAGGAGGCATATTCTGATCTGAATCTACATATTTGTACATTAGCTTCTTTTTCGTAGTACGAACAAATTTTAAATCTTTGGCAATCTCATTTATGTCAACAGTCGCACGACTCTCTTTAAGAATTACATATTCGTTGAAACTTTTCATGGGTTTTTCTCCTAGGCTAATAATATTAAAGCATTCTTTGTATGAAAAAACAAGTTCTATTTTTTCTGGTCTATAGGGGGAAGGAAGTCTGTAATCCCTTCTCCCCGTGGGGAACTCATCATCAAGCTCCAATTTTCTGGGATCAACATATACTTTGAGTAGTGTGCCATCTCCATAATCATTTGTTATAGTAGGAGAATTGGAAACATATACATGTCTTTCTTTGTCTGCCTTAAGAGTCTTTGTTTTTAATATAGATTCGGCAGATTGTTTGGTTGTTGCATGATAAAGAGAAATTATTTTTTGCATAATTTATTTATATATGCTTGCCAAAAAACAACTTTGTGGGGGCTAAGAAAACTCAATTTTTCATCGCAGAGACCTAAATACTTCATATGTTAGAATTTAGCAAATGGTTAAATGAAAATACTGGCAAAGGTAGTCCAAGGCCTGGTGGTCCAAAGCCTGGTAGTCCCTTTCAACCTACAAAAACCCCCGGTCCTAGTTCTGATCTGGATGATTTTGATTTGGAAACTACTCCAGAAGTAGATAAAGAAATATTAACTAAGGCTGGCGATAATTTCTTAAAAGAATTAGACCTAAAAATTACAAGAATGATAGGCAAAACTTTAAATGCATATAAAAATAAGGATAGCGATGCGTTTAATAGAGCTGCAATTACTTTAGAAAAATATCATGAAGAATTAAAAAATAGATATAATAATTGGATGAATAAACTTATTTCTAAAGCTAATAAAGCTCCATCTCCTCCTCCTATGAATTTTAATGAAGCTGATCAAAGATATTCTTTAGGAGCATATGCTCAACAAATGTATATGGTTGCTAAAAAGATTTGGGAAGATTGGATTCATACATTTTTAATTGAAAAAGACCCTGCTTTAAAAAGTGCAAAGACGTGGTTTGCTATAAATTCTGGATACAAAGATATTGTAATGAAAGTTCCTCAGTACAAAAAAGTGGAAAGATTAGCAGATGGTAGTGCAGATGGTAGTTTAGATTTAAGTCAGTTTATAAAAATAATTCAAAATTCAAAGCTTGGAGAAGCATATAAAAATAGTGCTAAATTGCAAGCAGAGGTGGAGAGAATAAGTGATCTTCCTCCTAATGAATATAAGGATTTGTTGAACAAAGCAGCAGAAAAATTTAAAAGCAGAGGGACTAAAGAAGCTATAGAGCAGGCTGTGAAAGCTCAAGCAAACAAGTTGAAAACAAGTGGCAAAATGCCGGAACTAATAAAAAATAAGGCAAATTTTGATAGATGGATGCTTGCAGCAGTAATAGGAGGAGGCGTGTCAATGGTTTCCGGATTCGGAATTTTACTTTTAACCGGATCATTTGTTGCAGTTGGTACTTCTGTAGCAAGTGGAATTGTATTTGCAGCAGGCACTGCGGGGCTTGATATAAACCAAAGTAAGTTCAATGCAAAAAAGAAGGCTATTGATAAGGCTAATGTGAGGAAAATGATAAGTGACTCAGACGTAAAAAAACAAGTATCAAAAGAGTTTTTAAACCAAACAATAGATTTCATAAATAAAATTGGCAAAGAGACAGCAAATAGATATATGGGATCAGTTAAATAGATTAAAGTTTATTAATAAAATGGAAAGCTCTTTGGGCTTTTTCATTGTTATAGAATTTTAGTATTGATTCGTCTGGTTTATTTTCTAATTCTACTATATGTCCTATATCTTTTAACTTCTTAGTCCATTCTTCTGCCATTTTAGCAATATCTGCTTTAGCAAACTTTGGTTTTTTAATAATGAGTGTATCGTCTAATACTTGTATTTTAGGTTTTAGCCAACCACCTTTAGCTGGGTGGGAATCTCCTCTTGGCTTAGCTTCTGCTCCTGTGTCGGCCAACCAATGTTCGGGTTCGAAAGATTCTTTTTTAGTCTTAACCCATTCGTTAAAAGTTTGCATGTATTATTTATGTAAATTAGTATATAATTTATATGCAAAAAGATAATTTAACATTCAGAGAATGGTTTTTATTGAGTGAAATTGATGCGAGAGAAGCTGACAATTGGAAAAACTTTGAAAAAGGTTTAAAAGAATACCCAGAAAACCTGCGTTTCAATCATATATTTGGCAATAAAGATAGAATTGTCATACCATATGGTAAAGACAAGGACATACTGAAGCAAATTGAAAATCAGGATAATGTTAAGATTGATTGGGCCAACAAGAAAGTCACTCAAAAAACAGTAACACAACAAGGTGAAAAAGACCAAGTTATTAAACTAGGTAGATTTTTGCAGAATTTGATAAACAAAAGCCCTAATAACCAAGACTACAAACAATTACTGAGAATATTTGAAACAGGGCAAGAGGTTCCAAAGCCTGATAAATTGCCAGAGAGTGTCGTAATAAGTAGAAAGCCAATAGACATTGTAAGGATGTCTGATTTTGAAGATTCATCAAGTTGTCATTCCCCCAATAGAGGTTATTGGAAATCTGCACAATCTGAAGCTAGGACTGGTGGAATTGTTTCATATTTGGTTAATACAGACGATTTAGAAGGAGTGGATTTAGATGCAGATGAAATTTTTGAGGACAAATGTCGTGGAGTAAGAGGAATTAAGCCAATAGAAAGAATTCGTCTGCGTAGTTTTACTGTAAATGACAAAAAGATATTAGTTCCAGAAACAAAAGTATATTTAAGAGAGAAGAGTGGTTCTCATGTGAATGACAAGTATTATAATGTTATGAGGTCTTGGGCTACAGAAAATAATCATGATGTTGGTGATTTTGATAAAAATTTGAGTAAAGTTACATTACATGGAGGAGTTTCAGACTCTAGTAGTGAAAACATACTTTCCAAATATTTTAATATTCCTTCTTTTGACCTTGTAGGTAAAGTTAGGGGTGAGGATACAGATGAAACAAATGATCAGTCAGATGTTGCTATCAGTACTATGTCGCAACAAGAATTAGCAAACAGAATAAGGGGAAACTGGGAAGATCATAATCTTAGCTACAAATTACAACTCATAATAGTGCCTTCTACTGAATTGCCAAATGAATTTGTGGAAAAACTTACTGTTAATTATCAGCATTGTTTTCCACTAAATTCAATTAAATTACTAATACCAGCAAGTGATTTCCCCATTTTGTCTGAGAATGTGCCTAATAATTATTTGGTTGATAAAATGGATGAATTAGATCAAATATTAAATAATCTTTTAGATTATAGAAGCATGAATAATTTGTCTCCTATGAGAGAGAGATTTGCATTAACAATTGAGCATGAATCTCTTTGTTTCAAATTATCTTTTAGAAAAGGTAGGCCAGATGATCAAACTGCTGACTTGCAGGAAGCTGAACGATTTTTTGATGCAATGGATATTTTTGACAGAGATATTGAAAAGGTTCCAGACATCTTATTAAAAGCTTTGGAAAGTGCTGATATAATAGAATCAAAAAGTATTATTCAGAAATCTGCGGACATTAAAGTAAGACATAGTCGTTCTACTAGAAATGCAGGGCGTTCTGGCTATGGTTCTGCTTATAATGATGCTTTCAAAGTAGAAGTTCCACCAATTTTAGTTGGTGATTTATATGGTTTAGTAAATAAACAAGGCGGATTTTCTGTTCCATCTAATATTTTTGGTACTCAAGAAGACTTATTTTACAGAAATATAAAGTTTGATAATTCTGGAGAGACACTTAAAAGCGAAATGACTATCTTAGTTGAAGAAAAACTTGAATTAGCAAGGAATGATGCAACACAATTTCCAAACATGAAGTTTGATGTAAACCTTGACATAGCTGAACTAAAAACTAATAGCCCTCTAATTAAAAAATATTATGAGGATTATAGTAAAAATCCAAAAGCTAGGTTACCTGAAATAAAAATTGAATTAGAATTACAGTTTGATTTGCATCCTCAGACTGATCGAGAAGGTTTTGATTCTATGGCAGCATTTAAATCGTTGGAAAAATTCGTGCAAATTTTGAGAAAAGATTTGCCGAATGAATTCAACAAACTCAAGCAAAAAGCTTTGCGTGGCTTTTAGTCTTTTGGCGCAATAACACTAAAGTTTGGAAATTTTGTAGGTTGTTTATAATATTTTTTATATTGAATATCTTCTTCAAACACTTTTAATAGTTCTTCATCTGACATAAACCAAAATTTATCATCGGTTGTTAACTTAGGTAGATCTTTAAGAGTGCCTTGTGGTTCTTTTCCGACAATTTGTCTGATTAAATCATCAATGTTTTTATCTTCAATAATATCAAAGGGATAAAATTCTTCTGGGACGTGTGAGAGAGGCTTTGTTGATTGTATAATAATTAATCCTTTTTCAATTCGTATCGTGCATTCTTGTAAATTAAATATAGCTTTGTTCATGGCTGGTCTCCTAATTGAGCTCAGTATAACTAAACTTTCATGCCAGACAAGTCTATTCCAACGAATGGTTTGGTTTTTTTAGGATCGTCAAAATCAAAACCGAAATGATCTATTTCTCTTTGGTATCTTAAATAACAAGCTTCTTTAGATTCTTCATCGTATTCTTCTCTGTAGTCTTTGTGCTTTGTTGTATTAATATAGGGAACGTTATTAAGAATGTTTTTGTTTATATTTAATCTATCAAATAGAATTGGTAATTGTTCTTTCATGCACCATGTATTAACATAAAAATCTATACAATAAATACCTGTATCTTGATAATAGCAATAGTACATTTGTCCATGAGCGCCAAGGTAGTGTGACCAGCCGGGAGAGTTTGGAATGCCGCTTTTACCATCAGGATGTACAATTTCCATACAAAATTCTTTAAATGTAAGTCTGTTAGATATTCCTTCATTATAATAATACATTGATACAAGTCTATCCCAACTATTTCTTATAGTAATCCAATAATAATAATCTGGATATTTCTTTTTATATGTGTCTGCTAGATCATGAGGTTGCATAGGTCTAGGGAAATTGAAAAGCTGTTCTATGCTTGTTCCCGCATTTTTGGGCGGGTGAATATACACAAATTTATATTCATGGTTAACCATAGGATTATTAGAGTTTGTCAATTAAAAAAATAATGCATATATATTTTATAGTTTTTAAAAATATAAAGGGGAAAATATGAGTTATGTTCACGGGCAAGCAGTAACAACAGTAGGTCCAGGTGGAGGCACAACAGATGCTCCAACAACTTCGCCTCCTCTTGGAACAACGGCGGCTCCAACAACAACACCTATGGCTCCAACAACAACACCTATGGTGACAACAACACCTCCTATGGTGACAACTACGCCACCTATGGTAACAACTACGCCACCTACAACACCGGGAGTTATTACTACACCACCTCCTCCTTATCCTTATTTAACTAATTCTCCTCCTTGCAAAGGCACATGCACATGCACATGGAGTGGATCTGATTGGAATTGTGATGCAAATTGTGGTGATTGTTTATGTCTTCCTCCTACCACAGTTGATGTTACACAAGATGCTGGTGCTAACGATCAGATTCCTGGCGGGACTTCAATAGAACCATTTGTTGGCACATTTGTAGGTCAGAAAATGCCAGGAATGTGTGTTCCCAAGGCTGGTGGTTTAAAAACACAAGCTGGTCTTAGTTCAAGCCAAATAGCTAATGGAAGAGGCTATGAGGGAATGCCTATGGGATTAGATACAAGTTTGGATCAAAATGGAAATTCCATACAACTTACAAGTTATGTTTCATATGTAAATGGCCAAAAGCAAATTAAAGTTGCTAAATTTTCTAAAGATAATTTATTTATGGATTTAAACATAGATGGCTTAGAATCAACAAAGGGAGTAATTAAAACAGGTCCTTGATCGCAACAAAAAAGTACCCCGGTTAACACCGGGGTACTTTTTTGTCTTCATTTAATTCTAAGAATTTCTTCTACACTTTTCTTTTCTTCTTTTGGCTTATCTTCAATTTCTTTTTTGTTTTTAAGTATTTTATCAAAGTGGGATTGCCACATATCAATAGCTTCTTGTCTGGCTCCTGTGCCTTCGCTTTGGTTGTTGAGTCTATTTAACCAAGGTCCAAAGTCGATTAAATGTCCTTTGGGATACTTGTTAAAATCTTTGTGTTTTTTATTGTTTGCAATAATAATACATGCGATATGTGCTGCTTCAACAACTAATGGATCTTGATCTGCAAGAAGATTAAGCAAACATGGATTAGGGTCCATTTTTTGTTGATAATAAAAAACGGCAGCAATACGATGTATTTTATCGGAGCTTTTGACAGATAGTTCTATTTGTTCTTCATTGTTTTCAGCGTACATAGTATGAGCAATAGCTCTTGCTTTTCTATCTATTTCAAGTATTTCTAATTGAGTTTGTGTGATTTGAATTGGCATATACCCCGACCGGGGCAAGCTTGGTGCGCCTCAACCAGCTTTCGCAATGGTTGGATCGCTAACCATAATTAAAAACACTAAAAAAGAAAGAATCGTAGTTCTAAGCATGTTTTGATCTCCTGCCCAAATGATAGGGGCAAATCAAAAAAATTGTAACTAAAACTCCCGCATGAATTTCATGCGGGAGCTAAAGGCTATGCTTTTGTGGCGTGGAATCCAGCAGCGATTGCTGAAATATCAGACCATGTGGTATCGGAGAATAACATTACTGGACTGGCACTAGATGCGGCCTCTCCCATTGAGCCATATGCATTTTGTCCCCATGCCCATAGTTTTCCATCAGTAGTCAATCCAGCAGAGGTAGCCATACCAGAAACAACTTTGCTGAATGATTTTCCTGTTATTACCTGAGTTGGACTGCTACGAGTAATTCCAGATTCTGATGCTCCTCCTTGTCCCCAAACCCATAGAGAACCATCGTTCTTTATTGCGTGTACTAATAAGTAGGTTGCAAAAACATAGCTCCATGTATTATCTGTTCCTATTTGAGTTGGGGAGCTATAGTTTAAAGTATTATTTAAACCTGTTACTCCGCTGTATCCGTTTCCACAGCTCCATAAAGTGCCATCAGACTTAATTGCACACATAGAGTAGGCTGTAAAAGTAACATTTCTCCATGTTGTATCAGAACCTATTTGTACTGGAGACGATCTGTGTATTTTATCATTAGTGCCCAAAATTCCATCATTGTTAGGTCCCCATGCCCATAAAGTCCCATCTTTCTTTATTACGGCTGCATTTGCAGCAGATATTGTAATATCATAATATCCAGATGATGCGCCCATAATTTGAACAGGAGAGCTAACATTTATTTTTGTTCCTATGCCAAGTTGTCCATATGCGTTTCCTCCCCAGCCCCATAAACTTCCATCTGTTTTAGAAGCAGCGGTGTTGAGTCCCTTGACTACTTCATCCCAAGTATTTTCAGTTCCAACTTGAGTAGGCGAACTTTTAGCCACAGTTGTTCCATCCCCTAGCTGTCCGTAGCTATTGTTGCCCCATATCCAAAGAGTTCCATCTGCTTTTACAGCAGCACCATGTTGAGCGTATCCGCCATCTGCAATATCATTAAATGATGATGTCAACATTTGCACTGGGCTACTTCTGCTTTCAACTGTCCCATCTCCAAGCATTCCATAAGAGTTGAATCCCCATGCCCACAATCCACTTCCTCCTGCTGGAGCAGGAGTGGTTGTAGGTGCTGGTGTTGTAGTTGTAGGTGCTGGTGTTGTAGTTGTAGGTGCTGGTGTTGTCGTTGTAGGTGCTGGTGTTGTCGTTGTAGGTGCTGGTGTTGTCGTTGTCGTTGTAGGTGCTGGTGTTGTAGTTGTAGGTGCTGGTGTTGTAGTTGTAGGTGCTGGTGTTGTAGTTGTCGTTGTTGTTGTAACACCTCTAATGCAGAAGAAGTTTCTTAAGCTGCTGCCTATTGAAATCCATAAGGTATCTGCTTTTAATGTCTGAACTGGAGAGCTTCTGGCAGAGTTTACACCTATGCCCATTGCTCCACCATAGCCCCAATGCCATAAGGATTTGTCTGATTTTAGTGCAACTACAGAATACTGTCCTCCAGCGATATCTGTCCAATTTGTATCAGATCCTATTTGAATTGGGCTACTTCTGTGAACTGTTGTTCCATCTCCTAGAGCGCCATTTGTATTTCCGCCCCAGCACCATAGGCTTCCATCTGTTTTCAAAGCTGCTCCGCCAAATCCAGTTGATTGTATTAAAGACCATGTATTATCAGTTCCTATTTGAATGGGGCTACTTCTATGTGTTATTGTACCATTTCCAAGGGAACCGTTAGACCCTGCTCCCCATGCCCACAAAGTTCCATCTGATTTAATTGATAATGCGTGTCCTTGACCAGCAGTTATTTGTGACCATGTGGTGTCAGAGCCAATTTGAACTGGGCTGCTTTTGTTTACTATTGTTCCATCTCCGATTTGTCCTTGTACATTGTATCCAAATGCCCATAAAGTTCCATTTTTCTTAATTGCATAAGTAGCAAAATTGCCTGCTACAATAGAACTCCATGTTGTATCGGCGCTGATCTGAACAGGAGAGCTTACATTTATTGTAGTGCTAATGCCCAACTGCCCAAAGTTATTTTTGCCCCATCCCCACAATGCGCCGGTTGTGTCTATAACAAATGTGGTTTGATATCCCATATTTACAGCATTCCATGTAACTCCTGCGGGGGCAGCAATTTGAATAGGAGAACTTCTATTTGTTGTTGTGTTATTACCAAGTTCTCCTGCACTATTAGTGCCCCATGCCCAGAGTGTTGCATCCTTCTTCAATATGGCATAGTGTTGTGCATAAGAGCATTTTGGAGGTGTTCCCCAATTTGTTCCGCCAGAAACTGTTTGAGTTGGCGATTGGGCTCCAGCAGAACGATTATTTCCTAGGTTACCTTCTCCCCATCCAAACAATGAATATGCTTGGTCTGGTGCGGGCGTAGTTGTAGTTGTTGTAGTGGTTGTAGTTGTAGTGGTTGTAGTTGTAGTAGTTGTGGTTGTAGTGGTCGTTGGAGCAGGTGTAGTAGTAGTGGTGGTTGTTGTTGGTTCGGGAGTGGTTGTAGTAGTTGTGGTTGTAGTAGTTGTTGGAATTGGCGTTGTAGTTGTTACTACTGCACCTGGAACTATTGAGCTTGCATAAATTCCAAAAAGGCTTCCAGATGTTACAGCACCAGAATATATTGTTATTTGAGAGTATGGAGTTGTGCTTGTGAGCCTTATGACCCATCCAACATTTGCTCCAACGCTAGAAACTGTTGTTCCAGATACTGTTACTCCGCAGCTTTGAACAACACTAATGCTTAGTGTTCCTGAGTCTACTCCAAAGTCAAAGCTTTCTCCTGTGTCACTAGCGTTTGCAAAAATTACTATATCATTCTGTAATGAATCAAATGAAACAGTATATGTTCCAATGGCTCTTCCCAAGAACAAGCAAGGTGCAGTAATTGAGATAGGAGGAGAGCAGCTTGACCAAGGGCTTGAATAAGAAGTTCCAACGCCAGATGCCGTTAATGTAACACCATTTATAACAGAAGAGGTTCCAATTAATGGCAATCCAGTAGAAACTGCAGGTGCTGGAGTGGTAGTGGTTGTTGGAACAGGTGTAGTTGTAGTAGGCGCAGGTGTAGTAGTTGTTGTGGTTGTTGGAACAGGTGTAGTTGTGGTTGCTCCAGAAACAACAGAGCTTTCTATAACTGAGAACAATGTGCCGCCGCCACCGCCGGGGAATGTTATAGACAAAGATGTGTAATCTGATGTTGATGCTAGCGTTGCTCCAAAAGAACCAACGCTGGAATTACCTACAGTATTTCCAGTTAAAGTGGCATTGCAACCAATTCCTGGCATTAGACTTGTGGTTAATGTGCCATTATTGACTGAAAATGTAAAGGTTTCTCCAAAATTTTGACCTGATCCTAAAATTTGAATATTGTTTACAGGCAAAGAGAATGTAAGCGTATAAGTACCACTTCCAGCATTTCCAAGAATCATAGAATTAGCAGGCATGGATACTGAACAATAGGTAAATGGTGCTGCATAATTACTACCTGAACCAGAGCCTGTAAGAGTGACACCGTTATAAGACAAAGAATTGCCGGGAAGAGGCAGTCTGCCACCAGCACCCGGAGCCGCTGTCGTTGTAGTTGAGGTTGAAATTGGAGCCGATGTTGTAGTAGTAGTGGTAGAAGTAGTTGTTGTGGTAGTAGTAGTTGTTGCGCCTTGTGGCAAAACACTTGGTTTGTTTAAAAATCTTGTAGGTTTATTTGGGTTGGGGCCAGGATAAATCCAAGAACTGGCAAACTGACTAGTGGTAATCCATACGTCAACTGTACTTTTAACAGAAAAAGAATATCCTCTAAAAAGAAAATATTCACATATAAGTTCGGTTGTTGCTCCTGCAGAAGCATAATCTGGACTCATAAGTCTTAATTTGTATCCTAAATCTACTACATCTGACAGAGCATCAAACAAACACTTTTCTGGTACTAATGAACTATTATATATTATTTTATTAATTCCTTCTGCATCTGCACATGTTATAACTTTTACTTTATAATCCCCATCTGTTGTATATGTAATTACAGGATCATATGCATAAGATTGTTCTGTTCCTAATTGAAGCTGATAATCTGTCAAACCTTGAGTACCATTATAAAGAATATAATGTGTTGGAGTGGGATTTATTGCTCCCATTACATCCGCCAAATTCTGTGGTGTATCGTTAAATCTTTGGCCGTCTTTGGGCACTGATATTTTTACATTTCCAAATGGATCTACAGTTTCTATGTATCCAGTAATTTGTAATGATTTACCATTAATTTTAATAGGATCCAAATCAACATTAGGTGCTTGTTTTGGCAATTCAAATTTGTAGTCCATAGTATTTCTCCTGTATTATTTATTTAGAATAGATTAATTTTAAGATAGTTGCTAAATAAATAGATTATCTCATGAATATAACCTTCAAAAAATGGATCAAGCTATGGGAAACTCTTGATCCAAATGTAAAAAATATACTTTTGCAAGCTAAGTGGCCAGCAAACAAAGAAGAAGTCGAGAAAGCTATTGCAGAGCTTGAAGCCGCCCCAACTCCACACGATAAAAAATCAGCCTTTTCAATTCTTCAAAGCAAGTTCATTAAGAAAAAAGAAATTGAAATAGAAGAGCCAAAGTTACCTGTTTTAAAAGTTCTTTATGATAATTTGAAAAACAAACAAATAACCATACCAGAATATAAAACGGCTGTTTACTTCGCAGAAAAAGAAAACAATAGCGTATTATTTCAACAAGCAATTGATGAAATGATGGTTCTGTTAAGAAGTTTTATATCTAACAATCAAATTGAGTTACTTTTCAAAAACAAGCCTGAAATACGATTTGAGGATCAGATTATATCAAATTACAATGATATGAATCAATTTATTTCAATATTACATGGTATACAACACCAACCAAATAATGACGGAGATTTTAAAACAGAAAAAGGACTGCAAAATCCAGCTTTTTTAGAACTACAAAATAATGCTGATTTAGTTTCAAAAGGCAAAAACATATGGGTTTTTAAAGGAGATGATCCATTTAAATGTAGGATTATGGGCAAAGGCCAAAGATGGTGCATTAGTAGTTCAGAAAGTGTAAAATATTACTTTAACTATAGACATGAATACGGACAAACTCAATACTTTATATTTGATTTTAACAAAAGCTCAAACGACCCAGCAAGATATGTGAACCCGGGAGTTGCTACTGCCGGTGAATATTCTGAATGGGTAGACAGAAGAAATGCTAGAGGCGCAACAAAAGATAATATTTCTTTTTCAGTAAACGGCTACCAAAATTTACCAGAATATTTGGATTATCTTAAATCTATGGGTGTTAATGTTTCTGAATTCAAAGCAGAGCCGTTGAGTAAATTTGAAACATCTGTAAAAGATCAAATTGAACAACAAAATTTAAATGCTGTAAAAAAAGATTGTGAACAAGAAAAAGATTTAATTGATGGAATTTGCAAAAGAATGTACTATTTCCTAAAATTAACAGACAATCTTGCTGACAATAAATTTGACGAACTATCTGATGCTGAGAAAGCCATTTTTATTATTGGCAAAAAAATTAATTCAAAGTCGAAAGCTTTATTCCTTTCAAAAAATGAAAAACATTTGAAAGATTATTTGACCCATTTATCATATTCTGATATAGGATGGAATTATGATAATTTTATAGAAAGCTTCATAATATCAATGGGAGAATATAATAAAAAAGAAGAAATATGGAATATGATTAAAAATATAAAAAGAAAAGTAAATCTATCTGATGCAATTCAATTTATTAAGCGATCTAGAACACCAGAAGATATGAATGAACGATTTGAAATCATAGGCGATGAATTGTTTGATAAACTAAAAAATGATCCTGATGTTTTTAAAAATTTAGGAAGCACTTATTTAAATGATAAAATAATTAATATGGTAATACATGGAGGGGTTCTTATTAATAAGTTATACGAAAAATTAGACCCAGAAACATTTAAAAAACTTGGAATTATACAAAATATACATGCTTTTCAGGAAGAATTAGATACATGGATAAAAGATCCTAAAAAACTAAAAGTATTAACAGAACAAAGAGGTCCTGTATTAATAAAAATACTTGAAGCTTTAAATTTATTACAGGAAAATGGAAATGATCCTGACGTTTATTTGAAATTTATTCAAGCAATCATAAATTCAGACAACTTAAATTCTGATACAAATCAAATTACTGATAATATAGAAAAATTATCAAATAGTGATATTGCATTCATGCTAATTCATGCTCCAAATAAAAACTTAAATGAATTAACAAAAATTATAGGTGCTGAAAAATTTAAGAAATTTGATGAGTGGGAAGTCAGCAACTTATTGAGCATAAAAAACAGATACGAATTCCAAATTTGGTTTATGACCAATTTCGCCAAATATTATCCTGATATTAATTTTACGAGGTTCTTTATTTATTCAGAAGCAGAAAAAAGAAAAGAATTGACTGATGCTTTAGTGAAAAATAAAGTTCTTAATTCTTCAGAAGTCAGGTCTTTGTTGCAAACCTATCGTTTTTATCTTAATAATTCAATTAGTGAAAAATATCTTGATAAATACATTGGCTGGGAAAACATGAACAATATTACTGATGAAGATTTGGTAATGCAGCTTACAGGTAGGCATTGGAATGAAATTTTTGCTATAAGTCCTGAGTGGTGGGCAACAAAGGATGAAAATGTAATCAACGAGCTTGTTGCTAAATTTCTTAAACAAATGGAAACAGAAGCAGAAAAATCAGGAGATCAAACTGCTATATCAACTAATTTGAAAAAAGTATTCAATGCTCTAGGCTCAAATACTGTCGCAAAAATTGATCCAGCAAAAGTCCAAGAGTTAGCGCCAGACATAAATTGGGCTGGAGCAACTGTGAAAAGAGTTAAAAACGATTTAAAATTCGAATAGTGTGACGGGCAAAGTTATTACTGCTTTGCAATCATTTAACAAGCCAATTACATTATCAGCTTCTATAACTCCTTCCGACCAAATATCTCTCCATTTTTTCGAAGGGGTGCAATAAATTGCTCCATAAATATTTTGTAGAACATATTCGTTTTGAAGGTATAGCAAATCAGTTGCAGCATTCATTTTGTTGCCAGTTTGAAATATTATGCCAATATTATTTTTTATGAAAAAACAAGATCTATCAACTTGTTTATATTGATTTTTAACAAATAATTCGGAAACTGTTTTTCTGAAGTCTTTTGTTTTAATTGCTATATCTGGCTTAGGCAAAAATAAAAATAAATTTGCAAAATCATTATTTACAAATGCTTGGTTTGTGTTCTCTGCAAACCTATGGCTGTGATAAAGTTGTGGTAATTTGATTGGAAATATAGTGGAATCTGTGGTTATCGTAGAACCTACGAACATCGATGTTAAATGACTCAATCCTGCCCCCATTTCTTAATCTTGGCACACAAGGAGCTATGTCATCATAACACAAAATAGCTCGTCTTGGATGCTTCAAATCATGTATATCCCAAAGGTGAATAACATATTTGATTGGAAGCTTGCCACAACTTGTTTCATAACGCATTTTGCGCCATTCATTCCAAGTTATAAACATCCTTCCTTTTATTATATCCCTTGAAGTTTTTACTTCAATACGTTTTTTGACATAACGGTTTTTAGAATCTATGTAATAACTTCTTATATCGTATCCTGCATGAGGACGGTCTATAGATATCCATTTGCATTTTCTTTTGGGTCCATTGACTGTCAAGCTTACAGCATCTAAATAAGAGTTCTCTAATTCAATAGACAGCTCTTCGCCAATTAATCCATAGTCCCCTTTAAGTAAATTCAATTTATTTCTAGCAATAGCATCTATAAATTTCCAAAACACAGCAGCATCATGAGAGCTTTCTTTGATTAATCCTGCATCGTTCATAATCTGATAAACATTGTTGTAAATTCCTATTTCATTTATGAAAGCGATTCTTCCTCGAAGCAATGACTTCTTGTATGGCAAAATGTCAATATTATTTTTAATATAATTTATAATAAATTGCAATCTAAATTGAAAAATAGTTTGTTCCTTTGTCAAAGAAACTAAATTATTTTCATCTATAAAAAATAATTCATTTTTGATTCCAAAATCTAAAACATAACCTGCGTTATATCTAATAGATTTGCAGAGATGTGAAAGATAGTCTACATCTATTCCTTTGTTTTTAGACAATATGTTCCAAATATCGCACAGCTTGTTAAATGTGCTTGTATTTAGATCAAGAGTCATTGTTGTCCATGCCTTCATGTAAATCCATCATGGTACGCAAAGCTCCTTCAATATTAGTCCTAATATCATTTTTGTTGTCTGTTCCTGCAAGTTTTTGAGCATCGTCCTTTGGTTTTGAATAGTCAACAGGTGCCATTCTGCTAAATAAATCTGTGCTATTCCGATGCTTCAAGCCAATCCTTTCAGATATGTTGTGGTCAACTGTCCACTCTGGATTGCCATTGTAGGTGGCTTGAATAAAATATGTAGTAGGAACTGTTCCTACTGGCATATTCCTACGACGATGCCTATTACGACTTTGAACGTAATGGCAGTAATTATAATTATAGTCATTAAATATGGCGTGTTGTGCAACCCTGTGCAAACTAATAGCTTCTCCACAACCTATATTCCCAACAAACAATCTACAGTTGGGATTCTCATGAAACTCCTTCAATGGGACAGTTTTGTCCCTTACAGAACCATTATAAATTACTGCATTCTCTGCTCTAAAGAAACTTTGCAAATAATTTGCAGTATCATTCCATGAAGTCCATATAATTACTTTTTTGCCTTCATCAAGAATATCTTTGGCAATGTTTACTGTTGCATTAATCTTGCTTCCATGACCGGAATTTCTAAGACTTTCTATCTCTGCAGAATCAATATCATCATCTCTTTCTAGTCTAGCCAATATCGTTGGACTAGAAGGAAAGGCTATGTACATCATTATATGTGCAAGCGCTCGGCTTGCACGAATGAGGTCTTGGCTTCTAAGATAGCCCTGAATACGTCTAATGTTATTCTTGCTGGCAATATGCCTAAGATAGAAATCTTTATGCAAAGCACTCATTTCTGCAAAATAAGTAGGCATAACAACTTCATCTGGTAAGTTGTTTGAGTATGTTGTCAACCTACTGAATTCATTCTTAGAATACTCTTCATCTTGAAATTGCGAAATATGAGCATTAGGATGTGCAAGCATCAACAAAGTAATTAAATCTTTTTGAGGCCCGCCAGCAATATCATTGGGATTCGGAGTTGCAGTAACAATTCTAACTTTGTAAGCCGATCCGACCAAGCGCAACATAGCGCCAGTCTTCCTAGATGCTATATTTTTCAAACGGTGTGCTTCATCCAAAATACAATATGGATGAACATCTTTAAAATAATGTGATAGCTTATTAAAAATCCTATGAATAATATCATAGTTTATTAAAACTACTTTTTTATTACGCACAAGCATATCAAACATGTGCATGTTCTTAGATGTAATTCTAACTGTATGATTTTTCGCTATTTCTGGAACCCACTTAGGCAATTCTTGAACTTGCCATGAATCTATTGCGCTTTTTGAGCCGAATACGACCAAAGGAACTTGCCAGTTTGTCTCAAGGACATACGATGATAATGAAACTATAGTTTTTCCACAGCCAGCCAAACTGCAATTAAAAATACTGCCATTTAAGTGTTGTTTAACACTAGCATACTGATCTTCCTCAAGATTTGTTTCATCAGATAGTGAAACTCCAAACTTAATCAAATCCTGTTTTATTATCTCGTTTTCGGCATCTTTCCTTGAAGTATAGTTTTCTAATTTAACATCAGAATAATTATTTCCTGCAACTATGCTATCAATTATATCTTCGTCTTCTTCAGTCATCTCCATGTCTGCAAAATGAGCGCCATAATTACGAAAATGCAATCCTGAATGAATGGCATACCAATTTTTAAAACTTATCCATAACTTTACGAATGCTTCTCTTTCAAAGACTATTCTATATTGATCTTCTGATAATTTGGTGGAGATTACAGACTTGCCAATATATGGCATTGCCTGAGTTTGAATTCCTACAAATTTCATTATCTCTTTGTAGGACTCTCCATTCCCAATACAATAAACTTCTACAAAAGACTTATTTACAGAAAGTTGTATCTTAACCTTATCCATGATTTTACTCCTATTACTTCTTGCCAAACAAATGATTTCGAACTGCATCCAATGTCTGTCGCTCAATTATTTTTTCAACATCATTAGTTGCTTGTCCATTAGATTGCATTACTCTATAAATCAAACGCAATCCATGTTCGACAACTTTAGAAAAAATATCTACCACAAATTTGTTTTGCACCATCGGAGGTGCTAGCTTTTCAATCTCAAATATGACACCTGCGCTATCACAAATATTGTTCATCAACAATTTGACTATCTTGCCAGTGTTTTCAGGAGATAATACAAGTTGAGTCTTTCCTGAAATCTTAGTTATCAACAAAGACTCTATG
>JBIKJV010000157.1:0-5770 GCA_044360755.1 Phycisphaerales bacterium
CGACGCAGGCCGTGTCCTTGGTGCCGATGCAGGGTTCCGCGATGATGTGAGCCATGTGTTCAGGACCTCCGTGTGCCTGGCGCCTGAGGCGCCGATGTGGGGCGGAATCCTAGCCGCAAAAACCAACAGGGCCGGCTTTGCGCCGGCCCTGCTGGTGTTGTCCGGTCGCGAAGACTTACTTGCTCTTCTTGGCGGTCTTCTTCGCGGTCTTCTTGGCGGCCTTCTTGGCAGCCTTCTTCTTCTTGGCCATGGGTGTGGCTCCCTTAAGTTACGCTGGAGGTGTCGGAGAGAACTGAGGCCCGCGTAACAAAGCCTCTGCTCACCTACTAGTAGTACCTTTATCGGCACGGGGTGGGAAGGGGGTTGAATGGAATTTTTCTGGATTTCTTCTGGGGCGGCCTTGTGACGCCCGTCGGGTGCGCTATGCGCGCGCCTGCAAAACCGTCGCGACGCGCGGATCCATCGGGAAATGCCGTGCAGATCGCTCATGCACGCGACACAATGCGGCGCATGCCGTCGCCCGCCGAACACCGCGCAGAAAATGCACGCAGCACCCCGTCCGCACGCGATCGCGACCTTCGGTTGCTGGTCCATGGCGCGATGGGCCGCATGGGGCAGCGGATCATCGCGTGCGCAGGGCAGGAGCCCGGCCACCACGTGGTCCTTGCGCTGGACCGCGACGGGGAATGCGCACTCCGCCCCGGGGAGATCGACGCGATCGTCGACTTCTCGAGCGACGAGGGCGCGGTGCGGGCTTCGGCACTGGCCGCGCAGCTGGGCACGGCGCTCCTGGTGGGGACCACCGGGCTTTCCGCCGCCACGCGCGACTCGATCGCCCGGAACGCCGTGGGCGTACCCGCGATGATCGCACCGAACACGTCGCTGGGCGTGGCGGTCACCCGGCGCTTGGTCGAGGAGGCCGCCCGTCTGCTCCCGGGCTTCGACATCGACATCGTCGAGACCCACCACACCCGCAAGCTGGACGCCCCCAGCGGCACGGCCCGGAGCCTGGCCGAGGCCGTGGGCCGCGGGCTGCAAAGGCCCCTGGATTCCAGCCGAATCCACGCGATCCGGGCCGGCGACGTGGTGGGCGACCACGAGGTGGTCTTCAGCGGCGCCGGCGAACGCGTGACCATCGCGCACCGGGCCACCAGCCGCGACCTCTTCGCACTGGGCGCCCTGCGCATGGCACGGTGGCTGGCGGGCCAGGCGCCCGGCATGCACACCGCCGACGAGTGGTTCGCCGACTTCGCGCGCACCGGCGTGTGACGTCCGCGCGATGGTTCCTGCACCACCCTGCTAGCCTGCCCCCATGCCCGCCGACCTCCAGCTCTTCACGCTCCGCTGCGGGGCACGCCTGGCCGTGGAACGCATGCCCGGCACCCGCAGCTGTGCCGCCGCTTGGATGCTGCCCGTCGGTTCGGCCGGCGACCCCGCGGGCGCGGCCGGTGAGGGCGAGTCGACCATCTTGTCGGAACTGGTGCTCCGCGGCGCCGGCCCGTACAGCAGCCGCGAGCTGAGCGACCGCTTCGACGCGCTGGGCGCGCAGCGCCACGGCACCGCGGCGGTGCACCACCTGGTGCTGACCACGCTCTGCCTGGGCGACCGCTTCGAGGAGGCCATGCGCCTGTTCGGCCTGATGGTGCGCGAACCGCGCCTGGAGGCCGAATCGCTGGACGCCGTGCGCGCCCTGGCGCTGCAGTCGCTGGCCGGCCTGCAGGACGAGCCGCAGCACCTGGTGGGCCTGAAGTTGCGCGAATTCGCCCTGCCCACGCCCTTCAACCGCAGCGGCCACGGCACCAAGGAAGGCCTGGAGGCGCTGACCGCCGATGGCATCCGGGCGGCCTGGGCCCGCCGTGCCCTGCCGGGCGGCACGATCATCGGCGTGGCGGGCGACATCCAACCCGAGCGCGCACGGGACTTCTTCGAGCGCCTGCTGGAAGGCTGGTCGGGCACCACCCCGGAACCCAAGGAAACCGCCCCCCCGCAGCGCGGCATCCACCGGGTGCCCATGGAGACGCAGCAGACGCACCTGGCCATCGGCCTGGATGCACCGCCCGAGCGCTCGCCCGACGCATACCGCCACCGCGTGGCCATCCGCGTGCTGGGCGGCTCCACCAGCAGCCGCCTGTTCACGGAAGTGCGCGAGAAGCGCGGCCTGTGCTATTCGGTGGGCGCCAGCACCGCGCTGGGCAAGGAGTCGGGCCTGGTGCAGATCTACGCCGGCAGCACGCACGAGCGCGCGCCCACCACGCTGGAGTGCATCCAGCGCGAGCTGGAGCGCCTGGAACAGGGCATCACGCCGCAGGAGTTCGCCGACGCGCTGATCGGCGCCAAGAGCGGCCTGGTGATGAGCGGCGAGAGCTCGTCCGCGCGCGCGATGGCGATCGCCAGCCAGGTGCACCGCCTCGGCCGCCCGATGGACCTGGCCGAGAGCGCGGCCGGCTTCGAGCGCCTGAGCGTGGCGTGCATCAACGACTACATCGGCCGCGAGCTGGGAGCAGCGTGGCGGTCCAAGATGACGCGGGTGACGGTGGAACCGGCGGGGAGCTAGGTTCGGGACATTCCGGACCCGGTCTCAGGCCGTCTCGACGACCGAATACTGGTCCAGGTTCAGCACCACGACCTCGCCGTCGTCCTTGCGAAGCTCCAGGCGGTCCAGCCACAGCTTGTCGTGCAGGCCGTGGGCGAACCAGCTGCCGGTCTTCGACTGGCGGTAGCGGACGACGGTGCCCTCCACGGTGGTGCTGGCAGTGCGGCGGACAGCGGGGATCTGCTGCGTGACGCGCACGCGGGTGCCGGGGGCGAAGGCGGTCGTCTCAAGGGCCATGGGACGCGGAGTATAGGAGCCGGGCTCAGTCCCCGGACCCAACGGGCGCAGCGGCGGCGGCCCCTTCGCCCGGGCGCCCGCCTCCCAGGCGCAGCTGGCTGACCACCACGCCCGCAAACATCAGGGCGCAGCCCAGCAGCTTCCACCCGGTCATCGGGGCGCCGATCGTGGTCCAACCCAGCAGCAGCACGGCCGCCTCGGCCAGTGCACTGAAGACGCTCTCCAGGCTCAGCAGGATGGCCGCGTGCGCCGGCGGCGCACTGGCCTGCGCCACCACCTGCAGCGTGAAGGCCACGCAGGTCGAGAGCAGCGTCGCGAACGCCAGCGGCCCCAGCGCGGCCGTGAATCCGTCCCAGTGGAACTCCTCGCGCATTCCCCATTCCTGGAGGCCGAAGACCACCGAGAGCACCGTCGCACCCACCAGGCACGTGACGCCCGTCACCGCGAACTGCAGCGCGCTGATCACGAACGCATCCGCGTCCGGCGCGGCCCAACCGATCACCTGCACGTGGATCGACCACGCGAACGCGCACGCCAGCACCCAGGCGTCGCCGCTGCCCAGCTCCACGCGCCCCGAGGCCGGGTCGTACAGGCTGAGGAAGAACAGCCCCACCACCGCCAGCGCGGCGCCCGTCCACACCGTCCAGCGCACGCGCTGGCCGACGAAGAGCCCCAGCATCGGCACGATGATCACGTACAGCCCGGTGATGAACCCGGCGTTGCTGACGCTGGTGGCGTGCATGCCCACCTGCTGCGTGCTGCTTGCGACGGCCATCGCCACGCCTGCCAGCAGCCCGCCCACCACCGCGCTGCGGCGCGCCGCGGCGCTGGTGGTCCGGCGCCAACGCACCAGCGCGATCGGCGCCAACAGCAGCGCGCCGGACAAGTACCGGATGCCGTTGAAGAGCACGGGGCCCATGTGCTCCGTGGCCATCTTCTGCGCCACGAAGGTGCTGCCCCAGATCAGCGCGGCGGTCAGCAGCAGGGTGTCGGCGGCCACGGTCGGCAACCGGCGCGCGTCGGGCGCGCTCATCGCGCGCGCTCCGGCCAGCGCACCTGCCCGGAGCAGTCCATGCGCGCGCCGTCGGCGCCCTGGAAGTCGGCACGCACGTCCAGCTGCGCGCGCGGGGCAGGGTCGGACGGCAGCACCAGGAGCACCGTGTAGGTCTCGGTCACGCCGTCCCACGTGCGCGCGTGGGGTTCGGTGGCGGCCAGGTCGACGGTTGCCGCGGCCAGTTCCCTGCCGCCATCGCGCACCGAGACGCGCAGCAGTCCGACGGCCTTCGCCTCGTCGCCACCGTCATCGCGGAAGGCGATCCGCACGTCGACCGTCGGCTTGCGCTCGCCCAGCGCCGGGATCGGCGTGGTCAGCGCGCTGACCTCCATGCGCACCGGCCGCCAGCGCCAGGCGCCGGCCAAGCCCTCGGCGGGCAGCGGCGAACCCGAACGGTCGAAATCGCACCCCGGCGCCATGCATGCGGCAAGCGCGGTGGCGGCGGCAAGCGCGGCGCGCATGGCGGAGGGGAACGGTGCGGGAAAGCGGCGGTCCGGGCGAGGCATGGCGGAGGAAGCCCCACGATAGCGGCTTGTATCATTCGGCCATGCGCCTCACCGCGACCGCGTGCACGCTCGTGCTGGTCCTGTTCGCCTCGTGCCAGGAATCGGCGATGCAGGATCCGGACGGACCGCCGGGAGAAGTCCCGCAGCCGCAGACGATCGCCGAGCCGATGACCGAGAAGGGCGCGATCGACACACCGTCGGGCGAGCCGAGCGGCCGCCAGGAGATGGCCGCTGCCACGAACCCGGGCCCGGACAACGGCCTGCCCGTGCCGCCCGCCGAGCCTGCGCCGGTTTCGCAGCAGTCGGCGGAGCCGGCCGCGCAGCCGGTCGCGCCGGCACCCGACGCGACGCCTGCGCCGGCAGCCGAGCCCGCGGCGGGCACGACGCCCGCACCCGTACCCGCCGACGCTCCCGCGCCGGCCCCGGCCACGCCGCCCGCGGAAACTCCCGCGCCCGCGGCGGCGCCTGCGCCTGCCGCGGCTCCTGCACCTGCGCCCGCGCCCGCCGCGACGCCCGCCGCAACGCCCGCACCGATCCCCGCCCCTGCGCGTGACGGCCAGGCGCACCGCTACGAGCTGCGCACCTTCGGCACCGACGTCGAGGTCTACATGGACGGCGAGCGCGTGCCCGCGGACCGCATCGTCATCCGCGAGGGACGCGTTGGCGTGCTGGACGCGAAGGGTGCGGTCATCGAGCGCATGGACCTGCCCTCGAACTGGATGAAGCCCGAGTCGAAGCCCGACGCTTCGGTGCTGACCGGCAACCCCTACGACTTCCGCACGGTGGCCGGCGAGCAGCTGACGCCGCCCAAGGTCATGCTGGGCGCGCGCCTGGTCGACGTTCCCGAACACCTGCTGGCGCACCTGGAGCAGGGCGATGCGCAGCGCGAGCGCGTGGCGCTGGTCACGGAGGTGATCAAGGGCCTGCCGCTGGACAAGGCCGGCATCAAGGACCACGACGTGATCGTGGCGGTGAACGACATCCCGGACGCCGATCCCGACGCGATCCGCGCGGTGGTCCGCACCCTCCAGCCCGGCGACCCGATCAACCTCCGCGTGCTGCGCAACGGCAAGACCTTCGACGCGCGCGTCGAGGTGGCTGCGTGGGACCCGAAGCACATGGTGCGCCCGGTCGGCACCAACGGCAAGAACATCCGACTGGTCCGCGACGCCGGCACCGCGAATGCATCGGCTGCGCAGGCCGGCGCCATGCCGTCCGCCACCGCGCCCACGGCGGCTCCCGCCGCGAGCGGCGCCGCAACACCCGAACAGGTCGCCGCCGCAGAGGCCGCGCTGGCCGAGGCGCGCAAGCAGGCACAGGACGCGGCATCCGCCGTGGACGCCACGCGCGCCCAGCTTGCCACCGCGCAGGCCGACGCCA